>JAYPEA010000058.1:0-10935 GCA_038125525.1 Burkholderiaceae bacterium | reverse complement strand
CTGTTTGTCTTTTTCTACGGGAGCCTGCACTTACTGGCCTACATGGTGTTCGATAAAGCAGTTGACCTCGCAGAGGTGTGGATCGACGTCATGGATCGACCGTTTATCACGGTGGGGATCTTGGCTTGGGTGATGCTTTTGGTGCTGGCCATCACTTCCCCGAAGGCAATCCTCCGAAGGCTGGGGCCCAATCGGTGGAAGAGGATCCACCGGATGATTTATGTTGTTGCTTTTCTGGCCGTACTCCACTTTTTTTGGATGCGGAGCGGGAAGCTCAACTTTGGAGAGGTTTGGCTGTGGGGCGGTGTGTTGTTTGCTTTGCTGTTGATGCGAACACCACCGATCAAGGAGAGGCTAATCGAGTTTGGGCGTCTCCGTGCGAGACGCTCTGCGTAGTATCACGGAAGTAAGTGCTCTCGCTGCCATAAGTCTTCAACTGACTCGCGGTCCCTGATCACATGCACGCTTTCCCCGTCGATCAGCACTTCGGCTGCTCGGGGGCGCGAGTTGTATTGGCTCGACATGCTCATGCTGTATGCGCCGGTCGAGCAGACCGCTAGAAGATCCCCCTCTGAAACAGAGAGGCTTCGCTCTTTTCCAATCCAATCACCACTCTCACAGACTGGGCCCACTACCTCCCAAGTGGATGCCTCGCCAGCGCCAACTGTGGCAGGGACAATTTCGTGAAATGCGCCATACATCGCCGGCCTTGGGAGGTCATTCATGGCGGCGTCAACTACTAAGAAGTTTTTCTCTGGGGTGTTCTTGCACACAAGGGCCTTTGTGATGCAGATGCCAGCATTTCCTATCAGTGAGCGGCCAGGCTCACACCACACCTCATAATTACCCGCCCCTCGCGCCTTCATCCGCGAGATGACTGCCCTCCAGAGCGTTTCAGGCGATGGGACATCCTCCCCGCTGTAGTCAATTCCGAGCCCTCCGCCTAGATCGATGTGGCTGAGCTCGATCCCCACGCGGGACAACTCATCGACCAGATCGAGCACCCTCTCTAACGCATCCATAAAGGGTGTAATCTGTGTGATTTGAGAGCCGATGTGACAGTCGATGCCGACAATTTGTAAGCCGGGAAGCTCTTTGGCCTCTCGATAAACATTAATCGCCTCGTCGTGCGCGATACCGAACTTGTTGTCTCTCAGGCCGGTCGAGATGTAGGGGTGGGTTTTGGCGTCAACGTCCGGGTTGACGCGTAGGCTGATAGGTGCAGTCTTGTCCAGTGCCAGGGCCCTTTGGCTAATCAATAAAAGCTCTGACCTGCTTTCAACATTAAAGCAGCCAACGCCATGGCTGAGCGCGTAGTCGATTTCTGATGCCGTCTTACCGACACCGGAAAAGACGCAATACTCAGGCTTGGCGCCCGCCTTGAGTGCTCTTGCAAACTCGCCTGCAGACACAATATCAAAGCCGCAACCCGCACGCGCAAACAACTGGAGTATTGCCAGGTTACTGTTTGCCTTCATTGCGTAATGAATGCGGTGGGGGTGCCCGTTGAACCCGCGCGTGTAACTCGTGAGGGTCCCGATTGCGGATGCCTTCGAGTAAACGAACAGCGGAGTGCCGAATTCTTTCGCTAGTGTGTGGACCGGTACTCCCTCAAGGTAGAGTTCCCCGCCAACGTACTGTAGGCAGCTGCCGGCGGGCAAACGTGGGGATGGTGCCATTAAATTATTGACTTTGTACCGATGACGGCAGGACAAGCGGCCCCTTCTGGCCGCACCCTACTAACCCGCTGGCCACGAGGGCCGATAGCCCGAGGGCCAGACACACGCGGGAAACCGCGCCTAAAATCTTTTTTTGATTTTTCATAGACTTATTGTAATGACAGATACTGAATACCTCGACCGAGCCGAATACGTTTTAACAGCGTTAGAGCAGGCGTGTGACCGAATAAATGACGAGACGGATATCGACATCGACAATCAGCGAGTGGGCGGCATGGTGACTTTAACTTTCCGTGATCGCAGTCAGATGGTTGTAAACCTGCAGCCGCCATTGCACGAGATTTGGGTGGCCGCTCGATCTGGTGGCTTTCACTACCAGTGGGGCGGCGATCGATGGCAGGACACCAAAGCCGGCACAGAGCTTTTTGCTGACTTGACCCGACACATGTCCGAGCATGCAGGGTCACCGTTACAGCTTGAAATCAATTCCTGAAGAGCTTCAGGATATCCTTCTTCTCTTGAGGAAGTTCGGCCTCTGTCTCCTCTTTGGGGATAGGCTTTTCGAGACTCGGATCGCCCAACACTTTAATCATACGGTCCGGTCCGAATTCCGTTAGGTACCAGTCGCCATCGATCCACATCGTCCCTTCGGGTTGCGGGTAGGTGTAGACAGGCTCATCCTTGAGAGCCTCCCGCATGTAATCAATCCAAATTGGTAAGCTCAAGCCCCCACCAGTCTCCCTGTCTCCTAAATCTCGTGGATTGTCGTAGCCAACCCAGACGGCTGCGGCTTTTTTGGGTTGAAACCCGACAAACCAAGCGTCTTGTGCGTTGTTTGTTGTCCCGGTCTTACCGAATAGGTCTGGTCTTTTCAGCTCACGTTGTGCTCTGCGACCGGTCCCGTTTCGTGTGACCTCTTGCAAAAGCATATTCATCATGAAGGCATTGGCCTCTGATACGGCCCGGGTGACCTTAGGTGGAGTTTCGCTGATGTCAAAAAGAGTCTCGCCACGCTGATTTTGGATTTTTTGTATGAGGTGTGGCGTGACCAGTTTGCCGCCGTTAGCAAATACGCTGTACGCTGTCACCATCTGTAACGGTGTCGCACTGCCCACCCCCAGCGCTAATGTCAAATAGGGCGGGTGTCGGTCTTTGCTGAAACCAAACTTTGTCGCGTATTTCTGTGCGCTTTCCGTGCCAACGACTTGCAACACGCGAATTGAGACCATATTTTTTGAGCGTGCCAACCCCTCCTTCATTGTCATTAGCCCGTCGAATTTGTCGCCATAGTTTTTTGGCTCCCAGGCCTGCCCCCCAGTCTCTGTGGCGGTAAAAAATATCGGCCCATCGTTTACAAGGCTTTTGGGCGCTACCCCTCTCTCTAATGCGGCTGAGTAAATGATTGGCTTAAAGCTGGAACCGGGTTGGCGCCACGCCTGGGTGGCATGATTAAATTTGTTATTGTTGAAATCAAATCCACCGACCAGAGACGTTATTGCGCCGCTTTGAGGGTCCATGGCTACGAGGGCTCCCTCAACTTGTGGGACTTGGACAACATGCCAAGATTTATCTTGTTGTTGTTGCACTCTGATGATCGAACCGCGACGTATTTGCTTTGCTCCCGGGACGTCCGCTCCGAGATAACTTTGGACGTTTTTGAGGCCTTCGGGCAAGATTTCAATTGTTCTAGCGCCCTCCATCGAGGCGCGGACTTTTCCCTTTTGGACTGACAGCACAACGGCGGCGAGTAAATCTCCATGATTCGGTAGGCTGTCGAGGGCTTCATCGATGAGCTCTGCTCGAGCCTCAGGCCCTACTGGGAGGATCAACTGCTTTTCTGGCCCCCGGTAGGGTTGGCGAGCTTCGTATCTCATGAGCCCCGCTCGCAGCGCACGGTACGCCGCATTTTGCTCTTCAGTCTTGACTGACGTGTGGACTTCTAATCCCATCGTGTAAGCGGCATCGCCATATCTCTGCGTCATCGCCTCTCGAACGAGTTCCGCGACGTAGTCCGAATGGGTGGGTATCTGAGCTTGCCCCTTCTTTATTTTTAGCCTCTCGGCTTTGGCTTGTAGGGCCTGTGCTGGCGTGATGAAGCCGTTTTGAACCATCCGCTCAAGTACATAGTGCTGCCGAACTGTGGCCCGGGCAAAGTTTCTCACGGGGTTGTAGGCGGATGGAGCTTTGGGTAGTCCGGCTAGCATTGCGGCCTCAGCGACACTTATCTGAGCAAGAGTCTTACCAAAATACGCGTTCGCGGCAGCACCAAATCCGTAGGCGCGTTGACCCAGATAAATCTGGTTCATGTAGATTTCCAGAATTTGCTCTTTTGTTAGTTGTAACTCCAGTTTTAAAGTAAGAAGTATTTCATAAAACTTACGTATGTATGTCTTGTCCGAGCTGAGGTACATGTTCCTCGCAACCTGCATACTAATCGTGGATCCGCCTTGGCTTTTTGCCCTACTCAAATTAGCGAGGACTGCCCTAGCCAAACTCTTGGGGTCCACTCCCCGATGTTGGAAGAAGTTCGCGTCTTCTGCTGCCAAGACGGCGTGTATGAGGGTATCAGGCGTCTTGTCGATTTCGGTGTAGACCCGACGCTCGGCCCCGAACTCAGCTAATAGCTGTGAGTCAGCGCTGTAAATCCGTAAGGGTAATTTAGGCTGGTAGTACTTTGCTTCCTCAATTGTTGGAAGCTTGGGTAAAGCTAGGATCAATGCAAGCAGGCCTACCAAGGTCGCGGCTACGGCCGCGGCTACGGTGAGGCCAGTCAGATACAGGGGCCAACGCACCCAGGTCGGTAGCTGGTCGCTGCCGCGTTCAGGCTTCCGAGTTTCTTTTTTTCCGTCGTTTTTCTTAGCTGGCATTGTGTCCTGTCTCGGCTTTCACACATAGTGTAAGACCTGTTGGGTGTGCCAACCTACTTGGCTGGTTGAAATGTCCGCTGAGCCCGCCAAACAGTTCTGTACACTGATCCGAGGGGCGAATAGGGCACTCTTTTCATCGCTGGGGGCCGTGCCCGTTACAGGAGGTCGTCGTTGGACAGTCAGCCAAACATCGTTGCGCTAATTGGTATGCCAGGGTCCGGCAAAACCACGCTGGGACGCATGCTGGCGCAACGCCTGGACTTACCCTTTTTGGACGTGGACGCGGCCATCGAGGCGCAGGTGGGCAGCAGCATTCGGCAGTGGTTTGAGGCCCACGGCGAAGACGCGTTTCGTACCCTAGAGACCGACATGTTGCAACAGTTGGTTGGGCGCGGCCCTTCGGTGCTGTCCACCGGCGGTGGCGCGGTGCTGCGTCAGGTCAATCGACAGACGCTACGCCAGTCGTGCTTCTCGGTTTACCTAAGCGCCGAGCCCGGCACACTGTGGCGGCGCTTGCGCCACGACCGCTCCCGCCCCTTGTTGCAGACCGACCAGCCCCTGCAACGTTTGCGCGACTTGCACAGCCAGCGCGATCCGTTGTACCGCGAGGTGGCGCAGTTGGTGTTAACCACCGATCACGGCAGCTTACCCTTGGCCATGCGCGAGCTGGTGGCTGGATTGTCTGCGGCGTAGTCTGTAGCATCCGGCGCTACACTCGTGGGCTGCAATGTCACCCCCCACGCCATGAGTTCTCTGCCTGCTTTTTCTGCACAGCCCAACCCGCAACCCTTGCGCATTGAGCTGGGTGAGCGCAGTTACGCCATTGTGTTGGGGCAAGGGTTGCTGGCGCAGGCGCGCACCTGGGACGATTTGCCCGCGGCACACACCGCGCTGATTGTGACCAACACCGTGGTGGCGCCTTGGTACGCCCAACCCCTGCAGCAGGCACTGCAGGGGCATTATTCTCGGGTGCTGGTGCACACCTTGCCCGATGGTGAGCAGCACAAAGATTGGCAGCACTTACAAACCATCTTTGATACCTTGCTTGGGCACCAAGCCGACCGAAAGACGGTGCTGTTTGCCCTAGGCGGTGGCGTGGTGGGCGACATGACCGGTTTTGCCGCCGCTTGCTACATGCGTGGGGTGCCGTTTGTTCAGGTGCCCACCACGTTGTTGGCGCAGGTGGACTCCTCGGTGGGCGGCAAAACCGCGGTCAACCATCCACTGGGTAAAAACATGGTGGGGGCGTTTTACCAACCGCGCCGTGTGGTGTGTGACACCGCAACACTGGCCACCTTGCCGCCGCGCGAATACGCCGCCGGACTGGCTGAAATCATCAAACTGGGTTTTATTGTTGACGCCGATTTTTTGACTTGGCTCGAGCGGGCCATGCCGGCGCTGGTGGCGCGTGATGCGCAGGTGCTGCACGTGGCGTTGCGGCGCAGTTGCGAAATCAAGGCTTGGGTGGTGGCGCAAGACGAAACCGAGCAAGGCATGCGGGCGTGGTTGAATTTTGGCCACACCTTTGGCCACGCGATTGAGGCCGGCATGGGCTACGGTCGGTGGCTGCATGGCGAGGCCGTGGCTGCAGGCATGGTGTTGGCCGCACGCTTGTCGCAGCAATTGGGCCATGACGGCGCGGTGCTGCAGCGTTTGGTGCCCTTGCTAAAGGCTGCGGGTTTGCCGGTGCAGGCCCCGGCGCTACCCGATGTGCCCGCGGATGGGCAGGCAGCGCGTTATTTGGCGCTGATGCGTGCAGACAAAAAGGCCGAAGCCGCGGCGGTGCGCTACGTGTTGGTGCCGCAGGTGGGCCAAGCTCGCGTGCTTGCCGTGCCCGATGATGAGGTGCTGGCCATGTTGCGCCACGCTGGTTTGGCGTGATCGAATCGCTGGCCCCATACGCCAGCGTGCCACAGCGTGGACGTGGGCGCCGCGTACCCGAGCCCGACGACGGCGCGCGTAACGCTTACCAGCGCGACCGCGACCGGGTGATTCACAGCAGTGCATTTCGCCGCCTGGTTTACAAAACGCAGGTCTTCATCAATCACGAGGGCGATTTGTTTCGCACCCGGCTAACACACTCACTTGAGGTGGCGCAATTGGCCCGTAGTGCCGCGCGGCGCCTGCATCTGCACGAAGACTTGGTGGAGGCGATTGCCTTGGCACACGACCTGGGGCATACGCCTTTTGGCCACGCCGGACAAGACGCGCTGAACGCCGCGTGGCGCACCCTAGGGCCACAAACCGTGGCGTTGGATTTGCAGGGTTTTGAGCACAACTTACAGAGCCTGAGGGTGGTAGACAAGCTCGAGTTACGGTACGCGGCGTTTGACGGCTTAAACCTTTGTTTTGAAACCCGCGAGGGCATTTTGAAGCACTGCGCGGCGCGACACGCCCGCGTACTTGAGGCGCATGAGCCCGGCGGTGTGGGCGCACGCTTTTTGCACGGTGGCCAACCGTCGCTTGAGGCCCAACTGTGCAACTTGGCCGATGAAATTGCCTACTGCACGCACGATATCGATGACGGGTTACGCTCGGCGTTGTTGGCCACCGAGGTGCTGTGGCCACTCGAGCTATGGCAGCGGGCTTGCCGCCAAGCCGAGGTAGCGCCCCGCGGGGCGCACACCCGGCGCGAGTTGTACATGGTGCTGCGTTCCTTGCTCAGCCTGCTGGTGCACGACTTGGTTGCGCATACGCAGGCGCAGTTGCAACAGCATGCCCCGGCCAACACCCAGGCGGTGCGCGCTGGGCCGGCCTTGGTGGGGTTTTCGTTGCCGGTGGCGCAGGGGTTGCAACAACTCAAATCGGTACTCATGCAGCACCTGTACCGGCACCCCCAGGTTAGTCACAGCATGACACAGGGCCAGCAGGTGGTACAAGCGTTGTTTGACGCCTATTTGCATGGCGCGCTGCCCATGCCCGAGGGTCAACCCGTGACCCCGCGTGGCGTGACCGACTACATTGCCGGCATGACCGACCGATTTGCCTTGCGTGAGCACGAGCGCCTCACCGGGCAGCGTATTTTTGACGCCTAAAGTCCATGGCACGACAACCCCGACTGTGTCTGCCGCATCGCCTGCATCTGTTGCTGCTGTGCGGACACGACGGGCAAGCTGTCGCCCGTGACGACCAAGACCGCCAGGCTTGCATCCAGACGGTAAAAACCGTGGCCACCGAACAAGGCGTTCGGCTACACGCCTATGGCCTAAGCCATCAGCGGTTGGCGCTGTTGGCCACGCCAGTCGATAGCACGGCGTTGTCGCGCTGGGTGCAAGGCATAGGCAGGCGCTATGTGCGCGATTTCAATGCCCGCCACGGGCGCCGCGGCACGTTATGGGATGGGCGTTTTCGCGCCGGTGTGTTGCAAACCGAGCGCCATGGCCTCGACGGCATGTTGTACTGCGATTGGCTGGCCGTGACCGACGGCGACGCCTCGCATCCGAGTCAGTGGCCGTGGAGCAGTCATGGCCATTACGCTGGGCACGCCGCACAACGTGGCTTGGTGGCGCTGGCACCGTATTGGGGTTTGGGCAACACCCCGTTTGCACGCGAGGAGGCGTATCAAAAGTGTGTACTTACTTGGACAAAAACAAAGGAAAATCAATCAATTGAGCGCACAGTTCGCCGTGGTTTGGCGCGTGGAGATGAGGCTTTTGTGCAATCCCTTGAGGCGGCCAGCGGTCGCCGTCTTCGCCCCGGACAACGCGGCCGTCCTGCCAAGCTATTACCTGTCCCCAATTAAATTGTGTGTTCGTGTAGGATTGATTTAATAATAACCTGACCCCAATTAAAAAGACTTGCCAGGGTACGGGTTGTCCCTTATGCTCCGCTCTCTTTTTTGACATATCCCGTCATGCCACTGCCGTCTAGGCAAAGGTCCATTTGCGTGGCCCAACGGTGCATGACCTGCCCCATAGGATTGCCTGACTTATGCAACGCCAACTCGCTGCCACCCACGGTTTGTACGATTCGCAACACGAGCACGACGCCTGCGGCGTGGGCTTTGTGGCGCACATCAAGGGGCACAAGTCACACGCCATCGTGGAGCAGGCGCTTAAGATTTTGGAAAACCTTGACCACCGGGGTGCGGTGGGGGCCGACGCGCTCATGGGCGACGGCGCCGGTATCTTGTTGCAGTTGCCCGACGCACTGTACCGCGAGGAAATGGCCAAACAGGGCGTGAACCTGCCACCGCCGGGCGAGTATGGCGTGGGCATGGTGTTTTTGCCCAAAGAAACCGCGTCACGTCGTGCTTGTCAACGCGCGCTGGAGCGCGCGGCACGCGAACAGGGTCAGGTGGTGTTGGGCTGGCGTGAGGTGCCGGTCAACACGGCCATGCCGATGTCGCCAGCGGTACGCGAAAAAGAGCCGTGCATGATGCAGCTCTTTATTGGCCGCGGCGACAACGTGTTGGTGCAAGATGCGCTCGAGCGCAAGCTGTATTTGATACGCAAGGTGGCCAGCGAGGCCATTACGTCATTGCAACTGACGCACAGCCAAGAGTACTACGTGCCCAGCATGTCCAGCCGAACGGTGGTTTATAAGGGCTTGTTGCTTGCCAATCAGGTTGGCGAGTACTTTCTTGACCTACAAGACCCCCGCTGCACCTCGGCGCTGGGCCTGGTGCACCAGCGCTTCTCCACCAATACCTTTCCCGAGTGGCCTTTGGCCCATCCGTACCGGTTGGTGGCGCACAACGGTGAGATCAATACCGTACGCGGTAACTACAACTGGATGCGTGCACGCGAAGGCGTCATGTCCTCGCCGGTGTTGGGTGACGATCTCAAAGCGTTGTACCCCATCAGCTTTGCCGGCCAGTCCGATACCGCCACGTTTGACAACTGCCTTGAGCTGTTAACCATGGCCGGCTACCCCATCGCGCATGCGGTGATGATGATGATTCCCGAGCCGTGGGAGCAGCACGAGCACATGGACGAACGCCGCCGCGCGTTCTACGAATATCACGCCTCCATGATGGAGCCGTGGGACGGGCCGGCCTCGATCGTGTTTACCGACGGTCGTCAAATCGGCGCCACCCTAGACCGCAACGGCCTGCGCCCCTCGCGCTACTGCATCACCGATGACGACATGGTCATCATGGGCTCGGAGTCGGGCGTCTTGCCTGTGCCTGAACATAAGGTGGTGCGCAAATGGCGCCTGCAACCCGGGCGCATGTTTTTGATTGATTTTGAGCAAGGGCGTTTGATCGAAGACGAGGAAATTAAAGCCACCCTGGCCAACGCCAAGCCCTACAAACAGTGGATAGAAAACTTGCGTATCCACCTTGACGACTTACCCACGGCCCAGCCCAGTCCCGCAAGCGATGAGGCTTTGCTGGACATGCAGCAGGCCTTTGGCTACAGCCAAGAGGACATCAAGTTTTTGCTCAGCCCCATGGCCGCCAATGGCGAGGAGGCCACCGGCTCAATGGGCAACGACAGCCCGCTGGCGGTGCTCTCCCAACGCGCCAAGCCGCTGTACAACTACTTTAAGCAGACGTTTGCGCAAGTCACCAACCCGCCGATTGACCCGATTCGCGAGGCCATTGTGATGTCGCTGGTCTCATTTGTTGGCCCCAAGCCCAACCTACTTGACATCAATCAGGTCAATCCGCCCATGCGCCTGGAGGTGTCACAGCCGATACTCACGGCGCAAGACATGGCCAAGCTGCGCGACATTGCTGGCCACACGCGTGGCAAGTTTCGCAGCACCACGCTGGACATCACCTACCCCAAGGCGTGGGGGCGGGAGGGCATTGAGGCGCAATTGGCCTCGTTGTGCGCCGAGGCGGTGGACGCGCTGCAAGACGGCAACAACATTCTGATTCTGAGCGACCGTGCGGTCAGTGCGCAGCGCGTGGCCATGCCGGCGCTGCTGGCGCTGTCGGCCGTGCATCAGCACCTCATACGCCAAGGATTACGCACCACGGCCGGTCTGGTGGTTGAGACCGGCTCGGCGCGCGAAGTGCATCACTTTGCCGTACTCGCAGGGTACGGCGCTGAGGCCGTGCATCCGTACCTGGCGATGCGCACCTTGGAGCAATTGCATGCCGACCTGCCGGGCGATTTGTCCGCCGATAAAGCCATTGCCAACTACATCAAAGCCATTGGCAAAGGCTTGTCCAAAATCATGTCCAAAATGGGTGTCAGCACCTACATGAGTTACTGCGGTGCGCAACTGTTTGAAGCCGTGGGCATCAACTCGGCCACCGTGGCACAGTACTTCACTGGCACCCCCAGTCGCGTTGAAGGCGTGGGCGTGTTTGAGTTGGCTGAGGAAGCGCTGCGCGATCATGCCGCAGCCTACGGGCACGACCCGGTGTTGGCGCACGCGCTGGACGCCGGTGGCGAATACGCTTGGCGCACCCGTGGCGAAGAGCACATGTGGAC
>JAYPEA010000057.1:0-11068 GCA_038125525.1 Burkholderiaceae bacterium | reverse complement strand
CTTGTAAAGCGAAGGTCGGGGGTTCGACTCCTCTAGCCGGCACCATCCCATCCCGCGTACGGGTCTTCACCGAGTAACCGGGTATTCACCCATTCGCACTGACACGTAAGCGAACACTTACTTTTCTTCCCTCTCTTTGCTCCAGCGCGTGCTCTAAGTCGGGCACAATATGCCGCAATTTGGCCGCGGCTGCAGCGTGTGCGACTACAATGCACCAATCAAAATCGTCGCAGGCACCGGGTTTGACCAGCGCACGCATGGACGCAGGTACCAGCTGCTGCACCTGCTGCCAGCGTCGAGCCGAAAGATCCAAACGACCCTTGAGATCGCCCAAACGTTGTAAGGCAGCGGCGTGGGCAGTCAACGGAGCAGGGGTTGACGCCATAAGAAATCGTTAAGCAGCCACATGCACATCATTATCACGGACATCAAAGGTAGCGGCTCGCGGGCCTTGGAGATGTCTGGCGCGCGCCTGACGCTGCTGGTGTTGCTTGCGGTGTTGTTGTCTTCGGCCATGGCGCTGTGGGGCTACATGCAGGTGCTGCAGTTGGGGGCACGGTACGGCTGGAACTGGATTCACCAAATCGCGGTGGTGAGTAACGTGGTGGACGACGTTGAGGCCAAGCGCCTGATGCGCGAAAACCTTGACGCCATGGCGCGCCGCTTGGGCGAATTGCAAGCTCGGTTAATTCAAATCGACGCGCTGGGCGAGCGCGTTGCCCGCTTGGCCGGGGTCAACTACGCACCCCAAGACCCGCCCGGCCAGGGTGGGGCAGAAACCCCCGGACAAGCGCTGTCCGCGGCCGAGTTTTCTGCGGCCGTAACCGATTTGCAAGCGCTGAGCCAAACTCGACTCGACAGCCTGTCGGTGCTTGAGTCGCAGTTGTTTGAGTTGCAGTGGCAACAAGCCCAGCGCCCCACCATGCGGCCGGTGGACACAGCCTACGGCTCGGGGTTTGGCATGCGCATCGACCCGTTTAATGGGCAGCGTGCCATGCACCAGGGGCTGGACTTTCCGGCGCCAACTGGCACCCCCATTCGGGCTGCCGCTGGCGGCGTGGTGGTCACGTCTGAGCGCCACGCGGGCTATGGCCTGATGGTTGAGATAGACCATGGCAACGACCTAACGACGCGCTATGCCCATGCCAGCAAACTGAAGGTTAAGGTGGGCGACTTGGTCAAGCGTGGCCAAGTGATCGCGCTGGTGGGCTCCACGGGGCGTTCCACTGGGCCGCATCTGCACTTTGAGGTGTGGGCTGCAGGCCGCCCCCGCAACCCGGTTAAGTTTTTGGCCTCGGCGCGCAGCAGCACCGCCCAGGCGCGGGCTCCTTAGCTTTGTCACCCCGGCCGCTGCGGCGGTACCCTGGGGCCCGCCACGCAGGGGCGGGTTCATGACAACGGCATTTAACGCATCACCATGAACATACTCACTCGATTGCTTGGCAGTCGCAACGACCGATTGCTGCGCCGGTATCGCAAAACCGTGCAGCAAATCAACAGCCTTGAAGCCACCTACGAGGCCAAAACAGACGACGAGTTACGCGCCCAAACGCAAGCGCTCAAGCAGCAAGTCGCGCAAGGTAGCACACTCGAGCAGGTGTTACCGCACGCGTTTGCGCTGGTGCGCGAGGCCAGCAAGCGTGTGCTGCAGATGCGCCATTTTGACGTGCAACTGCTGGGTGGGTTGGCGCTGCACGAGGGAAAAATTGCCGAAATGCGCACCGGCGAAGGCAAAACGCTCACCTCCACGCTACCGATTTACCTCAACGCCTTGCGCGGCCAGGGCGTGCATTTGGTCACGGTGAACGATTATCTTGCGGCGCGCGACGCGGCGTGGATGGGACGAATTTACGAGTTTTTGGGCATGACGGTGGGGGTGAACCTGCCCGACCTTGACCGCAGCCAAAAGCAAGCCGCATATGCCTGTGACATCACCTACGGCACCAACAACGAATTTGGCTTTGATTACCTGCGTGACAACATGGTCTACGCTGCTGCCGACCGCGTGCAGCGGCCCCTGCATTACGCCATTGTCGACGAGGTGGACTCCATTTTGATTGATGAGGCGCGTACCCCGCTCATCATCAGTGGCCAGGCAGAAGATCACACGGCCACCTACGTGGCCGTTAACGCGGTGGTGCCCAGTCTGGTGCGACAAGAAGGCGAAGCCGACCCGCGCACCGGCGAGGGTGTGATCAAGCCGGGTGACTTCACCGTAGACGAGAAAGCGCGTCAGGTGTACCTAACCGAGCAAGGCCACGAGCACGCCGAGCAATTGCTGGCTAAGGCGGGCTTGTTGCCCGAGGGCGCCTCGCTGTACGATGCGAGTCACATTACCCTTATGCACCACGTGCTGGCGGCCCTTCGTGCGCATCACCTGTATCTGCGCGATCAGCATTACGTGGTGCAAAACAACGAGGTGGTGATTGTTGACGAATTCACCGGGCGGCTCATGGCCGGGCGGCGTTGGAGCGACGGGCTGCACCAGGCGGTCGAGGCCAAAGAAGCGGTATCGATTCAGGCCGAAAACCAAACCATGGCCTCCATCACGTTTCAAAACTACTTTAGGCTGTACAACAAACTGGCAGGTATGACTGGCACGGCCGATACCGAGGCCTACGAGTTTCAGCAAATTTATTCGCTAGAGACGGTGGTGATACCGCCCAACAAACCCAACCGCCGCAAAGACGAGTTGGACCGGGTGTACAAAACCACCCCTGAAAAGTACCAAGCCGCCATTGAAGACATTCGCGCTTGCCATGAGCGCGGCCAACCGGTGTTGGTGGGCACTTCGTCGATTGAAAACTCCGAAATCATCGCCCAGTTGCTTACCCAGGCCAAGCTGCCGCACGAGGTGCTCAACGCCAAGCAACACGCGCGCGAGGCCGACATCATCGCGCAAGCCGGACGCTTGGGCTCCATCACCATTGCCACCAACATGGCGGGTCGCGGCACCGACATTGTTTTAGGCGGCAACCTTGAAAAGTGGTTGCTGCAAGCCGGTATTGATGCGGCTCAGCCACAGGCGGCCGACGCGGCCAAACGCGACGAGCTTAAAGCGGCTTGGGACAAAGAACACCAGCAGGTTGTTGAGTTGGGTGGCCTGCGCATCATCGCCACCGAGCGTCATGAATCGCGCCGCATCGACAACCAGTTGCGCGGCCGCTCGGGGCGGCAGGGTGACCCTGGTTCCTCGCGTTTTTACCTAAGCCTGGACGATCCGTTGATGCGGATTTTTGCCGGCGACCGGGTGCGCGCCATCATGGACCGGCTTAAGATGCCCGAAGGCGAGGCGATTGAGGCCGGCATGGTCACGCGTAGCATTGAAAGCGCGCAGCGCAAGGTAGAGGCGCGAAACTTTGACATCCGCAAGCAGTTGTTGGAGTACGACGACGTCTCCAACGACCAGCGCAAGGTGATTTACACCCAACGCAACGACATTTTGGAAGCTGAGATGCTGCGCGAGCAAGTTGACGCCTTGCGCCACGGCAGCGTGCAAGCCATGGTGGCGCTGCACGTACCGCCCGACAGCGTGGAGGAGCAGTGGGATTTGCCCGCACTTAGCCAAGCGCTGCAGGGCGAATGGGGGGTCAGTTTGGACGTGGCAGCGCGGGTGGCCGAGTCCAGTGAGATGGACGCTGAAGAAGTGCTTGCTCTGGTGACTGAGGCTGTTGATACGCAGTTCAACGATAAGCTGCAACAAATTGGCGAAGAAAATTTTTCTCAATTCGAGCGCATGGTGTTGTTGCAGGTGCTTGACTCGCACTGGCGCGAGCACCTCAGTGCGCTTGACCACTTGCGCCAAGGTATTCACCTGCGTGGTTACGCCCAAAAGCAGCCCAAGCAAGAATACAAACGCGAGGCATTTGAACTGTTCGGGCGCATGCTCGATCAGGTGCGCGATGAGGTAACGCGCATTTTGCTGACCGTGCAAATTGCCCAGCCCGAGCAAGCCAGTGAGGCTGCTCAAGCCATCGAAGCGCAAGGCAGCGGCATGCAGCACGTGATGGCCAGCGGCCCTGACGAAAGCGGCAACCCGGTGGCACAGCCGGCTTCAGGATGGGTGATGCAACAAGAGGTTGAGCGTGTCGGCCGCAACCAGCCATGCCCTTGCGGCAGTGGCAAAAAGTACAAGCATTGCCACGGTGCATTAAGCTAGGAGTCGCACGACATGCCAGTGAATTTGCCCCCTCCAACGGCGCAATCGCTCAAGCCAGTGGCTGGGCTGGATATGGCCGCGGTGGCCGCTGGTATTCGTAAATCGGGGCGCGATGACCTGGTATTGATGCGTCTTTGTCCGGGCGCTGCAGTGGATGCGGTGTTTACCCAAAACCGCTTTTGTGCGGCACCGGTACAGGTTGCGCGGGCCCACTTAGCTGCCGGGGTTGGGGTGCGTGGGCTGGTGATTAACACCGGCAACGCCAACGCCGGCACAGGCCCAACTGGTTTGCAGCACGCCAAACGAATGGCGCAGGCCGCGGCTGGGGCGTTGGGGGTGGCACCCGAGCAGGTGCTGCCGTTTTCAACTGGCGTCATCCTCGAGCCGCTACCCATCGAGCGCATTGAGGCCGCGCTGCCATCGGCGGTACCGGCCTTGCACGCCGATGCCTGGCTTGCTGCAGCGCGCGGCATCATGACCACCGACACCCAGCCCAAAGGCTACAGCCACCAACTCGAACTGCAAGGCCATTTGGTAACCGTCACTGGCATTGCCAAGGGCTCGGGCATGATCCGGCCCAACATGGCCACCATGCTGGGCTACTTGGCCACCGATGCGGCCGTGGCCCCCGAAATGATGCAAGGCTTGGCCAAGCGCTTGGCCGATGCGTCGTTTAATCGCGTCAGCGTGGACGGCGACACCTCCACCAACGACAGCATGGTGGTCATGGCCACCGGGCAGGCCCCGGTTACGGTAAGTACGTGGCAAAGCCCCGACGGACAAGCCCTATGGCATGCCTTGCTTAGCGTGGCGCAGCAGTTGGCGCAGGCCTTGGTGCGCGACGGCGAGGGCGCCACCAAGTTCATCACCGTGCGCGTGGAAGGCGCCCAACACAGCGCCGAAGCCCTGCAGGTGGCGTATGCCGTGGCGCATTCTCCCCTGGTAAAAACCGCTTTTTTTGCCAGCGACCCCAATCTGGGGCGGATTTTGGCTGCCGTGGGCTACGCCGGTGTGGCCGACCTTGATGTGTCGCGGGTTGAGGTGTTTTTGGACGACGTACACGTGGCCACCGCAGGGGGCCGACACCCCGCGTACCGCGAAGCCGACGGCGTGCGCGTGATGCAACAAAGCGACATCTCCATTCGCTTGGTGTTGGGCCGTGGCGTGGTGAGTGAAACGGTGTGGACTTGCGACCTTAGCCATGATTACGTCTCCATTAACGCCGATTACCGATCATGAACCCAACCGCTGACTTTTCGCAGGCGCTGCTGCAACGCGCCGACGAGGCGCTTGCCTTGTTACGCCGGGCCGTGCCGCAGCCGCTGCAAGCGCCTGATTGGGCGGCGTCTTCGGCATTTCGTTATCGGCGCCGCGGCGGGCAGGCTCTGCTTGAGCCGGTGGCCCACGTGGCCCACATTGCCTTTGATGACCTTAAAGAAATTGAACCGCAAAAAGAAAAAATCCGCCGCAACACCGAGCGCTTTGTGCGCGGTTTGCCTGCCAACAACGTGCTGCTAACCGGCGCCCGAGGCACCGGCAAGTCGTCGCTGGTTAAAGCGTGTTTGCAAGCCTACGCCAGCCGTGGGTTGCGATTGATTGAGGTGGATAAGTCTGACTTGGTTGATTTGCCTGATATTGCCGACGTGGTGTTTGGTCGGCCTGAGCGGTTTGTGGTGTACTGCGACGACTTAAGCTTTGAGGCCGGTGACCCGGCTTACAAGGCGCTTAAATCGATGCTGGACGGCTCGGTGGCCGCCACCGACTCCAACGTGCTGGTGTACGCCACGAGCAACCGGCGTCACCTGTTGCCTGAGACGATGAAAGACAACCTCAGCAGCACCACCAGTGACGACGGCGAGATTCATCCCGGCGAGGGGGTGGAGGAAAAAATTTCGCTGTCGGAACGTTTTGGTTTATGGATCAGCTTTTACCCTTTTAGCCAAGATGAATACCTTGCCGTGGTGGCGCAGTGGCTGCACGCCCATGGCTTGTCGGCCGCGCAAATCGAGGCCGCGCGACCCGAGGCCTTGCTCTGGGCGCTTGAGCGCGGCGCGCGCAGCGGCCGTGTGGCCATGCAATTTGCCCGGCAGTATCTTGACGACTAAGCCTTGCCATGGCTAGCCGACTCGAGGTGGCCGTGGGGGTGCTGTGTCATCCCGAGCAAGGCGTGTTGTTAACCACCCGGCCACCGGGGCGCGTGTTTGCCGGGTATTGGGAGTTTCCGGGTGGCAAGCTCGAAGTGGGCGAAACCCTGGTGCAGGCGCTATGCCGGGAATTGTTTGAAGAAATTGGCATCGACGCCCATACCCTGATGCCGTGGCGTGTGCAAGAGGTTGACTACGACCACGCCTTGGTGCGTTTGCACGTGTTTCAGGTGTGGGGCTGGCATGGCACGCCGCACATGCGCGAAGGGCAGCGTTGCGCATGGACGAGCCTGCCCACGGCGCTCAAACCGGTGTTGCCGGGCACGGTGCCCTTGCTTGAGGCCTTGGCGCACGACTCGGTGGATGGCTTGCCCGTTCCGTCAGTGGCCAACCGGCAAGCCCCTCGCGCGTAAAGCCGCACGAGGGCGCCGCGGGGTTAGGGGTGGTCCGGGTCGTTGGGGTCGGGCGGGGTGGCCTCTACCCTAAACTGTTCACTGGCCCAAGCGCCCAGGTCAATGTTTTTGCACACCTCAGTGCAAAACGGCCGGTACGGGTTGGACGGCCCGAACACTGAGGGCTGACCGCAACTGGGGCAGCGCACCGTGTGCACAGCGAGTTGGCCTTGTGACGCTTGAGGTGGGTTCATGTTTACCTAGTTGCAAAGCGACAAGGTAAAGTGAATATCGCGGCCATCGGCCACACACCGTAAGTCGTCTTGCAGTAGCGCCCAGCGCACATTCACCAGCAGGCGGTTGGCGCTGATTTCGGGCACCGCGTCGTCTCGGTCTTGCGGCAGTTCAATACGCAGCAGTTGGTAGCTACGGCCTTGTGGCAAGGGTTGTTGAAACTGCCCGCCCACGGCTACCACCGAGACGGTCTCGGCGTTGTCACGCAGCATGCCCAGCAACAGCCGCAGCGCATCGGACATGGGCTTGAAGTGCTCCGCCCAGGTTTGGAGGTGCCCCCGGCGATGGCTGGCGGGTAGTTGTCGCCAGCGGTGGTAGGCTGGCATATCAAACGAGCACGTGCCAGCCGGAATACCAATGCGGCCACGAATGGCATTGAGCCATTCCGACTCAGACAACGCCTGGCCCGGTTTGCCCGTGCTTTGCGCCAGCGCCGTGTGGCTTTTTTTGATGTGTTGCAGCAGCGCCTCGAGCACCGCCTCTGAAATGCTCGGATTGCCCTTAAATCCGCTCAGCGCCACGCGCTGGCGCTCAAGGTCTTTGATTAAATCACCCTTGATGTCGCTTCGGTTGGCCATTTCTTGCAGATCAAATAATGCCTGAATGGCCGCGTGGTGGCTCACCGCGTCCTCGCGCACCATCAGGTCGTGCAGTCGCTGCAGCAGTTCTTCAGCCCGCAAATAGGTGCGAGTTTTTTCGCCAAGTGGGTATTCAAAAGTCGTCACTGACCGTGTTTATCGCTGGTTTGGCGTAGGCTGGGGCGTTGCCGGGCAAAGTGGTGCGCAGCCGTCATGATAAGCCCAGACGACCCGCCAGTGCGTGGATTTGGGCTTGCAGCGGTGCCATTGCTTGGGTGTTGTTACGGATCACCACATCCGCTATCCGCCGTCGCGTCTCGGGGCTGGCTTGCTGGCTGATCCACCGGCGCACGGTGGCCTCGGGTAATTGGTTGCGTTGGCATACGCGTTGCACTTGAAGCGCCTCATCGCACTCCACCACCATCACGCCGCACAGCTGGCCGCGCCATTGGGGGCTCTCGGCCAGCAGCGGAATGTCGCATATCACCACCGGGGCTTGGCTGCGTGCGATCGCACGCGCCATGCCTTGGCGCACCAGCGGATGCACGATCGCCTCGAGTTCGCGTTTGGCCTCTGGGCGGGACAGAATCAGCGCGCGCATGCGTTCGCGGTCAAGCGCGCCGTCGGGTCTGAGGTACGAGGCGCCAAATACTTGGGTAATGGCCGGCATGGCCGTGCCATCTGCGGCAGTGGCCGCGCGTGATAGCGCGTCGGCATCGACCACCTCGGCGCCAAGGGCACCAAGCAGCCTAGCCGCGGTGCTCTTGCCGCTGCCTATGCCGCCCGTGAGTCCCCATGCCCTGCCACTTGCCATGGGCCCACTGTAGCGCAGCTGGCCTATTGCAGCAGGTTGCCCAAATCAAACAAGGGCAAATACATAGCCAGCACCAAGGTGGCCACCATGGCGCTCATGAGCAGCACCAGCGTGGGTTCGAGCACGCGGCTTAGGCGTTGCAGCGCGCTTTGGTACTGTTGCGACAACAAATTTGCACATTGGCCCAGCACATGCGCGAGTCGACCCGTTTGTTCACCCAGCTTGACCATTTGAATCAGCGTGGCAGCAAACACCGTCTCACGCGCCAGTGCCTGATGGCAGGGGCTACCCTGCGCCACGCGTTGCGCCACGCGTGCCGTGGCTGCACGCAACGGCCGTTGGGGAGCGTTTTGCCCGGTGAGGCGCAACGCCTGCAGCAACGGCACCCCGGCTTCAAGCAAGGTGGCGAGGGTGTGTGCCCACTCTGCCATGGCCACACAACGCCCCAGGTGGCGCAGCCCCCACAGGTGCCACAGCAGCCACAAGCCCGGGCTGGTGCCAGCCGCGTGGGCACCGTGCATGCGCTGCCGGCGCCACAGCCACACCGCCAGCAGCGGCAACACCAGCAACAAGTAGGGTGTAATCACGCGCAGTGCTTGGCTTAGGGCAATCACCATTTGAGTCAGCGGCGGCAGCGCACGGCCTTGGGCGCTGAATTCGGCGGCCAAGTCGGGTATGACCCATTGGGTCATGAACCACAGGCTCAGCCCACTGGCCACGAGCAAGAGCAAAGGGTAGGCCATGGCCGCGCCGAGTTGACGCCGCCAGCGCAGTCGCTGTTGGTCGCGCTCGGCGAGCCGGTTCAATGCGTGGGCCATGGCGCCGCTGGCCTCGGCGCCGCGAATGGTGCCAAGGTAAGTGGCGTCAAAAACCCGAGGGTATTGGCCAAGCGCGGCAGACAGCGGCATGCCGCGCTGCACCTGTTGCATGATTGGTCGCAACCACGGTTGTGGCTTACGCCAGCCCGAGTCGGCATGCATGGCCTCCAGCGCCACCAGCAACGGCACACCGGCGCCAAGCAAACACGCCAGCTGAGTGGTCCACCACCGGGCTTGGGCCGCGCTAGGCGGGCGGTTGGTCATGGCAGGTCATCGGCTGGGGTTTGCGCCAGCGCCTCCTCGATGCTGGTGAGCCCCTCGCACACCCGGGCGCGTGCTTGCTCGCGTAGCGTGCCCACCCCTTGGCGCTGGGCCTCATGGCGCAGTTGTCGTGCGCTGGCGCTTTGCAACACGGCTTGCTCCAAGGCATCGGTAACTGGCATAAGCTGAAACACCCCCACACGCCCACGGTAGCCCTGGTGGCAGCGTGTGCAACCCAATGGGCCAAAGGCTTGCAGTTGGTCGCTTGGGTCAAGCCCCAGGGCCTGGCCGTGCGGGTGCGGTTGGCTTAGGGGCACACGGCAGTGCGGGCAAAGCCGGCGCAGCAGCCGCTGGGCCACAATTAGCCGCACGCTGGAGACCACTTGGTACGCTGGCACCCCCATGTGCAGCAGCCGTAACCAGGCCGAAGGCGCATCACGCGTGTGCAACGTAGAGAGCACCAAGTGTCCGGTTTGCGCTGCCCGCATGGCCATGTTGGCGGTGTCGTTGTCGCGAATTTCGCCCACCATTAGCACGTCGGGGTCTTGGCGTAACACCGCGCGCAAGGTGTGGGCAAAGGTCAGCCCAATGCGCTCGTGAATGTTGACTTGGGTGAGCCCGGGCAGTCGAATTTCGGTGGGGTCTTCAATGGTGGCTAGGCTTAAATGGCTTTGGTTTAGGCTTTGCAAGCACGCGTACAGCGACACCGTTTTGCCGCTACCCGTGGGCCCGGTAAACAACACCAAGCCGTGGCCCTCGGCTAGGCTTTGCCGCAACTGCTGGGCCTGTTCGGATTGCAGCCCCAGGGCGTCAAGCGCAAGGTGTTGAGCCTGCGTATCAAGCACGCGTACCACCAAGTTTTCGCCATAAATGGTGGGCAGGGTGCTGATGCGATACGAGCAGTGGGGCTTGCCCACGGTATGGCCGGCAAGTTCGCCGTCTTGCGGTAGGCGCCGCTCGGCAATGTCAAGGTTGGCCAAAATTTTGATGCGTGAGAGCACCGCCTCGCCAATGGCTGGGGCCGGGCCCGGCTGCTCGTGCAGCAAACCGTCCACCCGCAGTCGCACGCGCAGCGCGTCGTGGGTCGACTCCAAATGCACGTCTGATGCCCCCAGCCGGTGTGCGTGCTCCAGCAATTGGCTAAGGTAGCGGCTCGGGTCAGCTAGGTCGTATGAATCAAAAAACATTCATTCGCCATCATTAATTCGATTGAGGCGAATGATAAAGGTTTCTATTTTTTATTGAGCCATTGAATGGCTTGATTGAGTCCGCCAAGCGTCAGCGGCACCATGCGCTCGTCCACCAACTGGCGCATCACGTCAATGCTTTGTCGGTAGGCCCATACACCCTGCGGTTCGGGGTTAATCCATACAAACTTAGGAAACGCTTGCGTCAGCCGCTTAATCCATGCCGCCCCAGGTTCCTCGTTGTTGTACTCCACGCTGCCGCCGGGTTGCAAAATTTCGTAGGGGCTCATGGTGGCGTCGCCGACAAAAATCAGCTTATGGTCTTTGTTGTACTTGCGTATCACGTCCCAGGTTGGAAATTTTTCGGCAAACCGGCGGCGGTTGTTCTTCCACAAGAAGTCGTACACGCAGTTGTGAAAGT
>JAYPEA010000056.1:0-11446 GCA_038125525.1 Burkholderiaceae bacterium | reverse complement strand
TTTGAAATTGTGAAAGACCTCAACCAAAAAGAGGGCGTGACGTTTTTGTTGGCCGAGCAAAACACCAACATGGCGCTGCGCTACGCCGATTACGGCTACATCATGGAGTCGGGGCGCATTGTGATGGATGGCCCAGCCAATGAGCTGCGCAACAACGAAGACGTGAAAGAGTTTTATTTGGGCGTAGGCGGCGGCGAGCGCAAGTCGTTTCGCGACGTTAAAAGCTACAAACGCCGTAAGCGGTGGCTGGCCTAAGCCATGGAAGGCACGTTTTTTGACGCGCGTGAGACCCAGCCCCCTGCGCAACGTGAGGCGGCTTTGCTGGCGGCCCTACCTGGGCACATCGACCACGCCATGCGCCACAGCCCGGCCATGGCACAGTGGCTACAAGGAGTCAAGCCCAGCGCGGTGACCACGCGCGAGCAGTTGGCGGCCCTACCGGTACTGCGCAAAAGCGAGTTGCTGGCGCAGCAACAAGCCACCCGCCCCGAGCGCCCATTTGGCGGCTTTGCCACCATGCGGCACGGACCGCGCATGCCGCGTGTGTTTGCCAGCCCTGGGCCCATTTACGAACCCGAGGGCAGCGTACCCAACTATTGGCGCATGGCTCGGGCGCTGTTTGCCGCGGGCTTTCGCGACGGCGACTTGATTCATAACTGTTTTTCGTATCACCTCACCCCTGCCGGCAGCATGATGGAGACCGGGGCACACCACCTGGGTTGCAGCGTGTTTGCCGGCGGCACGGGTCAAACCGATCAACAACTGCAAGCCATGGTCGACCTGCGCCCCGACGGTTACTGCGGCACGCCGAGCTTTTTGCGTATCTTGCTCGAGCGTGCGCAAGAGGCCAAGCTGGCCCTACCCTTTTTGCGCAAAGCCATGGTCTCGGGTGAGGCGTTTCCCCCCTCACTCAGGCAATGGTTGGCCGAACGTGGCGTGCAGGGGATGCAGTGCTACGCCACCGCCGACGTGGGGCTGATTGCCTATGAGACCAGTGCTTACGAAGGGTTGGTGGTTGACGAAGACGTGCTGCTTGAAATCGTGCGGCCGGGCACCAACGACCCCGTGGCCCCAGGCGAGGTGGGCGAGGTGGTGGTAACCAACTTCAACCCTGCGTACCCATTGATTCGGTTTGGCACCGGAGACTTGTCCGCCATTTTGCCTGGTGCGTGCCCCACGGGTCGCAGCAACACACGCATTAAGGGCTGGATGGGCCGCGCGGACCAAACCACCAAGGTGCGCGGCATGTTTGTCCATCCCACACAAGTGGCCCAGGTGTTGCAGCGCGCCCCGCAGTGCAGCAAAGCGCGCTTGGTGGTGACTGGCGCCATGGCCAACGACGAACTGACGCTGCGGGTGGAATGCGATGCCATGAACGATGCACTGCGTGAGACGCTGGCCACGGCGGTGAGGGACGTGACCAAACTACGCGCCCACATCGAGGCGGTGGCCGTGGGCACGCTACCCAACGACGGTAAGGTGATTGAAGACGCCAGACAATACGATTAATAGCCCAGCCGGCAGGGTGCAACGGGTGGTCGATTCGGCAGCCCAACTCACCGAATCGGACCGTGGCTGTGTTGCCATTACCGGGTCACACGGTGGATTGAGTGCCGCGCGCTACGCGCTGGTTGCCATGCCCTGGTTGGTGGTATTCAACGACGCCGGTGTCGGCAAAGATAACGCGGGTCTTGCCGGTTTGCCACTGCTGGCCCAACATGGCGTGGCTGCAGCCACCGTGGCCCATACCAGCGCGCGCATTGGCGAGGCCGCCAGCACGCTAGCCGATGGCATCATCAGCCATGTCAACCCCTTGGCGCAGGCGCTTGGTCTTGCACCCGGTATGGCGTTGGCAACATGGTTGCACTCCACTGCCGCTGCGAGCCGGTCAAACGCGCCACGTTAAGTCGGCTTCTTCCTTCATGCAGGTGTCAAGCACCTTGAGCAAAGGGGCAATGCGGGTGCGAAAGGCGATGGCATCCGACGCTGCCGGCCGCTCACCCGCAGCCACCGCCTCGGCGCGTCGCTGCTCGATGTCGGCGGCTTCACGCTCGGCCTCTTGCACCAGCGCCGCGCGGGCTTGGGGCATGTCGTCGAGCAACAGAATGCCGGGGCCCTCAAGCGATTTGTTCCATAACCGCAAAATGCGCTGCGCCGTCTCGGACAGCACAATCACATCGGCAGTGGCGGCAGATTGAAAACGGTACAACAACACCAATCTTTCGGCTAAGTCTGCCGTTGATGGTAGCGCACCAACGCCAATTGGTCGAAACCTTTTTGCTCTTTTTCACGAGCCGCCCGATGCAGCCGAGCCGATTGCCTTTGTTCGAGTTGCTCAACTTTGTCCCACGCCAACTTGGCCTCTGCCGCGAGTTTTTGCGCGCGCTCCACGCGTCGCTCGCCAATGGCCACCTCTTGTTCGGCGCCCTTAAGCACGGTGCTCAGTTGCCCCAAAAAATGCATGCCAAGCGACACATCACCGACCAAGCGCCCTGTTTGCTGACGGATGACCGCACGCTCGTGGTAGCTGTTGACCATATGCTGCATCTGCTGCTGCTTGGCTTTGGCTGCCTGCAATGTCTCTTTGGCCTGCACCAAATCGCGCTGCGCGTCGTGCCAACGCCGCTTGGCTCGCACGGCAAGCAAGTCCCAGCGGGTAGCTGGCGTGGTTGTCATGTCAGCGCCCGCATCACTTGCCGCAGCGTAGCCCAAGTTTCATCACGAGAGACACCCACGTGCATGTCTTGTTTGAGAAACGCTTCGATTTCTACCCGTAGTTGAATCGCCAAATCCAAGTCGGGATTGGTGCCGTGTTCGTAGGCACCCACCTGAATCAAATCTTGGTTTTGCTCGTACAAGCTCCACAGTCGCCGCACCCGATTGGCCAGCTTAAAGTCCTCGGGCGACAACAGGTTTTGCATGAGCCGCGAAATCGAGCCGTTCAAATCAATCGCCGGGTAGTGCGCGGCGTCCGCTAGGCGACGCGAGAGTACGATTTGCCCATCCAACGAGGCACGGGCAATATCCACCACGGGGTCGTTGGCGTCGTCACCCTCGGCCAGTACCGTGTAAATCGCGGTGATGGCACCATGACCGTGGCGACCCACCCCGGCACGCTCAATCAGGTTGGGCAGCAAAGCAAACACCGAGGGCGGGTAGCCTTTGGCGGTGGGCGGCTCACCCACAGCCAATCCAATTTCTCGCTGGGCGTGCGCCACACGGGTTAGGCTGTCCACCAGCATCAATACGCTCTTGCCTTGGTCGCGAAAATATTCGGCAATCACATGGGTTAACTGCACCGCTTTGATGCGAAGCACCGGCGACACATTGGCCGGTGCAGCCACCACCACCGACTTGGCCAAGCCCTCGGCACCCAAGGTCTCGGCAATAAAGGCTTGCACCTCGCGGCCCCGCTCACCCACCAAGCCAATGACGACCACATCGGCTTGGGTAAAGCGCGTGAGCATGCCAAGCAGCACGCTTTTGCCCACGCCGGAGCCAGCCACCAACCCCAGGCGTTGCCCTTGCCCCAGGGTAAGCACACCGTTGATGGCTTTGATACCCACGTCCAACACCTGCGTGATGGGGCCACGCTCCATGGGGTTAAGGGGCCGTCCGCTTAGGCCCAAACGGTCGCGGCATGCGGGGGCCGCTCGACCGTCCAAGGGCTGGCCGCGCCCGTCAATGACGCGCCCCAACAACTCGGGGCCCAGCTCGGCAATCGCTCGGGTTTGCTTGACGCGCACCCGTGCCCCAGGGCCAATGCCCTCAGGCTCGGTGTACGGCATGAGGTAAAGGGTCTTGTCGTGAAAGCCCACCACCTCAGCGTCCACGCGGCGGCCGTGGTCTCCCAACACCTCGCAGCACGCCCCCAAGGGCGCCATGATGCCGCGGGTCTCCAGCGTCATACCCACCAGGCGCACCAAGGTGCCAGCCTGCTGAGGCGGTGGCGCACGTAAAGCGGCGTAATCTGGGCCCAGGGGGTTGTCAAGCTTCATCGTCGGCGTGGGGTGGCGCGTCGGTAATGGCGTCTTCGTCCATGTCTTGGGCGCGTTGGGTGAGCGAGGTGGCTGCTGCCGGCTCGTGCAGCAAGACGCTGCGACTCGCCCATGCGCTGTCGCTGCTCAGCAACGCCTGCGCCAGCGCCTGCAGTCGGTTTGACATCAGGTCTTCGATTAAGGTGTCGTCGGTGCTCACGCGCACGCTGCCGCGGGTCATGCTGGGGTCGGGCTGTATGCGCATGTCTTTGGGCAACTCGCTGGCCATCGCCATTAACCGCTCGGCATCGTCGGGGTGCATCAAGGCAAGCACGCGGGCGCTGGGCTGCTCGAGTGTGTCAAGGGCTTGCTGCACCAGCCTGGCCACCACCTCACCGCTGGTGCGTAGTTCGCCGCGCACCAGCTGTTCAGCCAAATGCAGGGCCAATTCACGCATGGGCTCGCGCCAGGCATCAAGCTGCTCGCTAAGCCGCGGCACCTGCTGCACCAATTGCGCCAGCAAACCTTGCTGATCCTGCCAGGCGGCCTGCGCCTGTGCTTGCCCCTGCGCTTGGCCTTGGGCCAAGCCTTCAGCCAAGCCGGCGGCGTGCCCTTGGGCCAAGCCTTCTTGCCTGGCCGCCTCCAGGGCTTGTTCATCCACCACCGCCGCAGGCGCCAAAGGCTCGTCGCTAGGGGCTGACTCATCGGTCAAATTCAAATCCAGGTCGCCCACCAACTCGGCAAATTTGGCGCTACCCTGTGCATCAGACGCGCTGCCCTGCCCGGGCGAGTCGCCGCCTTCGTCGCCGCGTTCAGCGTCGGCATTGTCTTCTTGTACGTCGCTTGCCCCATCGGCCAAACCGGGCACCGCGGCCACCCGCCATAAGGCAAACGGCGCCGGTGCCTCTTGCTTGGCCCACGGCAACACGTCGTACGTTGCTGCCTGGCGCTGCCCGGCGGGCTGCGTCTGGCGCTGCCAACTGGCGCCTTGGCGGCTGGAGAGCACACGAAAGGCGTCAGACAAAGTCGTCTCCGCGGCCCACCAGCACCAACTCGCCTGCATCCGAGAGCTTACGCGCGATGCGCATGACGCTCTTTTGTGCATCTTCCACGTCGGTGATACGCATTGGGCCCATGCCCTCCATTTCGTCGATAAACATGGCACGCGCCCGCGTGGACATGTTGTCGAAGAACTTTTCTTTGACGAATTCGGGGGCGCCTTTGAGCGACTTCATCAACATTTCGGGCTCGACGTTGCGCATCAACGTTTGAATGCCCTTGTTGTTCACGCCCACCAAATTCTCAAAGGTGAACATGTTGTCCTGAATCTTTTGTGTCAGTTCGGGGTCTAGTGCGTTCAGGCCAGACATAACAGCCGACTCCAAATCGACCTTCACAAAGTTCATGATCTTGGCTGCGGTCTTAACGCCACCGAAGCTGGACGAAGCCGCCGACGAGTTGCTGGAGAACTGCTTCTTCATGATGGCCTCGAGTTCATCCATCGCCGAGGGCTGCACGGTCTCTAGGCTGGCCACGCGTTGAATCACCTCGGCCCTAACTTCGGGCGGCAAAAAGTTCAGCACGTCGGCGGCCACGTCATATTCAAGCACCGACAAAATAATCGCAATCACCTGTGGATGCTCACCGCGAATCATCTCGGCAATCGAGCGCGCGTCCATCCACTTGAGAATTTCTAGCCCTTTGCTACCCGAGCCGGGCATGATGCGGCTTAGCACCGACGCGGCTTTGTCGTCGCCCAGCGCGCGTTTGAGCACTTTCTCTACGTAGTCGCCGGTGCCCAAGCCCAGGCTGGTTTGCTTCTTCAACGTGGCCACAAATTCATCAAGCACCACGTTCACCGCTTCTTGCGACAAATCGGCCACCGCCACCATGGCGCCGCCCAGGGCCTGAACCTCACGCGGGTTGAGGTAACGAATGATTTCAGCGGCTTGCTGCTCACCCAGCAGCAGCATCAGCGTGGCGGCGCGTTGGGTCGAGGTGAGCTCTTCGAGTTCGGCAATCAAGGCCTCGCTCATCGGCTGGGGCTCGGCGCCCAGGGCGGCAACGTCGGCTTTGCCCGCGTCCTTGCCCTTGGCGTCCTTGGCCTTGGGGTCTTTTTTGTCTTCTTTGGTTTCAGCCATGACTTTGCTCCAATGGCGATCAGGTGACTTGAATCATGCGCTTGAGCACATTGGCCACGCGCGCGGAGTCTTCGGCCACCAGCATACGAATAAGTGCCACTTTGTCGTCGTAGGTGTTGGCGGTATCAAGCATGTCAGCGGAGATACTGGACTTCTTGGGCTTGAGCTTGGCTTTGATTTCCTCCAGCGACTCGCCCTCGCCCAGTTGAATCATTTGCATGTCTTCGTCGGTCAATTCGCCGTCGGCCAGGCGCTTGGCTTCTTCGGTCTGCTCAGGCTGGTCGGCACCGGTGAGGGCGCGAATGACCGGCCGCACCACCAGCATCATAAAGCTCAGCAATACCAGCGTGACAAGGCCGAGTTTGAAGGCGTTGATTACGCTGTCGTCTTGGTACCAAGGCACCAGCGGGGGCAAGGGCGGGGCCGATTCAAAGCGCGTCGGCATGATGCTCACGCTGTCGCCACGCGCGGCATCAAAGCCCACCACGCCGCGCACCAGGTTTTGCATGCGCTCAATCTCTTCCTCGGTGTACGGCACCGTGGTGGGGGCGTCAGGCGCGGGCTCTTGACCCTCCACGACCGGGGCTTTGCGCTCGTTAATGACCACCGCCACCGACACACGCTGCACGGTACCCGTGGCGCGTTTGACGCGTTGCACCGAGCGGTCGAGCTCGTAATTGCGCGTGGTACGGCTGCTGAGCACACCGCCGGCTTCGGTTTGGCCTTCGGTGGCGTTGACGTTGGTGTTTTGCGTGGCCGCGGCGTTGGGCGGCGCCACGTTGGTGGTGCTGCCTGGTACACCCGCTGCCACTTGGTTGGCGTTGCGGTCCTCGGCCAATACTTCAGACCGCGTCTTGGGGCCTTTTTGCTTGTTGTCGTAGTCTTCGGTGGTGCTCTCGATTTCGGTGAAGTCGAGGCTTAAGTTCACCTGCGCACGCACGTTGGTCTCACCCACCACGGGGTTAAGAATTTGCACGATGCGGTCGCGGTACATGTCTTCTAACGTGGCCTTGTGTTGCGACTGCGCCTCGGTTAAGCCCAAGGCATTAAGGTCGGGCGTGCGGGTCATGAGGCTGCCAAAGTTATCCACCACGGTCACGTGCTCTGGCGCCATGTACGGCACGCTAAACGACACCAGATGCACAATGGCTTGCACCTGTTGCTCGGTAATCATGCGGCCCGGGTAGCGTGTGATCACCACCGAGGCCTTGGGCGGGGTGCGATCGCGCACAAACACGCTTTGCTTGGGCGTGGCCAGGTGCACCCGCGCGTGGCGCACGCCGGCAATTTGCGCCACGCTGCGCGCGAGTTCTTGCTCCATCATGGCGTTGTAGCGCGCCTGCTCCATGAACTGGCTGGTCGTCATGGAGTTCTCGGTGGACAGCGCATCTAAGCCAGTGGGCAGATTTTTTGGAATGCCTTGGCCAGCGAGGTAAATGCGGGCCTGATGGTACTGGTCTTGCGTGACCTTAAGTTGACCAGTCACCTCGTCGAGTTGTGGCGAAAAACCACCCTGTTTGAGCGCGTCGTAAGCGTTTTGCAAATCGGCCTCTTGCATGCCGGGCATCACGGCTCGGTACTGCGGCGCCTGCATCCAGCTGTAGGCCAGCGCCAAAATCACAATCAACGCAAACACCACCACCGCCGGCAGGGCCTTGCGCACGGTGGGTTGCTCAAAGGCGTTGCGAATATGCTCCACCGCCCGCGAGGGCCCAGTGGTTAGGGCGGTGCTTGGGGCGGCATCGGGCGCACCGGTGGCACCAGGGGCAGCTGGTGCGGTAGGGTCTAGGGTGGCGGTGGCAGCGTTCATGTCTGACTCTCGTGTGGTGGCGGCGGGTTAAGGGTTACACCGGCATGTTCAAAATGTCTTCATACGCTTTGAGTACCTTGTTGCGTATTTGCAAAGTGGCTTCAAAGTTCAACGAGGCTTTTTGCATGGCCAAGACCACCTCGGTCATGGGTACGTCCTCGCCTTGCTCAAAGGCGTTTTGTAGGCTTCGCGCGTGCGCCTGACTGGCGTTGACTTCGTTCACCGCCTGCTTGACCCGATCCAAAAATCCGGGCGCCTGCGCGGCAAGGGGGGCATCCGGGTTGGTCAGCGCTGCACCGGCCTGCGCCTTGTGGCTTTGCAAGGTTTGCAGCATGGAGGCGATGTTGGCGTGTGAGGTGACTTTGTCCATGTTGAGTCGTCCGTTAAGCGTTCATCAGGCCCAGGGGCGCGCCTTGCTGACGCAGCTGGGCAATTTTGTAGCGTAGGGTGCGCGGGCTGATGCCCAGTTGCTTGGCGGCTTCGGTTCGGCTGTCGGTGCTGCGCAGGGCCAACAAAATGGCTTGCAGCTCGGTGTGCCGAACGCTGGCGCTAAGTGGCCCGTGGGTCTCGGGTGGCGGCGTGGCTACCGTTGGGGCAGCCGGCGCTAGCGGGGGTTGAGTCAAGGGCCAGGGCGATGACGGAGTGGGGGCGGCTGGCTCATGGGGCGTGAGCTCGCGCACAACAGGTGCCGGCGCCAAGTCCAGCATCTCTGCGTTGGGGGCGGCCAGTGGTTCATCAAACAGCAAATGCGCCGCACCAATGCGCCCGTCCGGGCACAGCACCATGGCGCGCTGCACCACGTTGCTCAATTCACGCACGTTGCCAGGCCATGGGTATTGCAGCAAGGCGGCTTCGGCCTCAGGTGAGAGTTGATAGGCCACGCCGGATTGGCCATGCTCAGCGAGTAAGGTGGCCACCAAGGGCAGAATGTCGCCCGGACGCTGCGCCAACGGCGAGAGGGTGAGGCGGAAGGTGCTGATGCGAAAGTACAGATCTTCGCGAAATTCTCGGTTGGCAATGGCCTGCTTGAGATCTTTGTTGGTGGCAGCAACCACGCGCACATCCAGCGCGATTTGGCTCTGGCCGCCCAAGCGCATCAATCGGCGCTCTTGCAGGATGCGCAACAGCTTGGCTTGCAGCCCAAGCGGCATTTCACCGATTTCGTCCAAAAAAATGGTGCCGCCTTGCGCTTGTTCAAACAGGCCCTTGTGCTCGCGCAAGGCGCCGGTGAATGCACCTTTTTCGTGGCCAAACAGCAAATCTTCAATAAGGTTCTCGGGCAACGCCGCGCAGTTGAGTGCCACAAACGGCCCCTTGGCGCGCGGCGACGACTCGTGCAGCACCCGTGCCAGCACCTCTTTGCCGGCGCCGGTGGGGCCCACCAGCAACGCGGTGACATCGGTTTGCGCCACGCGCTGCGCCAGCGCCAACAGGTGTTGGCTGGTGGGGTCGACAAAGACGGCGCTTGAGTCGGCTGGTGATACGGCGGTTTGGGGTAACGCACTCACCGCAACCTGCCAGCTTGCTGGGCTCCATTCGTCCGATGGCACCACGTGCAGGGCACCCTCACGCATGGCCGCTACCGTCAACTCCAGGTCGCGACGATGCACACGGCACACCACCGGCACTTGGTGACCCAGTGCGGCGATGAGCTGCTGAACCTCTTTGAGCAATTCCACGCTGTGGGCCAAACGAATCACCACCATGCGTGCCTGCGGAAGGCCCTTACGTAGATCGTCCAGCGTGCTCACCGAGGTGGCCAGCACCCCTGCGGCAGCCAACGCGTCGCGCTCGCCGTCTTGCAGCGCAGAGAGGGGATCCAGCCAAATGGCGTGAACCGTTGAATCAGAAGCCATAAACGACAAACCCTTTTCCATAGGAAAGTGTTTGCCGTTTAAGCAAGTCAGATGCCAATAATCTTAAAGAAAACAATGGCTCCACTAAAATAGTCGAAAAAAGTCTTTTTAATTAATATTTTAATATTATTTTTTCTATCGCGCCGGCTTTCTGACACCCACAACGCAAGCGGCAAATGCTTGCCTTTTGACAGACCTAAGGACAGCCCTTTAACCCTTGCCGCCCGCAAGTCAACGCTTCTTGTTTGGCGCGCTCGGTCTCACCGGCGTCGAGCTTAAACGACGCGTAGTCTCGCACCAAAGACGCCTCTTGTTGGCCCGCCCGGGCAGCCAAGTCCGCCCACACGTAAGCGGCGTAGGGGTCAGCCTTACCGGCGTCACCCGAGAGCAACACCATGGCCAGCATCATTTGCGCGGCGTCGTGGCCTTGGCGGGCCGCCTTGTCAAACCACTCTTTGGCCAGCGCGGGCATGCCCTGCACGCCCTGCCCCTCGTAGTACGCCATGCCCAGCATGTACTGCGCTTGCGGTAGGTCTTTGCGCACGGCCATGCGAAACCAGCGCACCGCCTCACGCGGGTTACGCTCTACCCCATAGCCGTAGTAGTAAAGGGTACCGATATTGAACTGTGCTTGCGGCAGGCCCTGATCGGCGGCACGGCGGTACCAGGCCAGGGCTTGCACGTAGCTTTGGCGTTGACCAAGCCCCCGCTCGTAGAGGTAGCCAATATTGGTTTGTGCCATGGCGTCGCCGGCTTCGGCCGCCTTAATCCACGCGCGGTACGCCGTGGCGTGATGGCCACGCTCCATCGCGGCCAAACCGGCCTCAATCATGTCGTTGTTAGGGGGAACTGCGGTTGGGGCCGGGGCTTGTGCGGCTGCAACCCATGCCACGCAGCAAAGCACGCCTGCCGCCATGGCTTTGACCCAATGCATCAGGCCTCCAATCTGGGCACGCTGGCCAAGACCCTCGCCCGCGATTTGCGCTCAAACCCTAGGCAGCGAATGCCGTCGGCCCTGAGCACCTCGATGGCTGGAAGAATTTTGGTCTTAAACCCCATCAGGCGGCAACTGTAGGGCCGCTTGGGGTCGTAGCTGATGGCAAAGTGCCGGCATCGCCAGCAATTGGGTGTCTCTGCCGCCAATTCGCTCATCGCCGCCTGCCGTGGCGACGCAGCGCCAGTTGCTCTTCGATGCGGCGGCGAATTCGGTCCTTCTCGGCGCCACTCTTTAAATCGCGGCGGTACTGGTAGATCTTCCAGCCCAGCAGCAACACAAACACCAGGGCAAACAAATCGCCCACCAACTTGCCGTAATCAAAGCCGGGTGGCAGACGCCAATCGGGTTGCAGGTAGAGCACCCCAAGTAAGCCGGCCGCCAGCAGCAAGAAGCGCCGGATTAACTGGCAGGCTTTGCAAGGTTTTTTGGGGTTGGTGGCCATGAACTGGAGTGGTAGGCTTAAATTTGAACGGTTGGTGTCGATTGTGAACCATAACCAATTAGGAGCGAACCATGGCCACACTGGTGATGTGCTTTGGCATGATGATGGGCACCTGCACCAACATACAACAATTTGCTTACCCCTCAATGGACGAATGCCGCCAGGAGCGGCAGTTCGTGGTGGCCAACCGGACCCAGCATTTTGTGTTTGCCGTGTGCCGCGG
>JAYPEA010000055.1:0-11538 GCA_038125525.1 Burkholderiaceae bacterium | reverse complement strand
CGGCGACGTTTTTGGGCTCCAAAAACACCTCGTAACTCCAGGTGCCGCCCTCGCGCCCGGTGCCGCTGGCTTTGGTGCCGCCAAAGGGTTGGCGCAGGTCGCGCACGTTTTGGCTGTTCACAAAGCACATGCCGGCCTCTACGGCGGCGGCAACACGGTGTGCTTTGCCCAGGTTTTCCGTCCACACGTAGCTCGACAAGCCGTAGGCAATGTCGTTGGCCAGTTCAATGGCGTGTGCTTCGTCGCGAAACGGAATCAGGCACGCCACCGGCCCAAAAATTTCGTCTTGGGCAATCTTCATGCGGTTGTCCACGTCGGCAAACACGGTGGGCCATACGTAGTTGCCCTTGGCCACGTGTGCCGGCAGCGCCGGGGCGTAGCTGGGCTTGTCCATGCCCCCGCACAGCATGGTGGCGCCCTCTTGGCCACCGAGCTCGATGTAGTGCATGACTTTGGCCAAGTGCTGCGGTGTAATCATGGGGCCAACGGTGGTGGTTTCGTCTAGCGGGTCGCCTACCACAATGCGCTTGGCGCGCTCGGTAAACTTTTGCACAAAGTCGGCGTAGATCGACTGCTGCACCAAGATGCGGCTGCCCGCGGTGCAGCGCTCACCGTTGTTAGAGAAAATCATGAACACCGCGGCATCGAGGGCGCGCTGTTGGTCGGCGTCGTCGAAAATGATGAATGGCGACTTACCGCCCAGCTCCATGCTGAACTTTTTTAAGCCAGCCGTCTGCACGATGCGGTTACCGGTTACGGTGGAACCGGTAAACGAGATCGCGCGCACATCAGGGTGCGACACCAAGGGCTCGCCCGTGGCCTTGCCCGTGCCGTGAACCAAGTTGAGTACTCCCGGTGGTACGCCAGCCTCGAGCGCCAGTTGGCCCAGGTGCGAGGCGGTAAGCGGCGAGAGCTCGCTCATCTTGAGCACCGCGGTGTTACCAAATGCCAAACAAGGCGCCACTTTCCACGTGGCTGTCATGAATGGCACGTTCCAGGGAGAAATTAGGGCGCATACCCCAACCGGATGGAACAGCGTGTAGTTAAGGTGCGTGGGCGTGGGGTAGGTGTGCCCGTCGACTCGAGTACACATTTCGGCAAAGTAGTAAAAGTTGTCGGCCGCGCGCGGCACCAGTTGCTTGCCGGTTTGGGCGATCACTTGCCCCGTGTCTTGGGTTTCGGTTTGTGCCAACTCGGGCACGTGCTGGGCAATCAGGTCGCCCAAGCGGCGTATGATTTTGGCGCGTTCGGCGGCGGGCTTGCTTGCCCAACTTGGAAAAGCATCTTTAGCCGCTTGCACGGCTGCGCTTACGTCTTGTGCGTTGCCGTCGGCCACCTCGGCCAATGGCTGCTGGGTGGCGGGGTTGATGGTTTCAAAGTAGTTGGCTGCGGCCTTGGATTGGCCATTGATGAGGTGGTCGATTCGTGTCATGGGGTTGCGCGGCTTTAGGGAGTAGAGACAACATGGTTAACCAATTCGCCCAAGCCATCAATGGCCGTGACGACTTCGTCTCCCACTTGTACTGGGGTTACCCCATCGGGGGTGCCAGTCAGTATGACATCGCCGGCCTGCAGCGTCATGAAGCCGCTGAGGTAGGCGATGAGGTTGGCTACGCTATGAATCATGTGGCTGGTATGGCCTTGTTGCACCAGTTGGCCGTTGACCAAGGTGCGCAGGCTCAGGTTTTGCGGGTCGGGGATTTCGCTGGCTGGCACCAGCCATGGACCCAGCGCGGTGGCCTGATCGCGATTTTTGACGCGCAAGTTCGGACGGTACCAATTTTCTAGGTACTCGCGAAACGCGTAGTCGTTGCAGATGGTGTAGCCCAGCACGTGGGCCAGCGCCTGCTCAGCGGGCACGCGTTGGGCGGTTCGGCCTATCACCACCGCCAGTTCGCATTCGTAGTGCATGTGTGCCACGTCCGCTGGCTTGGGCGTGTGGCCGCGGTGCCCCACCACGCTGTTGGGGCCTTTTAAAAACACCAAGGGTTCGTCTTGGTTGGTAACGGTGAGTTCGCCAGCAAGTTCTTTAACGTGGTCGGCGTAGTTCAGACCCAGCGCCACGATGGTGCGGGGCTTAAAGGGCGCCAGCCATTGCACGTTGGCCGCGCCAACCACCTCGCCATTGGCTAACCGCAGGTGCTGCGGATGATCGGCCACGGGGTACGCGGTATGAATCGCCCCGCCGTGAACAACGCGTGCGACCCTCATGGCAACTCCAAGGTGGTGAGGTAGTGGTTGGTCAAAGGTGGCAGCCCTTCGATTTCAATGCGGCTGCTTTGTCCGGGTTGCACCACGGGCGCACCGTGTGATACACCGAGCAACAACACGTCACCTGCGGACAGCGACATGAACTCGGTCACATCCGCTACCAGTTGCGCGACACCGCGCACCCGCTGGCCGGTGGTGGTTTGGTGCACCAGCGCGTCGTCTACCCATACCTTAACCGTGAGTTCGTTGGGGTTTGCAACAGCGGCACGGGGCGCCCATGTGTCGCTCATCCGGCAAAAGCCATCGCGTGCAATGAGCTTAACCGAGGGGCGATACAACGCGGTGTGCGGCACCCTCAGGTCGGCCACGGTCACGTAACCCGCCACGTAATTGAGTGCCTCATCCGCTTTGACGCCTCGGGCGACTTGCCCAATCACCACGCCTAACGTTGCGCCCACCTCAACATGGCTCACGTCGCTGGGAATGGTGACGGCACCGGGGCCGGCGTGCGTGTTGCGCGGCTTGATGTAAAGCACTGGCGCTTTGGGCGGCCCTTGGTACGGGGCTTGGTGGGCGGCGTCCCCCAGCGCGTCAAGCGCGGGCTGGTGGTTGAGCATGACGCCGTACACCGTACCGCCCCAGCGATGGGGTGGCGTATCGGTGGGCAATAGGAAGCTGGTCATGGTTCAATGGTACGTGATTGTGCTTGCCCAAACGAGCCTCTCGGTTACGTGGCGGCGTTTTAACCGGCAACCAGCAACGCCACGCCGATTAGGCCAAAAATCACCAAAAAACTCTGTCGAAAGCGTGCCTCTGAGAGGTGCCGGTTGAGGCGGTTACCCATCCACACACCCAAGCCAACGGGTACGCAAGCGGCCAAAGAGGCGACACTTAAGTTGGTCGTGGTCTGACCCAGTGCGGCGAGTGAGGCCCACATGCCCAGCGCGGAGACCAGGTACAGCATGCCCATGGCCCCCAGCAGGGGCGACTTACTTAGCCCCAACCCGCGCAGGTACATGACCCCAGGCACCGAAAAGCAGCCAGTGAGGCCGGTGAGGATGGCATTGCAGGCGCCAGCCAACAGCGCAGCGCGCGTGCGTGCAAGCCACGCCAAGGGCCGGTCGGTCACCAACAACGACCACAGCGCATAAAGCAGAATCACGGCGCCGAGCAAACGCTCGTAGGCAAAGTGCGGCACATACACCAGGGTGGCGATGCCCAGCGGAATGGGTACGAGGGCGGCCACCAAAAAAAACCAAAAATGACGCGGCAGTCGGCGCGGGTCATCGTTTACCCATACTTGCCAGGCATTGGTCAGTACGGTGGGAATGGCGATGAGCATCATGGCCGTGGGAATATCAAGCACCAACGCACCCAGCCCAATGCCAATGGTGGGTAAACCAAAACCAACCGTGCCTTTGACCAAGCCACCAAAGAAAAAAATCAAACCAATTGCCACAAGGGTCTGGGCATCAAACATGGTGTGCGCTTTGGCCTAGCCGCCCCAGCAACCAAGCCCGGCTGTCGCGCGGGTTAGGCCAGGTCAAGTAAGCCGGCAAGATGTGGGCTGGGGTCATGCCGCATTATCGCGGTCTGTATGGTCTCAGCCGTGAGGCCAAAAACCCGCTCCAGCACCCGGGCATAAACGGCGGCCACGTCAATGGTGGCCGGCAGGTCACGTTCTTCGAAGAGCTCGCGTTTTTTCAGTCCGCGCCAGTCGGCGTATACCTTGGATTGACTGACCAATCCGCCCGCCAAGAAGCAACATGAACCCACGCCGTGGTCGGTTCCGTTGGTGCCATTCTCGGCGGCCGTGCGTCCGAATTCGGTGACCGTGACCAACAAACTTTCCCGCCACTTCTCACCCATGCCCTGGGCAAAGGCCGTCACCAGGCGGTTTAAGTCTTTAAGCCGTTGCGCATGCGCCCCCTGATCGGCGCCTTGACCAGCGTGGGTGTCAAACCCATTGCGAACATCAATAAGGCCAACCCGAGGACCATCGTCAAGGCTCATCTGGGCCGACGCCAACTTGGCAAGCCCTTCGAGCGAACGGGCATTCATGAACCGCTCTTTGTTCATTGGCCCGCGCTGTCCCGCTAGGTTGTCTCGGGCAATCGAGTCGGCAAATGGCTGCAGCGACTCGTCGCCGCTCCACAGTTGCTGCAATGACCTTGCCGTGCCCTCGCGAAGTGTGGGCATCCAATTGGGGAACTGCGTTGTTGCGTTGGAGTTACCGCGCAATATCAACGGCATAGGAATGGAGATCGAGACTCCCCCTGTGGTGTTGGCGGCAGTCATGGCCCGGCCAACCCAACCCGAGGCCGATGCGTAGGGCTTAGCCACACCCGATTGCATGATGTCTTGTCCCTCAAAGTGTGAGCGCCCGGTGTACTTGAATCCGGTGCTATGCACCACGGCCAACTGATTGGCGCGCCACAGGTCGTGCAGGCCAGTTAAGGTGGGGTGCAGGGCAAAGCCACTGTTCAGTGCCAGGCCGTTGCGTACCGCGGTGCTGGGCCGGGTTCTCAGGTAGTCGGCGTCGTCAATGGGTGGCGCTGCGCAAAGGCCGTCCATGCCGCCGCGTAGCAACACCACCATCAGACGGCCGTTGGTGTCTTGCGATGACCACGCCCGCGGAGCGGCGGCCAGCGCCATGCCCGCTGTGGTGGTTTGCATAAATTGCCGACGATCCATGGCTAGCTCCAAAGCAGGGTTGGCGAGACGTGGGTGAGTACCACGGCGGTGGCCACCTGCTGCGACTTTAGTGCATCTTGAATGAGCGTGCGGGTTGGATGATTGGGTGCCATTTCGCGTTGAATGACGCGCTGCAGCAGGTCAGACACGCGCTGCGCATCTTGTTGATTGAAATCGACCATGGTGCCGCGCCTTCGCACCATCTGTTCCAGTATTCTGGCCCGCCGCTCTAGCGCTTCCTTCGAAATCCACTCCACCGATCGAATTGGCCAACCATTGGGCTGTGGGCAGCGCGGTAGCGGCTGCCCCAGGTCCCCCAACAAATAAAGCGTTTTGATTCCGCGTGAGTCGCGAGTTAAGGGGATGATTCTTGGCGGCTCCATGTCCAGCATGGTGAGGGTTTGCACAAACCAGCTCTCCGGTGAGCCAAACTTGCGGGTCTCCTCTATCGTCTCCCAACATTGGGCCAACAATGCTTTGTGGACGGTTGGCAGGTGTCCCGAACTTTGGATAAAGGCTTGCGTTACCGCCTCAACAGCCCGCGCGGGCGGGTTATCGTCCATGAAATACACGCACAGCTTGGTGGCGATGTGTTTGGCTGTCCACTCATGCTGCGCCAAGTCGGTAATGAGTGCCTCGAGTTTTTTGCCTGGGCTAAAAAAATTGCTGTAGCGCTTACCCATGACGGTTTGACTACCCGACTCGTGCCTGTCGTAGTCAAAATAGGTGCCCAGCGGGCGTCCGGGTTTGCGCCATTTGTCCGCGCGGTGAATGCCCCACCCGGTGAGTACAAGTGTGGCTTGTTCAACGTCTGCTTGCTGGTACCCCGCTTGCGTGGATACCGTAAACAACTCAAGCAATTCGCGGCCCAAATTTTCATTGATGCTGTCTTTGGTCCAGCCACGCTTGACGGCGACCGAGTTGGGCCCCGTGTTGCGGTTGTTGTCCAAATAGCTGAGCATGCCCGGATGCGTGACTGCGTGCCAAAGCATGTCACGAAATGAGCCCGTCATGCGTTGGCGCAACATGCGCTGGTAGGGCCCTACCAAGACCTCGTTGCGTTGATTGCCCGGCGCAACCATGAAGTGGTTGGCCCAAAAGTGCCACAGTTTTTCAAATACCGGACTCGCACCATAACGCGCCGTGGTGACACGAGCTTGCACCTCTTTCCATGGCTCGAGTTGCCAGTAGGGGTGCATGGTTTCTTGGTGCAGTCGCTGAAATTGCTGCGCGGGAACCCCCTTGGCGCGGGCAAAGGATGCGTCTTCGGCATCGGAATGCGCTTGCCAGGCCAGCATGATGTCGTTCATGTCCCAGCGCAACGTCATGTTGGGCGGCAGATCGGCGCGGCGTGAGCCATCGGCTTCGATAATATCGATGGGTGGTTCGGCGTCGACCTGCGTCTGCGCCCATGCGACGGGGTCGGCCGGCAGGGCCTGCTGCGGCGGACAGCCGAAGGCGACTCGCCTCATGTACTTTGAAATGAGCGGCTCGGATGCCATGGTGTGAATTTCGTCAGAATCAGGGTTGTAGGCTAACTGCCTATTGCCGCAATGCACGATAGGGACCGCCTTGGTCACCAGTGTAAGCTACGCTCATCTTGGCGAAACAGGAGTGGTGTCATGACGAAGTGTTACTTGATTGGTCACGTGACGGTGACCAACCCCGAGGGCTACGCTGCGTACGCCGCGCAAATGCCCGGGACGCTACAACCTTTTGGCGCTCGGTATGTGGTGCGCGGTGGTGCGTCAACCCAGTTGGAGGGCGAGCCAGTGGGCTCACGCACGGTAGTCATTGAGTTTCCGAGCCGGCAAGCTGCGCAAGGCTGGTATGCAAGCGATGCCTATCAAGCCATTCTCCCGATTCGGCAGGCCAACTCAAGCGCCAACCTGGCGTTTGTTGATGGCTACTCCGTTGCCTGACGGCAGTCTGCCCAGACAACGGTAAGCGCTTGCTCAAGTTGACTGGGTTGTAGCGACAAAAGCAAACCGCGCCGTCCGGCGTTGAGGTAAATAGTGGGCAGCGTGGCAATACTTGCTTGCCCCACCACGGGCAGTGGCTGGCGGGTGCCCAGCGGTGAAATGCCCCCCACTTGGTAGCCCGTGACCTTTTCGGCCAACGCCACCGCGGCCGGCGACGCGCGTTTGCGTTGCGTGGCCTGCGCCAGTTTTTTTGTCGAGACCTCGGCGTCGCCGTGCATAAGCACCAGCAACGGTTTGTTGGTGTCGTCCACAAACACCAGTGTTTTGACCACGAGGTGCAGGTCAACCCCCAATGCTTGAGCCGCCCAGTGGGCGCCGCCATGGTCGCGGTAGGGGTAGGGGTGCAGGGCAAAGGGTTGGCCAAGGCGCTGCAGGGTAAGGGTTGCGCGGGTAGAGGACACGGCGACAGGTAAAAGGCGGGGCAAAAAACAGACAAAGACGATACCATCGACGCTTGAACCCTGCATTCAACGAAAGGCCAACGCCATGCCCCACATTCAAACCGATGACAACGTGTCACTTTACGTGGAGGAGGCCGGGCAGGGCACGGCGTTGGTGTTTGCGCACGAATTTGCTGGCGACTACCGAAGTTGGGCACCGCAGGTGCGGTATTTTTCGCGGCGATACCGCTGCATTACGTACAGCGCGCGTGGCTACACCCCGTCTGAGGTGCCGCCCGATGTGGCAAGCTACTCGCAGCAGCGCGCGCGTGACGACTTGCGTTGTGTGCTGGACGCCTTGGGCGTTGAGCGTGCGCATGTGGTGGGCTTGTCCATGGGGGCATTTGCCGCGCTGCACTTTGGCATGGCGTTTGGCACAGCTGAGTCGAGCGCGCGTGCGTTGTCCTTAACCTTGGCCGGGGTGGGCACGGGCTCGCACCCGTCGGCGTATGCCAATTTTCAGCGCGAGGCGTTGGCATTGGCCGACACCATTGAGCGCGAGGGCATGGAGAAGTTGGCGCAAACTTATGGCCACGGTCCAGCGCGTGTGCAGTTTCGCGCCAAAGACCCGCAGGGCTTTGCCGAGTTTGTGCAACGGCTGGCCGAGCACCCGGCGGTGGGCTCGGCCAACACCATGCGCGGATACCAGGCCAAGCGCCCCGGCTTGTACGACCTAACCGATGCCATTGGCGCCATCAAGGTGCCCACGCTCATCATGACGGGCGATGAAGACGAACCCTGCCTCGAACCCTCGCTCATGCTCAAGCGCGCCATCACCACGTCGCAATTGGCGGTACTGCCCGGGGCTGGGCATGCCATCAATTTGGAAGAGCCGGAGAGCTTTAACCGATTGTTGGCGGAGTTCTTGGCGCAGGTTGAGCAAGGTGCCAACTTTGAGCGCGACGCCCACGCCAAGCCGATGTCAATTCTGGGCCCCAGCGCGTAGCTTTTATTGCAACAGCCACTTAGCCAGTGCCGGCCAGTGCTGGGCAAAGTCTGACATGGCATGGTCAGATCCCTGCACCACGTGGTGCAGGGCGCCGGGGTAGCGCGCCACCATGTCGCGCCAGTCAATCAATTCGTCGCCGGTGGCTGCCAGCAGCGCGTAGCGGCTGGCATCGGTGATGCCCACGGTCATTTGGTGCAGTTGCTCGAGGTAGGCAGCCTCAAAACGCATGGGGCGTGCATCGTGCCAGCCTTGGATGGGGCCAACGTAGGGGGCCAAGTCGCTTGCGGGGTCGATTGCCGGGTTGATCACCAGCGCGCGCAGCTGCGCGCGCTGGGGGTGGCGCTCCATGAGGTACGAGACATAAAAACCACCCAGTGAGCTGCCAACTAGGCGCACCCGCTGGCCGCGCGTCCATGCCTGATCCACGCTGGCGTGCAACGTTTGCAACGCCCGCGCGGGCTCAATGTTTAGGTTAGGGCACGAAAAGGCCACCGGCCGCGAGGTGAGCCAGCGCGCGAGCATTTGCGCCTTGGCCGAGGCGGGCGAACTGCGAAAGCCGTGCGCGTAAATCACCAGATCGGTTGGGCGAGTCATGGCCTGAATTTTGCACTTAAGTCCCGTTTTGTCTCGATATGCACCAAAAAAGGGATTTTTTCTATGGGCTCAGAACTTATTGCACTCAAACAGGGCGTGGACGCATTTTTTATTTTGATGGGTGGCATCATGGTGCTGGCCATGCACGCAGGTTTTGCGTTTCTCGAGGTGGGCACGGTTCGCAAAAAAAACCAGGTTAATGCCTTGGTTAAGATTTTGGTCGACTTGTCGGTATCGGGCTTGGTTTATTTTCTGTTCGGTTACTGGCTGGCCTACGGTGGCCACTTTTTTGTGGGGGCCAACGAGTTGGCCCAGGGCAACGGCTACGCCTTAGTGAAGTTTTTGTTTTTGCTTACATTTGCTGCAGCGATTCCGGCAATTGTCTCGGGTGGAATTGCTGAACGTGCGCGATTTATGCCTCAATTGCTTGCTACAGTCGTTATCGTTGGCTTTTTCTACCCCATCATGGAAGGGGTAGTGTGGAATGGTAACTTTGGTGTTCAGGCCTGGTTTGAGGCCACATGGGGCTTTGCCTTCCATGACTTTGCGGGTTCGGTGGTGGTGCATGCCATGGGGGGTTGGGTCGCCTTGCCTGCGGTGTTGCTTCTGGGCTCGCGCTACAACCGCTATCGCAAGGACGGTACGCAATCCACCCACCCGCCATCGAGCATTCCATTTCTGGCTCTTGGCTCCTGGATTTTGTGTGTGGGCTGGTTTGGCTTCAACGTGATGAGCGCACAAACCGTTGACAGCATCTCTGGCTTGGTCGCGGTCAATTCATTGCTGGCAATGATCGGCGGCACGCTTGCCGCGTTGGTTCTGGGGCGCAACGACCCGGGCTTTGTGTACAACGGGCCGCTGGCGGGTTTGGTTGCGGTTTGCGCCGGCTCAGATTTGATGCACCCTATTGGTGCATTGGTCACTGGGATGGTCGCCGGCGGCTTGTTCGTCTGGTTGTTCACCCTAGCGCAAAACCGGTGGCGCGTGGACGATGTGCTCGGTGTTTGGCCGTTGCATGGCCTGTGCGGCGCTTGGGGTGGCATCGCTGCGGGCATCTTTGGGTCCGCTGCGCTGGGTGGCATCGGCGGCGTCTCGCTAGGCGCCCAGGTGATGGGCACCTTGCTGGTCGTGGCTTGGGCTGTGGTAAGCGGCGCCGTGGTTTACGGTGTGTTGCGGTATGCCATTGGTATTCGCCTGGATCCCGAGGCGGAGTACGAGGGCGCAGATTTGGCGTTGCATCGCATCAGCGCCAGCCCGGAGCGGGAAACCAGTTGGTAAGTCTCACGTAACATAACGGTACATAATTGACGGCTTATAAAGGAGCCTGTCGATGAAAAACGTACTTGTGGTTGGTGGCGGTGCGGCTGGTTTGGCCGCGGCCTCGAGCCTATTGGCCCGCGATCGTAGCCTGGCCGTGACGGTGGTAGAGCCTGCCGACACGCATTACTACCAGCCAGCGTGGACGCTGGTCGGGGCTGGTGAGTTTGATGTGAATCAAACCAAACGGCCAATGGCATCGGTGATGCCTTCCGGGGTGAAGTGGGTGAAGGACTTAGTGGCCACGTTTGAACCCGAGAACAACCGGGTCACGTTGGCCGGCGGTGACCAACTTGCCTACGACTACATGGTGGTGGCACCGGGCCTGAAGTTGAATTGGGATGGCATCGAAGGCTTAAGCGAAACCCTGGGTCAGAATGGTGTCACGTCGAACTATCGCTACGATTTGGCGCCTTACACGTGGCAGCTCGTAAACGGCTTGCGCGGTGGTCGTGCATTGTTTACGCAACCGGCGATGCCGATCAAGTGTGCGGGCGCCCCGCAAAAGGCCATGTATTTGTCCTGTCACGCATGGGAACGCGCTGGGGTATTGAAGAACATTGAGGTTGAATTCCATAACGTGGGTGCTGTGCTGTTTGGTGTGGCGCACTACGTCCCCTCGCTCATGAAGTACGTTGAGCGGTACGGCGCCAATTTGAAGTTTGAATCGAAATTGGTCAAGGTGGACGGGCCCTCGCAGACGGCTTGGTTTGAAGGTAAGGATGCCGATGGTCAAGTGCAGCGGGTTGAGCGTCAGTTCGACATGTTGCATGTGGTACCGCCCCAAACCGCTCCGGACTTTATTAAGCAAAGCCCGCTGGCCAACGCCGACGGTTGGTGTGAGGTGGACCAAGCCACACTGCAACACGCTCGTTACAGCAACATTTTTAGTTTGGGCGACGCGTGCTCGGCACCAAACGCCAAAACCGCGGCCGCTGCACGCAAACAAGCGGTGGTGGTGGCAGAGAACTTGCTGGCGCAAATAGCAGGTAAGCCGTTGCCAACCAAGTACGATGGCTACGGCTCGTGCCCGCTGACAGTGGAGGCAGGAAAAATTGTCCTTGCCGAGTTTGGTTACGGGGGTAAGTTGCTGCCCACCTTCCCGTTGGATTCAACCGTACCCCGTTGGCTCAATTGGGTGCTCAAGAAAAATATCTTGCCTTGGATTTACTGGAACGCCATGCTCAAGGGGCGTGAGTGGTTGGCTCGGCCCGTGCAAAACTAGCGGTCAGCGAAGACCAGTAAAAGGTAAATCGCGGCGGCTAAAAACGGCCCAAATGCAAACGGCTGGGATGTGGCACGCCCGCGTAGCGTGCGCCACAGGCCCCATGCCGCTCCCATGGCTGAGGCC
>JAYPEA010000054.1:0-11745 GCA_038125525.1 Burkholderiaceae bacterium | reverse complement strand
AAGCCAAGCGCCAGGGGCGTTTTGGACGCCCGTCTCACGCCTGCAGCGCGCCGACGGCAGCGTCGGCTGGTACCCCCACCTGTCGCTAGACCGCGCCAAACCTGGCCTAATCGCCGTCAACGCCAACGGGCAGCGTTTTGTCAACGAAGCCGATTCGTATCACGACTTTGTGCAGGGCATGTACCAACCCCAAGCCAACGGCCAGCCCTCCATTGCGGCCTACCTGTTGGTCGAAAGTCGTTTTGTTACCCGTTATGGTTTGGGTGCGATTCACCCGGGCAGGCGTCAACTGCAGCCTTGGGTTGACGCCGGCTACGTGCTGATGCAACCCACGGTTGAGGCCTTGGCGCGCGCCGCCGGCATTGACCCCGCTGGACTACTTGCCACCTTGGCGCAATACAACCGCGACGCCCGAGCCGGCACCGACACCCAATGGGGCAAGGGCAGCACGGCACTTAACGTGTTCAACGGCGACCCAGATCACCCCGGGCCCAACCCGTGCTTGGCGCCCATCGAGCAAGGCCCGTTTTTGGCCCTACGCGTGTGGCCGGCTGACATTGGCACCAGCGCAGGTGCCCAAACCAACGCCGATGGCGAGGTGCTCAACGCACAGGGCACGCCCATTGGCGGCGTGTACGCCGTGGGCAGCGACATGGCTTCGGTGATGCAAGGAACCTACCCCGGCCCAGGCACCACATTGGGGCCAGCGTTGACCTTTGGCTACCGCATCGCTCGACACGCCGCGCAGCGAGCCTAGCCCGCGCCCGGTGGTTGCCACTGCGTGTCGGGATCAAGCGGAAAGATGGGGCGCCGCAGACGGTGAAAGGTCAACTCGGTGTAATCTGACGTGCACACCCCGTTGCCGGCGCAATCCACCGTGGCAGCGGCCAACCGGCCCAACCCTGCACGCCAGTGCACGCGGCTCTTGAGCATGATGAAGCGCTTTTGCATGGGGTCAATGCCCAAGGACAACAACGCGTTGGCGTCAAAGGGCTCCACATGCCGCGAAATCAGCACCACCTCCACCGCCCCGGTGTCAACCACCGCAGCGTGCCCCATGTCTTGCCGTGCGCCTTTGGACATGGGGCCCTTGGCGCGGTAGCGCCCAAGCGACAGGGTCTTGACGACACCCTCAATCGGCAACGCCGCGTGCGCGTGCGGCACCTGCGTCATGGCCAACTTGCCACCCACAGCCAAACTCACCCGCGCCCCCACCCCGGCTTGCATGCACTGCGCCACGGCCTGGGGGTCATAAATGGCAAAGGCAGCAACGTCCTCCAACCCTTGGGCCATGATTTCGGCCAGCACCCGCGTGGCATCCATGGTGCCACCGGAGGCGGTGTTGTCGTAATGATCAAGCAGCACGATCGGGCCAGGGCGCTCGGGCTTTAGGCCGGCGGCGCGGGCCACCGCCTGCTCAAGCGGCTCAATGTTGTACACAAAGGCCTCGCGCTGCGCCCACGCCATGGCCAACAATTCGTCCCGCCATTGTGCGGCCAAGGCCGCGTCGTCGTCGGTTACCACCACCACACTTAGGCCCGCCCCCTCAATGTCGGCGTGCGGAAACCCAGTAAACACGCTGGCACACAACGCACCTTGTTGCTCCATGGCTTGAGCGCGGGCTTGCAGGCTTCGGTTGGGCTCGTCTTCGCTGCTTTGGCGCATCACGTGCGGAATCATGGGCACCCGGCCCCACGCCGTGGTCGGCTTAACCCGCCCTTGCACCGCAGCCAACACCGCACGGGCCACGCGTTGTCCGGTTTCGTAGGCGTCAACGTGGGGGTAGGTTTGGTAACCCGCCACGGCTTGCGCCAACTCCACCATGTCGGGGTACACATTGGCGTGCATGTCGTACGCTACCCCCAGCGCGGCAGTTGGCGCCACCGCCCGCACGCGGCGCAGCAACTCGCCCTCACCATCCTCGTGTTGCTCGGTCACCATGGCCCCGTGCAGGTCAAGCAAAATCGCGTCGTAAGCTTGCCCAGCCAAGGCTTGCACGATCGTATGGCTCATGGCCTCGTAGGCATCGGTTTGCACCAGGCCACTGGGCGCAGCATGCGCAGCCAGCGCCACGTCGTACGCCCAGCCCAAGCGCTCGACCTCATCAAGATAAGCAGCCATGGCCATGCCGGTGCCGCGAAACGCGGCCACCGCCTCGGCCCCAACCGGCGGCTGGGCGCCCTGGGTCAACGCAAAGCGCTGCAAATCGGTGGGCACCGGCGAAAAGGTGTTGGTCTCGTGCATCATCATCGCAATCAAAACCCGCATGCTCAATCTCCTACTGCGTGTTGGCGTGCCGCCCGTGGTGGGCTTGGCCATGCCCCCTAGGGTACGCCAAAGCAGAGCCCAGCGTACGCCAGCTTGCCCCACCCACTCCTGATACAGTGCCATCACCATGCATGCCACCACTCAGGGTCTTTGGATCACATTGGCCGCCGTTTTGGCGTGGGGTGCGCAGTTGCCTATCGCCGCTGGGGCCATGCAGCACATTGACTCGGCCACCATCAATCTCATCCGGTACGCCGTGGCGTCGGCAATTTTTGCGCTGCTGCTGTGGCAGCGCGCAGGTTGGCAGCCGCTTTGCCTGGGCCTACGCACGCCGCTGGTGTGGTGGGCGGGCGGCTTGGGCATGGCCGGTTCGGGCTCGCTGGTGTACCTGGGGCTGCAATACACCCGCCCCGAAATCGCGGTGCTGTTGATTGCCTTGCAACCTACCATGACCGCGATTGCCGAATGGGCGCTGTACCGTAAGCGCCCGCCGCGCTTTACGCTGCTGTGCATGGCCGCAGCGTTTGGGGGTGTGGCGTGGGCAGTCACACGCGGCGGCGAGCTGTTGGTGCAGCCCAGCCGCCAAGCCAGCCACGAACTGCTTGGCAGCCTGCTGGTGATTTTGGGCGCGTCGTCTTGGGTGTTTTATACGCTCACCAGCATCAAGCTGCGACCGTGGAGCGCGCTGCAAATCACCGCGGTTACCTGCGTGACGGCGTTGCCCTCTTTGCTTTTGTTTTGGCTGCTCTACCACGCTTTGGGTCACACCCTGATGCCACAGGCGCAGGCCTGGCCCGAAACGGCGCTACGTCTGGCCTTTTTGGCCTTGGGCGGCGTGGTGGCGGCCATGTTTTTGTGGAATGCGGGAGCCGCGCGCATTGGCACCCTTAACGCCATGCTGGTGCTTAACCTGATGCCCGTTGTGACCTTTGGGGTTCGTGCCCTTGAGGGCGTGCCTTTGCACCCCACCGAGGTGTGGGGTGCGTGCGTGGTGATGCTGGCGCTTATGGCCAACAACTTGTGGCAACGCCGCCACGGCACCCGGTAAGGGCGCCCCATCGTTACCCGCGCACGCCATGAAGCACAAGGTTATTTTTCCCGAATCCGCCAAAACGGCACTGCAAGCCAGCTACCAGCAGTTTGTCATTCATCACCGGGCGCAGCGCCGTGCCAAGCAATTGGCGTGGGCCCTCGCCGCGGTGGGCGTGGTGTGTGGCTTAGCCTGGTCGGTGCCGGTGTGGGCTAGCATGGTGCCGCCTCCCATGCAACAGGCCACAGCCAGCGTGCTGTTGGCAGCCACCGCCTTTGCCGCGCTGGGAGTGCTCAGCGGCTGGCGCGCATGGCACAGCCACCAACGCCTCAAAACCGAACCCGAGCAACGGCTGAAAAACGACTGGGGCATTGCCCTAACCGCGCACGGGCCCCACGTGCAGGCACACATGACGGTGAACCGCGCGTTTCGTGTGGACGAACCGATTGACTTAATGGCAGCCGGCAGCTTTGGCGCCATTACGCGCGAACAGCATCAGGCGCTGGTGCGCACCATGGACCGCAACTGGGTGCTGGAGCGCATGACCCAGGACGACGCCTGGCTCGGCGTGCGTGCCAAGCATCGGGCGCGCTACCTGCTGCGCAGCAACTACCCTGGCTCTGAGGCCGCGCCCCATTTTGTGGTGCACATCTCCGAGGCCGACTTCGTCACCATCGACGCGGTGGAGCCCGTCACCGCAACAGACGACGCTCAGAGCCGCACCCGGCTGCAAATGGTGTTTCAAAACCGCGTGGGCGCCACGGCCGATGCGCCGCTGCTGGCCTTGCAACAAGCACTTGAGGCGCGCCGCATGCTGCCTTTGGATACCGCGGTGTACCTGCAACTCAAGGCGCTGTGGCTGGCCAGTGCCGCACCGCGTACCCCACACGCACCCTAGCGCCCTCCGGGCAGGGCCAGTGAGCCGCCTCCACGCGGGCTATACGTGCCCCCACAGCACAAACACGTCGCGCCCCTCTTGCTGCACCTGCACCGTGGCCCCCACAGGCAGCGCCACCTTAGCCACGCCATGGCCAAACGGCAAGCCACTGAGTACGGTGGCGCGCGTGTGCTCGCGCAGCCATTGCCACACGTGGTTTAAGCCGTAGCCCGCGTCTTGCCGGCTGGCGGCAAAACGGTTAAAGGCCCCAAGCAAAATCACCTGCTGGCGCTGCAGCACCCCGGCGTGGGCCAGTTGCGTCAACATGCGCTCCACGCGATACGGTGCCTCACCCACGTCCTCTAAAAATAACGCCCCGCGCTTGACCTCGGGCCAATACGGCGTGCCCACCAGCGAAGCCACCATGCTTAGGTTGCCACCCCAAAGGGTTAGCCCGCGCCAGCCGCCAGTGGCCGCCTGCGCGGCGGGCACACGCCAGCCCACGCCCTCGCCAACGCCTTGCGTCAAATCGTTCCAACACGCCACCGTGGTCGCGTGCGGTGGCTGGGCTTGGCCAAAATCCTCAATTAGGGCTGGCCCGTGCCAACTCACGGCCCCAGTTTTGGCCAGCAACGCCAACTGCAACGCCGTGAAATCGCTAAAGCCCACCCAGCGCGCGCCCCGCGTAACGGCGCGCGCCATGGCCGCATAGGGCAAATCAGACAAAAGCCGCGACACGCCATAGCCGCCGCGGGTGGTCATCACCACATCGGCACCGCTGGTCGCAGCCCGCTGCAAGCCCTCCAGTCGTTGCGCATCGCTGCCGGCAAACCGGGTTTCTCGCGCCAGCGCGTGTTCGTCGAGCACCACCGTCATGCCCATGGCTTGCAGGCGACGCACGCCACGGCGCACGTCGGCCACACGCCGCACCGCGCTGCTGGGGGAACACACATACACCTGAGTCATGGCCTTAAGTGTGACACAGCGGCCCCAGTACCCGCTCAAGTAAAGGGCCCACGTCGCCCAAGGCCGGATGCACCCACTCTTGCACAAAATGCCCCGCCTGCGGCCAATGCAGCACACTAGCCTGCGGCCAACACGACTGGTGCAAGGCCTGCATCACCTCGGTGCCACACACCGGGTCGGCACCCCCCACCACCATGCGCACCGCCATATGTGGCTGCGCTGCCCACCACCGCCGCGCCTCGTGCATCAGGCCTGCGCCCTCATGCCCGGGGCCATCGGGCACCAGGGCAGGAAAGGCGCGCAGCGCAGCGCGGTACCCGGCGTTGGGAAACGGCGCAGCGTGCGCGGCGCATTCCTCGGCCAACAGGTGCGGGCAGGCGCGCTGCAGCAGCGCGCCCACGTCAAACGCCGGCTGCCTGGCGCAAAACGCACGCCACTGCAAAAATCCATCGGGCAGCGGCTCCCTGCCATCTGGCAGCAAGGTGTTAAGTACCAACAAGCCGTCACACGTCCAGCCCGCCTCCATGGGCAGCGTAAGGCCCAACAGCCCGCCCCAGTCTTGCACCGCCAAGCGCACGCGCTGCACGCCCACGTGCGCCAGCCATTGCTGCAGCACCTGGCGATGCGCCTGCCAACTGTGCCAAGACGCGTGCTTGGGCTTATCGCTTTGGCCAAAGCCAATCAGGTCTGGGGCCAACACCCGATGGCCCCAGCCTGCCAAGGTGCCGATCCAGTGGCGCCACACATAACTCGAGGTTGGGTTGCCGTGCAGCAGCACCCATGTGGTGGCCGCGTCCTGCGGCCCGGCCTCAAGGTAATGCATGCGCAGCCCGCGCAAGGCTGGCAAATGGTCAACATGGCGCGAGGCCACGCCCAGCGGCAACCGGTGTGCAAAGCATGCCTCGGGCGTGCGCAGCGCATCGTCTCGCAGCGGCCACGGCGCGGCCTGGCGACGGGTTGCGAAAAACTGTTGCAACAAGGCTGCAGCCTCCTCTGCCCGAACGCCAGCCGTAACCGCGGGCGCACCGGCTTGGTAGGGGCCATCAAACATTTGCGCCACCGACGCCAATGCCCCCGTACGCGGCTCAGGCGCGGCGTACACCACACGCTTGAGGCGTGCGTGCCAACTGGCCCCAGCACACATGGCGCACGGCTCGGCCGTTACATACAACGTGCAGCCGGTTAAGCGGTAGTTGCCCAAGGCCTGCCCGGCGGCCCGCAAGGCCTGTACCTCGGCGTGTGCGGTGGGATCGTGCGTATTAATCGGCGCGTTGTGCGCCGCGGCCACCACCCGGCCGTCGCACACCACCACCGCGCCTACCGGTACCTCACCTCGCGCCGCCGCTTGCCGGGCCTGCTCAAGCGCCAAGCCCATCCAGTGGGCGTCGTCGCGCTCGATTGGCGGGGCGCTCACGGCACGCCCGGCTCATCGGCCAGTCCCAGCCGCTGCATCCACTGCGCCAGTGCTTGCTCATTGGCGTTGCCGCTGGCGTAGCGCGCGTGCATGGCCCGATGCGCCTCTGGCCGGTGCTGGTTGAGCTTCAGCGCACACTGCACATCGTGCACCTGCAGCGTAAAGGCCACCACCCCATCGAGCATGCGCTCGGTGTAAGACGCCGGCAAACCTCGCCACTGCTGGGCGTAGCTGGGTTCATGGTCGGCAATGAGTCGTTTAAGCAAGGCGTCTTTGGCCTGCTCACCTTGCAACACCTGTGCCCGCGCGCGGCAGTGCACGGCCACGTAGCTCCAGGTGGGCACACGCTGCGCGTCGCTGTACACACCCGGCGACATGTAAGCGTGCGGCCCCACAAACAATACCAAGACCTCGGCCGCCGAATCGTGCAATTGCGCCGCCTGCGCGTTGGCCTTGGCCAAGTGGCCGTGCAGGGCCCACGCGCCATCGGCCGCCACCTCAAGCGCCAGGGGCACATGGCAGGCGTGTGCCGCGCCCTGCGCGTTGTGCGTAATCAGGCTGGCCAATGGGTGCGCACGCACCACCGTCTCGGCGTGCTCGGGGTAAGCAAACTGGCGTGGCAAATACATCAAAAGCCCCTGCGTTGCGCCCTAGGTGCGCTGCTTCATGGCACGCTCCACCTCACGCTTGCCCTCGCGTTCTTTGATGGTGGCGCGCTTGTCGTACTCGGCTTTGCCTCGGGCCAGCGCCACGTCGCACTTAACCTTGCCGCCCTTCCAATGCAAGTTCAGCGGCACCAAGGTAAACCCACGTTGGTCCACCTTGCCCATGAGGCGCCTGATTTCATCTTTGTGCATCAACAGCTTGCGGGTGCGCGCGCCCTCGGCGCTTACGTGGGTTGAGGTGCTACGCAGCGGCGAAATAAGGCAACCAATCAAAAACAACTCGCCTTCACGCACCACCACATAGCCCTCGCTGATTTGCGCTTTACCTTGGCGCAGCGCTTTGACTTCCCAGCCCTGTAGCACCACCCCAGCCTCATGGGTTTCTTCAAAAAAATAGTTGTACGACGCCCGCCGGTTATCGGCAATGCGCGCAGGCATGGCCTTGGCCGCTTTTTTTTTGGGCGGCGTGGCAGAAGCAGTAGGAATCGGTTTGCGCGACATAAACCCCAAGCAATGCGTGCACCGTGCAGGCGCGGTGCGTTGGCACCCCCGGGCTACTTACAATGCCGCTTGCATGGCCAGTGATGTAGAAAGCACATTGTAATGAAGACCGTAGAGAAATCGGTCTTGTTGTGGCACACGCCCCAGCAAATGTACGACCTGGTAACGGCCGTGCACCACTACCCCGACTTTCTGCCTTGGTGCCACGAGGCCCAGGTGCTGGCACACCACCCCGACGGTGTGACCGCGGCCATTGGGCTGCGCGTGGCAGGCATCAGCCAGCGCTTTACCACCCGCAACACGCATCAAGCCCCGCACCAAGTCAGCCTTGCACTGGTGGACGGGCCATTTAGCCACCTACAAGGGCAATGGCGCTTTGACCCCCTGGACGACGGGCGTGCGTGCAAAGTGTCGCTGCACCTGACCTACCAAATCGCCAGTGGCAAACTGGCCGCGTGGTTAACCCCGGTGTTTGACAAAATCGCCGCCAACCTGGTGCAGGCGTTTGTTGAACGCGCCGAGCGCGTGTACCCCACATGAGCGCGTGCCTCACCATTGAGGTGCTGGCCAGTCTGGGCCCACGCCGGTGCCTGCGCACCCAACTGACGCTGCCCGCCGCAGCCTGCGTGGCCGACGCCCTGGCCGCGTGGCAAACCCAACATCCCACTCACCCCGCACCCGCAGGGGGCTGGGCTGTGGGCCTCGCTGGGCGCCGGGTGCCGCCCACACAGCCTTTGCAAGCGGGCGACCAACTCAGCCTGTGCCGCCCACTGCGCGTTGACCCCAAAACCGCCCGACGCCAGCGTTTTGCCGCCCAGGGCACACGCCGCGCCGGCTTATTTGCCACCCGCCGCCCAGGGGCCAAGCCCGGCTACTAAGCGCGCTGCCGTGCGCCGGTAAAATCGGTTTTTTGGGAGCGTGTTTATGCAATTACTTGGGTCGGCATTGACCTTTGACGACGTGTTGTTGGTTCCTGCGCACTCGCAGGTTTTACCCAAAGACACCAACCTCACCGCGCGCTTGTCGCGTCGCATCTCGCTTAATCTGCCGCTGCTGTCCGCGGCCATGGACACCGTAACCGAAGCCCGCTTGGCCATTGCCATGGCACAAGAGGGCGGCATGGGCATCATTCACAAAAACATGTCGGCCGACGAGCAAGCCGCTCAGGTGGCCAAAGTCAAGCGCTACGAAAGCGGCGTGGTGCGCGACCCCGTCGTCGTCACCCCCCAGCACAGCGTGCGCCAAGTTCAAGCCCTGTCCGAGCAGCTTGGCGTCTCGGGCTTTCCGGTGGTTGACGGACAACGCGTGGTGGGTATCGTCACCGGTCGTGACCTGCGCTTTGAAACCCGCATGGACGCGCCTGTGGCCGACATCATGACGCCCCACGAGCGGCTCATAACCGTGCCCGAAGGTACCTCGGCGCAAGACGCCAAGGCGCTGCTGCACCAACACAAGCTCGAACGCCTGTTGGTGGTAGGCCCGCGTGACCAATTGCGCGGCCTCATCACCGTCAAAGACATCACCAAACAACTCACCTTTCCGCATGCCGCGCGCGACGAACAAGGCAGGCTGCGCGTGGGCGCTGCCGTGGGCGTAGGCGAAGGCACCGAAGCGCGCGTGGCCGCGCTGGCCGCCGCCGGGGTTGACGTGATTGTGGTAGACACCGCGCACGGCCACAGCCAAGGCGTGCTGCAGCGCGTGCGCTGGGTCAAGCGCGAATTTCCGGCCGTTGACGTCATCGGCGGCAACATTGCCACCGGCGAGGCTGCGCGCGCGCTGGCCGAGGCCGGTGCCGACGCCGTGAAAGTTGGCATTGGCCCAGGCAGCATTTGCACCACGCGCATCGTGGCCGGCGTGGGCGTGCCGCAAATCACCGCCATTGACAACGTGGCCACTGCCCTCAAAGGCACCGACATTCCACTGATTGCCGACGGCGGCATACGCTACAGCGGCGACATTGCCAAAGCCATTGCCGCTGGCGCCAGCAGCGTGATGCTAGGCAGCATGTTTGCCGGCACCGAAGAGGCGCCCGGCGAAGTGATTTTGTACCAAGGCCGCAGCTACAAAAGCTACCGCGGCATGGGCAGCGTGGGGGCCATGCAGCAAGGCAGCGCCGACCGCTACTTTCAAGAAGTCAACAGCAACAACCCCAACGCCGAAAAACTCGTGCCCGAAGGCATTGAAGGCCGTGTGCCCTACAAAGGCTCACTCGTGGGCATCGTGTATCAACTGGCCGGCGGCCTGCGCGCGGCCATGGGTTACTGCGGCGCCGCGTCATTAAGCGACATGCAGCAACACGCGCAGTTTGTACAAATCACCGCCGCTGGTATGCGCGAGAGCCACGCGCACGACGTGCAAATCACCAAAGAAGCACCCAACTACCGCGCCGACTAAACGCCGCCCCCGCCATGCCCCACCACAAAATCCTCATTCTCGACTTCGGCTCGCAAGTCACGCAGCTCATTGCCCGGCGCATACGCGAAGCCCACGTGTACTGTGAGGTGCACCCCTGCGACGTGAGCAACGAATGGCTGCGCGATTACGCTGCCGACGGCCAGCTCAAAGGCATCGTGCTCTCGGGCAGCCACGCCAGCGTGTACGCCGAATCCACCGACCACGCACCGCAGGCCGTTTTTGAGTTGGGCATACCCGTGCTTGGCATTTGCTACGGCATGCAAACCATGGCGCAACAGCTAGGAGGCACCGTACAAAGCGGCGACACCCGCGAATTCGGCTACGCCGAAGTGCGCGCCCGCGGCCACACCCGCTTGCTGCAAGCCATTGAAGACTTTCGCACCCAGCAAGGCCACGGCATGCTGCGCGTGTGGATGAGCCACGGCGACAAGGTCACCACGTTGCCACCGGGCTTTGTGTGCATGGCCTCCACGCCGGCGTGCCCCATTGCCGGCATGGCCGACGAGGCCCGCGGCTTTTACGGGCTGCAGTTTCACCCCGAAGTCACGCACACCGCGCAAGGCGCGGCCATCTTGCACCGCTTCGCGCTGGACATTTGCGCCGCTCAGCCCGACTGGGTCATGGGCAACTACATCGAAGAGGCCGTGGCCAGCATTCGCCAGCAAGTGGGCAACGAGCACGTCATTCTTGGCCTCTCGGGCGGCGTTGACTCATCGGTGGCCGCCGCCCTGATCCACCGCGCCATTGGCGAGCAACTCACCTGCGTGTTTGTTGACCACGGCTTGCTACGCCTAAACGAAGGCGACATGGTCATGGCCATGTTTGCCGGCCAACTGCACGCGAAGGTGGTGCGCGTAGACGCCAGCGCCGCCTTTATGCAAGCACTCGCCGGTGTGGCCGACCCCGAGGCCAAACGCAAAATTATTGGCCGCGAATTTGTAGAGGTGTTCAAAGCCCAAGCCAATCAACTCAAACAAGGTACTGCCAACCACCCCGGCGCCACCTTTTTGGCCCAAGGCACCATTTACCCCGACGTGATTGAAAGCGGCGGCGCCAAAAGCAAAAAAGCCGTCACCATCAAAAGCCACCACAACGTGGGCGGCCTGCCTGAGCAACTGGGGCTCAAGCTGCTCGAGCCGCTGCGCGACCTGTTCAAAGACGAAGTGCGCGAACTTGGCGTGGCGCTGGGCTTACCGCGCGACATGGTGTACCGCCACCCCTTTCCCGGCCCGGGCTTGGGTGTGCGCATCTTGGGTGAAGTCAAAGCCGAATACGCCCAAGCCCTGCGTGAAGCCGACGCAATTTTTATTGAAGAACTGCGCCAAACCCTCGACCCCCACACCGGCAAAAGCTGGTACGACCTAACCAGCCAAGCGTTTGCCGTGTTCTTGCCCGTTAAAAGCGTGGGCGTAATGGGTGACGGCCGCACCTATGAATACGTGGTGGCCCTACGCGCGGTGCAAACCTCTGACTTCATGACCGCCGACTGGGCCGAGTTGCCCTACTCCCTGCTCAAAAAAGTGTCCTCGCGCATCATCAACGAAGTGCGCGGCATCAACCGCGTGACTTACGACGTCAGCAGCAAACCGCCAGCCACGATTGAGTGGGA
>JAYPEA010000053.1:0-11918 GCA_038125525.1 Burkholderiaceae bacterium | reverse complement strand
GCAAAGCGTTGCTCCTTCGTTACCGCCTCTCTCGCTCTGGCGAGGGCATCTCTGCCCCCTAGCACTGTCTCAGCACTTCGGCAAGCCTCCGTAAACCGGTATCAATCTGCTCAGGGGGCACAGTCGCAAACGAGAGACGGAAGGCGGCGGTGTCGGGCTCGGTGGCAAAAAACGGCGCGCCGGGCACAAAGGCCACGCCCTGTTCGGCGGCGCGCTGCGACAAAAGCGTGCTGTTGGCCCCAGGGGCGGTGAACCGGGCCCATACAAACAGGCCGCCTTGGGGCTGGTTGTAGGTTACGTGTGGGCCGAGGTGCTGTTGCAGACCGTGCAGCATGGCGTGGGCGCGTTCGCGGTAAGCGGCGCGCACGTGGCTTAGCGCTTGGGGCAAGGCGCCGCTGGCCAAATACGCCGCGGCCGTGGCTTGGGCCAGGGTGCTGGTGTTGGCGTCGCTGAATTGTTTGCACATCACGGCCTGCGCGCGCAGCGCGGGGGGGGCAACCATCCAGCCCAGGCGCAGGCCAGCCGACAAGGTTTTGGACAAGCTGCCGCAGTGCACCAGCCAGTCGCGGCTACCGGGCACTTGCGCGCTGAGCGCGAGCAAGCTCGGCGGCGGCGGGGCGTCAAAGTACAGCTCGCCGTAAGGGTCATCTTCTACCACCACGGTGCCGGTGCGCGCGGCCAGTTGCAGCACGGCCATGCGCCGCTCAAGGCTGAGTGTGGCGCCGGTGGGGTTGCCAAAGGTGGGAATGAGGTAAATGAGTTTGGGCCGGTGTTGCGCCACCAGCTGCTCTAAAGCGGTCACGTCCACGCCTTGGTCATCGGTGGGTGCGCCAATGAGCTGCGCGCCGTACAGGCGAAAGCATTGAATGGTGGCCAAAAAGGTGGGCGCCTCCACAATCACCTTGTCGCCCGGGTCGATGAGGGTTTTGCCAATTAGGTCAAGGGCTTGCTGGCTGCCGGTGGTAACCAGTACGTCATCGGGCTGCACCGTGGCCGATTGACTTTGCATATGCTGCGCCAAGGCCTCGCGCAGTGGCGCATAGCCCTCGGTGGCGCCGTAGGCCAGCGCGGCGGCGGCGTGCTGCTCGTAGGCCGCTTGGGCGGCGGCTTGCAGGCCCTGGCGGTCACACAGGTTGGCGTCGGGAAAGCCCCCAGCAAAGCTGATGATGCCGGGCTGGCCAAGCAGCTTAAAGAGCGCGCGAATGGCAGAGGTTTCAACGTGTTGCAGTCGTTGGGCAAAGGGTAGGGTCACGGCGGGTTTGGCGCACAATGCAGGAATGAAAAAAGATCACATTGAGCCGTTTTTTGCCACCCTAAAGGCGGTGAATCCGCAGCCCAACACCGAACTTGAGTATACGAGTGTGTTTGAGTTGTTGGTGGCGGTGATGCTCTCGGCCCAAGCCACAGACGTAAGCGTCAACAAAGCCACGCGGCGCTTGTTTGTGCTGGCCCACACGCCGCAGGCGATGTTGGCACTGGGGCGGGCGGGGCTTGAGGCGTGCATTCAAAGCATTGGGCTGTACAAAACCAAGGCCAAGCATGTGCTGCAAACCTGTGAGTTGCTGCTGCAGCAGCACGGCGGGCAGGTGCCGCGCTCGCGACAGGCGCTTGAGGCCTTACCGGGCGTGGGGCGCAAAACCGCCAATGTGGTGCTTAACGTGGCCTTTGGCGAACCCACCATGGCGGTGGATACCCATATTTTTCGGGTAGGCAACCGCACTGGGCTGGCCCCGGGCAAAACGCCGCTGGCCGTGGAGCGGGCGCTGCTTAAGCGGGTGCCCCCAGCGTATGCCGTTGACGCGCACCATTGGCTGATTTTGCATGGGCGCTACGTGTGCAAGGCACGCGCGCCCCAATGCAGGGCGTGTGCGGTGCAAACGTACTGCACCTTTAAGGGCAAGGCGTCGGGCTAGGCGCTGGCAGGTTGCGGCTGACGCTGCACGGCGCTTAGGCGCACAGCACAGTATTTGAATTCAGGAATTTTGCCAAACGGGTCCAGCGCGGCGTGGGTGAGTAAGTTGGCGGCGGCTTCGGCGTAGGCAAAGGGCACAAACACGGCGCCGTCTGGGGTGCCGGGGTCGAGCCGGGCGCGCAGTTGCACGCTACCGCGGCGGGTGGTGAGCTGCAGCCAGTCGCCCGGTTGCAGGCCGTGGGCCTGTAAGGTGTTGGCGTTGACGCTGGCGGTGGCCTCGGGCTCCAGGGCGTCGAGCACGCGGGCGCGGCGCGTCATGCTGCCGGTGTGCCAGTGCTCAAGCTGGCGTCCGGTAATGAGCACCAAAGGATAGTCGGCATCGGGCACCTCGGCCGGGGCGCGCCACTGGGTGGGCACGAGTTGGGCGCGGCCGTTGGCGGTAGGAAAGGTTTGGGTAAACACCACCGCCTCGCCTTGGCTGGCCCCAGCCGGCCACGGGTACGTGGCGCTGCCGTGTTGCTGCAGGTGGGCCCAGCTGATGCCACCGTGCGAGGCTGCCATGGCGTGGCGCATCTCCTCGTAAATGGCGGCCACACCGTGGTAGGCGGCCCCGGGTGGGTGGTCAATCCACGGCACGGGTTGGCCGTTGGGCAGGCCCAAGCGCTGGGCAATTTGTTGCAGTATCCACAAGTCGGCGCGGGCTTGGCCGGGGGGTAACACGGCTTGGCTGCCCAGTTGCACCAAGCGGTCGGTGTTGGTAACTGTGCCGATTTTTTCTGGCCACGCGCTGGCGGGCAGCACCACGTCGGCAAGCCACGCGGTTTCGGTTAAAAACAAATCTTGCACCACCAGGTGCTGCAAGCTGGCCAAGCCGGCGCGGGCGTGGTGCAGGTCGGGGTCGCTCATGGCCGGGTTTTCGCCCATGATGAGCATGCCGCGCAGGCGTTGGGGGTCGTCCGCTGGCAGCTGCGCGTGATGCAGCATTTCGACAACGGTTAGCCCTGGGGTGGCGGGCACGGGGGCGCCCCAAAGCTGGCTAAACCACGCGTTGGCCTTGGCATCGTCCACCCGCTGGTAGCCAGGTAGCATCATCGGAATCAACCCCGCGTCGCTGGCACCTTGTACGTTGTTTTGGCCCCGCAAGGGGTGCAGGCCTGTACCGGGGCGGCCGATGTGCCCGGTGGCGCAGGCCAAGGCAATCAGGCAGCGCACGTTGTCGGTGCCGTGGGTGTGCTGGCTGACACCCATACCCCAAAACACCATGGCCGCTGGGCTTTGTGCGTAAGCCGTGGCCACCTCGCGCAGCAACACCGCGGGCACGCCGCATAGCGCGGCCATGGCCTCTGGGGTGCTGTGGCGCACCGCCTGGGCCACGTCGGGCAAGTTGTCCACGCGCTGGGCCACAAATTCAGCGTGCGCGCCGAGCTCGTGCAGCACCACGTGCAACATGGCGTGCAGCACGGCCACGTCTGAGCCGGGGCGAAACGCCACGTGACGCCACGCGTGGCGCGCCAAGTCGGTGGCACGCGGGTCAAGCAGCACCAAGCGGGCGCCACGGGCCACGGCGTTTTTGATGTGGCTGGCCGCCACCGGGTGGTTGGCGGTGGGGTTGGCGCCCATGATCCAAATCGTTTCGGCGTGCTGCACGTCCGATACGGGGTTGCTGACCGCGCCCGAGCCCAAGCCCTCGAGCAGCGCGGCCACGCTGGAGGCGTGGCACAGGCGGGTGCAGTGGTCCACGTGCGGGCTGCCCAGCACGGTGCGTACCAGTTTTTGAAACACGTAGGCTTCTTCGTTGCTGCCCTTGGCGCTGCCCAAGCCGGCCAAGGCGTAGCCGCCGTGCGCGGCGCGCAGCTTGTGCAGCGGTTGCACGGCCGCCTGCAGGGCTTGTTCCCAGTCCACTTCTTCAAACACCTCGCGCCAATGCGGCGGCTGCTCGCAGTGGGCGGGGTTTTTGGGCACACCGGGGCGGCGGCGCAGCGGGCGCAGTAAGCGCTCGGGGTGGTCAATGTAGTCGTAGCCGTAGCGCCCCTTCACGCATAACCGGCCGCCGTTGGCTGGGCCGTTGCGACCAAGCACGCCCACAATTTGTGCCGGTTGCTCGGCATGGGCGGGCTTGACTTGGTACGCCACCTGGCAACCCACCCCGCAGTAGGGGCACACCGACGGCACGTTTTGCACTGGGCTTGCCACAGGCTTGGCCGAGGCAATGGCTCCGGTGGGGCAGGCTTGCACGCATTCGCCGCAGGCCACGCACTGGCTGGCGGTGGCGGGGTCGTTAAGGTCAAACGCAATGTGCGCGTGGCCACCGCGCCAGACCATGCCCAATACGTCGTTGCCCTGTTCGTCGCGACACGCGCGAATGCAGCGCGTGCACTGAATGCAGGCGTCAAGCTGCACGTGTAGCGCCGGGTGCGAGACGTCAGGCGCGGGCGCCGAGCGCACCGCCTGGGTGAAGGCCGCGCGGGGCTGCACCTGCAAGCGCTGGGCCCATTGCCCCAGCTCGCCCAGCGGCTGGCCTGCCAGCGCCGGTGGCGTGGCCTCGGGCATGTCGCTAAGCAGCAGCTCCAGCACCATGCGCTGGCTATGCTGCGCGCGTGGGCTTTGGGTGTGCACCACCATGCCGGGGGCAGCCTGCCGGCAGCAGCTCGCGGCTAGGGTGCGCTCGCCGTCAATTTCAACCACGCAAGCGCGGCAGTTGCCCGCGGGCTTAAGCGGGTCGGCGTGGCACAAATGCGGCACCTCTGCGCCGTGGCGCGTGGCAAGTTGCCACAGGGTTTCGCCTGCGTCGGCCTCAACGGTTCGGCCGTTGAGTGTGAGCGTGATGGGTGTGGCTTGCGTCATGGCTTGCGTGGCGGCTTAAGCTCGTGGGCAAAGTGTTGTTGCACGCTTTGCCAGGCGTTGGGGGCGGCTTGGCCCAGACCGCAAATGCTGGCCTCGCGCATCACGTCGGCCAAGTCGTTAAGGGCTGAGGTGTCCCACTGCGGCTGCTGCATCAGGTGCACGGCCTTGTCGGTGCCGACGCGGCACGGCGTGCACTGGCCGCAGCTCTCGTGCGAAAAAAACTGCATGGTGTTCAGTGCCGCGTCGCGGGCGCGGTCGTGCTGGCTGAGCACCACCACCGCGGCCGAGCCAATAAAGGCGCCGTGCGGCTGCAGCGTGTCAAAGTCAAGCGGCAAATGCGCCAAGCCAGCAGGCAGCATGCCGCCGCTGGCACCGCCGGGCAGGTAACCGTAAAGCGTGTGCCCAACTGGCATGCCACCGCCGTATTCATTGATCAATTCTTGAACGCTGATGCCCGCGGGCGCCAAGTACACACCGGGGCGGTTCACCCGGCCGCTTAAGCTGTAGCGGCGCAAGCCTTGGCGGCCATGACGCCCGTGGGCCTCAAACCACGCCGCACCCTGCGCATGCAGCTCGGGCAGCCACATCAGCGTCTCGACGTTGTGCACCAGGGTGGGACGGCCAAACAACCCGCGCTGTGCAACGTACGGTGGCCTCAGCCTGGGTTCGCCACGTTTGCCCTCTAGGCTTTCGATCATGGCCGATTCTTCACCGCAAATGTAGGCCCCGGCACCACGGCGCAGCGTAATGGGCAGCACGTCGTGGCCTTGCCACGCCTGCAGCTCGTGCAGCGCCTGGCGCAGCACACGGTGCGCGTAGGGGTATTCGTCCCGAAGGTAGATGTAGCCCTGCTCACACCCCACCACGTGCGCGGCCACCAGCATGCCTTCAAGCAGGCGATGGGGCTCGCTCTCGAGCAGCACCCGGTCTTTAAAGGTACCGGGTTCGCCCTCGTCGGCGTTGACGGCCAACAAACGCGGCCCTGCCTCGGCCCTAACCGCTTGCCATTTACGCGCGGCTGCAAAACCCGCGCCGCCCATGCCGCGCAAGCCCGCTTGCTGCACCGTGCGCAGCACCTCGTCGCCGCTTAGCTGGCCGCTGCGCAGCGCCGTCCACAGCGCGTAGCCGCCTTGCTCGCGGTAGGTGGCCAAGTTGGTCGGCTCGGGTAGGTGCGGGGCGTGTTGCCTAAAGTCATTGCCCCCCCACTGCGCCATGGGCGTTGTTGGTAACTGCTGCACGTGTTGCGCCACGCTTTGCGGCGTGGCACACGGCACAGGCAGTTGGCCCAGCTGCACGGCGGGCGCTTGCTCGCAGCGGCCCACACAAGGCACAGGCTGCACATGCACCGAGCGCCCGGTGGTGTGTTGCAAGTCGCGGCTTAATTGCTGCTGCAGCGCTTGCGCACCTTGCATGGCGCAGCTCAGGCCGGTGCACACCCGCACCGGCAACGCGTTGTCATGCCATTGCCCATCGGGCAGCACGGTGAAGTGGTGATAAAAACTCGCCACCTCCATCACGTGCACCGGGGCCAAGCGCAAAGCGTGCGCCAACGCCACCAGCCAGTCTTTGGGTAGACCGCCTTGTTGATCTTGAATGGCGTGCAAGTACTCGATTAACTCGTGGCGCTGCCACGGCGTAGGCCACGACGCCAAACATGCCTGCAACGCCTGCATGGCCTGGGGGTTGACCACCCTACCCTTTGGCGTGCGCCGCGCCCGGCCTCGCTCGGGCCGGCGTGGTTGGGCCAACGGGTCGGTCACAGGGTAGCTCCTAGAATGTTGGGCATGACGACTTCACAAACTCCCACCCCCGTACGCTACCACGTTTGTGCCATGGGCAATGCCCTGGTGGATTTGGAGTACCAGTTAAGCGAGGCCGAGCTTGCCGCACTGGGTGTAGAAAAAGGGCTGATGACGCTGCTTGACGCCACCCAACGCCACGATCTGGTGCAACGCCTACACGGCCACAGCACCCGGCGCACCGGCGGGGGCTCGGCGGCCAACACGGTGGTGGCCCTTACTCAACTGGGTGGGCAAGCGCACTACACCTGCCGCGTGGCCGACGATGAGAACGGCCACTTTTACGCGCAAGACCTTGAGCGCTTGGGCGTTCAAGCGCAGTTGCAAACCGCCGACCCCGCCCACGAGCACACCGGCACGTGCTTGGTGCTGGTCACGCCCGACGCCGAGCGCACCATGTGCACCTACTTGGGTGCCACGGCGCTACTGGACGAAGGCGCCGTGAACGCCCAGGCCATTGCACACAGCGCGGTGTACTACATGGAGGGCTACTTGGCAGCCTCACCCACGGGGTGCGCCGCGGCGTTGCAAGGGCGCGCGCTGGCCGTGCAATCGGGCGTGGCCCTGGCGCTGACGCTTAGCGACATCAACATGCTGCGGTTTTGCCGTCAAGGCATAGACGCCATGTGGGGCGAAGGCGTGGACTATTTGTTTTGCAACGAAGCCGAAGCGCTTGAGGCCACCGGACAAACCCAACTTGACGCGGCCTTGGCGACGCTGGCGCCTCGGGCGCGCACGCTGTGCGTCACGCGTGGGGCCGCGGGCAGCGTGGTGCTGCAAAACGGGCAACGCCACGACGTGCCCGCCCCACGCATTACCCCCGTGGACAGCAACGGCGCAGGCGATATGTTTGCTGGGGCGTTTTTGTACGCCATTACCCACGGCGCCAGTGCCGCGCGCGCCGCGTCGCTGGGCAACCTAACCGCCGCGGCCGTGGTGGCCCAGCACGGCAATCGCCTCCCTACCAGCGTGTTAATCGAATTACGGCGTCAATGGGCTGAAGATTTGCCAGTAAATTAGTGAGAAATAGAGGCAATTGCTCAATAGAGGGCTATTTGTCCCTGCACAAAATTAATCATCCCTTTATTGTTTACCTGACTATGACCCCAAGAGTTCGGGGTCGCAAGTCCGGCTAATCGACCTTCCAAATGCTTCCGATCCAATCGGCGAGCATGGACTGTTCTCCCATACTCGGAAGCATCACAAACTTGGTACCTGGGTATGCCTGCTCAGCTGCCTTCAATAATTCGGGCAAGTCACTCCTTGCGTGTTTCCCAAGCCCAAAAAACATCGGCAGTATCGTGACCTTTTTGGACCCCTGCTGAATAAGCTGCGCGATCACCTCTGGAAAACTCGGGCTGCTGTGCTCAAGATAGGCACACCGGACGGGCCCCAAGTACTTGTGCTCAGCCTCTAATTTGCTAGCCACACGTTCAATATGTTCTGGCCACGATGGATCTCTGGAGCCGTGGCCAAGTAACACGAGAGCTTGTTCACCGTCACTCAATCTAAAAGTACTCCTAATCCCTGGTCAACTGCCATTTCAGCGTCAGGTACGAGCCGATACCTATCCCCAGGACCGCCAAAAATGAGCCAAGTGCAAGTGTCGACAGCCCGGTAATACCCTGCCCTACGGTGCATCCCAGGGCCGTCACGCCTCCAAACCCCATCAAAACAGCCCCTACGAGTTGATCCCGCAGATCACCAAAGCCGGCAAACCCTTCCCATCTGAATGTCCCAGAGGTCTTCGCGTGCAGGAACGACCCTAAAATCACGCCCAGTGCCATTGCCCCACCGAAGGTTAAGCGAAGTGACTCATCAGTCCACAGCAGCAAAAGTTCAAGGTCGAAGGCAATTGGACCCACGAAACTGAAAGATTCTATGGTCCGACTGTTGGTGCCAACAAACACCATCTCCATGGTCTCAGGATGCTCTCCAAAACCGATGGTGCCGCTCCAGAACCAACCGAGTGCAACCAGTCCACCGATGAAAATACCGGCAATCCATTGAACTTTGTTCGCTCGGAAACGTCCATCTGAAAACGTCAGTAACACCAGTATCACGACAAGCAGCAGGGACAGCAAAAGGTCGGCGTTCTTCCCCGAAAAACCAAGAAGGCCACCCAATATCACCCCCAGTGACTGCCTGTCCATCCCTAGCCCCTCGAGATTAAATGAGACGGGGTCCAGAAACGTCGCACGCCACTGCCCAAAGAGGCCCTTAAGGGTCATGTAGGCGGAGATCCCCATAAAGACCAATACAACAAGAGACCTAATGCTTCCGGCGCCAAGACGGATTAGATTCCTATTGGCGCAACCGCCTGCCAATGTCATTCCGACTCCGAAAAGGGCCCCACCCAATAAAAGCGAGAGCCACGGCACGCTTGGCCTCAGATAAATTGAGGCGCCCAAGTCGACGGTTCCGTTATAGGACAAAACACTTGTACCAAGAAGGGCGACAGCAATGGCCAGACCGGTCATCCGCATGCGTCCCCAATTTTGCATATTGACGACATCGGAGAACGCGCCCATCACACAGAAATTTGCCCTAGAAGCGACGTACCCAAAAATTGTGGCCAATACGAAGCCGCCAAGCGCAACGATGCGTTGCCAGTGGACAATATCTTCCATCACGGCCGCTCCTCGGATGTGATCATCGACTCCCCCAGAGCCTGAAAACTTTGGGCTCCGGGTTCAATTAGATAAAGAGGCTAACGTCAGCTTCCCCTGCATATTTCATGAAGGTTGCCGCACCACCGTAGTCGACTTCTTTAATGAAGTCGTCTTTCGTGAAGTCAAAAAGATCAACCGTCATTTGGCAGCCGATAAACTTGACATCTGACTCGATACAGAGCGACCTCAACTCGTCCAGAGACGCGACGCCCTTGGACTTGATTTTCTGCTTCATCATCATTGTCGCCATGGACTCCATGCCAGGCAGCATTTGCACTGCGACCGGCATGGGAACAGGCATGGGCATCGCTGGGTTGGCCAAGGGGCTAACCTTTACCGATGAAAGGTCTTTACGAAGCAGCTGGAGTCCATAAAAAGTAAAGAACACCTGCACGTCCCAGCCTAGAGCGGCGGAGGTCGACGCCAAAATAAACGGCGGGTAAGCCATGTCCATGGTTCCCTTACTGGCGATGATTGCTAATTTTTTTGTCATGTCTCTTGCTCCAGAAAGATGGTTCGAGATTCGAAAGGCCTAACCCTTGCGCAGAAAGAAGACGTACTTTCCGCCCTCCTCGCCCTGCTCGAGCAAGGGGTTGCCTGTGGTTTCAGCAAAGGCCGCCATGTCACACACCGAACCAGGATCAGTGGCGTAGACACGTAACACTTGACCGGAGGTCATATCAGCCAGCGCCTTTTTTGTTTTCACAATCGGCATTGGACAGGCCAAGCCAGAAGCGTCAAATTCCTTGTCAAAGTCCATTACGACCTCCTTTAAAAAAGATTCGGCACCCCAGTGATGAGGAATCCCAGTACCCCGAAATCATCATTTTGTGCCGTGTCGCACGAGTCGGCTATAGCCGTCAAGGGTAGTTTGCTGGTTCAACTCGGGTAATAGGGTATTCCCTATAAATTACCACTTAACCATTAATACACCTTTTGCGACTTTTGAAGGAAGTCGCGTGAGTGGTGTATTGCCTTTCTTTACGCATGCGCCATCGTCTATGTCAAATTCCCATTGGTGCTTTGGACACACCAACCTCAATCCCTTGAGCGCTAAGTCGGGGATATCTGTACTCTGATGCGGACAACGACTGTCGTAGACGCGAGTCGTCCCACCATTTCGATACACGAACACGGCGCGCCCGTCGACCTCTCTACGAAGAACCTCCCCGTTGACCACCTCCTTTGACGGCATCACATCACGCCATACGGGAGGAACTCCTGCCAGCGCCTCAGGAGAGAACCCCGGAATATTCATATCCAGAAGGATGTCAACAGCCCAAACGATCCTGGCAAGTCCGAGTGCAGGGAAAGCCATAAGGATTGCGTCCAACACCTCAGCTGGCTTCGCGCCCTCTCTCAAGGCACGACTTAGATACTGCCGAAATCCTCGATCCGTTTGTGAATGGACCTTTGTGATGACTGAAATAAGGTTTCTGGTTTTTGGATCGAGGTGTTTCCCCGTATCTTTCAAAAACTTAAGATAGTGGGTCATCGCCTCCGGCCGCGCTTTGACCAAATAGTTTAGGGCGTCACTCATTCATCTCACTCCATCAATTGTCTGATCAGGACTTACGAAAATTTTCCAAAATTCCGCTAGAGGAACCTACTTTACGCCGCTGTCTTTGACTCAATGGGCAAAAGTCATCAGGCCTGAGGCGGAAGCCACAAGCAAACCTCCCTCCAGAGCAGCGATGACTGAAAAAACCACCCCGCCGGGCAACTTCAAGTAAATCGGCACCACGCCGGCTAAAGGTATCAGCGTGCACAGAGCCAGCCACTTGATACCCAGCAGATTAACTTGGTCCCCTAGGCTGGACAAACCCCCTGCGGTCGCGGCTTGAGCACCAACGACCGCGGAATAAAAGTCCTCCAGTGGCAGATGCCAGTGTGCGATTACCCGGTCCGGCTGAAGCGCCAGCTCCCAAAAACCAACCAAGTAACTGCCAAATAACAAAACGGTGAGCAAAAGCCCAACGTTCGTACCCCACTCAAGTAATAGGGCATAGCGCTTGGTCTCTAAATCCCCGGACACGTTCACGCCCATAACCCAAGACCTTTGGAAAATGCCCGCAACCCAGCAAAGACGAGTACCGCGATTACCAATCGGCGCAGCGTTTTGGAGGGCAGGACATGCAAAAGGCGGGCACCGATTTTCGCACCCAATAGCATGCCCAAAACTGACGGGACTGCAATCAAAGGTAGTGCGGCGCCTCGATTAATGTACACCCACGCAGCGACAGAATCGACCATGGACAAGACCACACTTGAGGACCCTGCAGCAATCTTTAATGGAGCGCCCATCACTAAGTTCAATGCAGGCACATTAGCCCACCCAGCACCGATACCAAACATTCCAGCAAGAATTCCAATAACGACAAAAAGCAAAATACCAAAGGGCGTACGATGAACCTGCCACCCGACCTCCTTACCGGTAGAGCCGTCTATGAACACGCCGCGTATACCGAGCATGACCCCCAGAGCGTCGGGCTTCGAAACGTTTGGAAACTCGCTATTTTTCACCGAGAGCATAAGGCCGACAATTGCCAAAATTAGGACGCCCAGCAACACTTGAATGATCGACACGGGCAACGCAAATCCAATAATTGCACCCGCGATTGATGTAACTGAGGCCACCAAAGCCATGGGCAAAGCCAGTCGCAAGCTGGCCAACCCGTGGCGCAAAAGCAT
>JAYPEA010000052.1:0-12241 GCA_038125525.1 Burkholderiaceae bacterium | reverse complement strand
GGTATTTGGTTTGAAAGGAACCCAGCCAATGAAACTTGTAACGGCAATTATTAAGCCCTTTAAGCTCGATGAGGTGCGCGAAGCCCTTGCCGGCGTGGGGGTGCAGGGCATCACGGTGACCGAGGTCAAGGGCTTTGGTCGGCAAAAGGGACACACCGAGTTGTATCGGGGTGCCGAGTACGTGGTGGATTTTTTACCCAAGGTCAAGATTGAAGCAGCGGTGCCCGATGAGCTCACCGAGCGCGTGGTGGAGGCCATTGAGCTGTCGGCCCGAACCGGCAAGATTGGCGACGGCAAGATTTTTGTGACCGCCGTGGAGCAGGTGCTGCGTATTCGTACCGGCGAATCGGGTGCGGCTGCGCTGTAGTGCCCGGGCCCTGTCTTTTGCAAAAAATCAAAGGAACGATTGCGATGAAAAGTATGACCAAACTCGCTGCCGTGGCGTTGGCCACGTTGGCAGCTTCGGGCGCCGCGCTGGCGCAGGCCGCGCCGGTGGTAGACAAAGGCGACGTGTCGTGGATGATGCTCTCCACGCTGCTGGTGGTGATGATGACGGTGCCAGGCTTGGCGCTGTTTTACGGCGGCTTGGTACGCAGCAAAAACATGCTGAGCATGCTGATGCAGGTGATGGTGGTGTTTTCGCTGATTGCCGTGCTGTGGGCGGTGTACGGTTACTCAATGGCGTTTGGCGCCGAGGGCTTGATTGTGGGTGACTTAAGCAAAATGTTTTTGCTTGGCATCACGCCCGATAGCTTGGCCGATACGTTCACCGACAACGTCAAAATTCCTGAGTACATTTTTGTGGCGTTTCAGGCCACCTTTGCCGGCATTACCTGCGCGCTAATTTGTGGCTCGATTGCCGAGCGCATGAAGTTTGCCGCGGTGCTGCTGTTTTGTGTGTTGTGGTTTAGCTTTGCCTACTTGCCAGTGGCACACATGGTGTGGGGCGCGGGCGGCTACTTGCTAGACAAAGGCGCGCTTGACTTTGCCGGCGGCACCGTGGTGCACATCAACTCGGGCGTGGCCGGCTTGGTGGCGGCCTACGTGTTGGGCAAGCGCCTGGGCTACGGCCAAGAGGCCATTAAGCCGCATAACCTTACCTTTACCATGATTGGTGCGGCCATGCTGTGGGTGGGCTGGTTTGGCTTTAACGCCGGCTCCAACCTCGAGGCCACTTCGGGCGCCACGTTGGCATTTATTAACACCTTGCTTGCCCCAGCCGCTGCGGTGCTGGCTTGGAGTTTGGGTGAGGCGCTAACGCGTGGCCATGCCTCGATGCTGGGTGCGGCCTCGGGTGCCGTGGCCGGTTTGGTGGGTATTACGCCGGCTTGTGGTTCGGTTGGGCCCATGGGTGCCATCGTCATCGGCTTGGCTGCGGGCTTTATTTGCTTGTGGGGTGTCACCAGCCTCAAGAAAATGCTGGGCGCCGACGACTCGCTCGATGTGTTTGGCATTCATGGCATCGGCGGCATCGTGGGCGCGTTACTCACCGGGGTGTTTTCGGCCCCAAGCCTGGGCGGTACCGGCGGCGATGACTTTGCCATCGGCGCACAGGTGCTGGTGCAAGCCGAGGGTGTGCTGATAACCATGGTGTGGTCGGCGGTGGTGGCCTATATTGCCCTTAAGGTGGTGGCTGTGGTTATGGGCCTGCGCGTGGCCGAAGAGGCCGAGCGCGAGGGCTTGGACATTACCTCTCACGGCGAGAGCGCCTACAACGGCTAAGGCCGCGGGTTGACTGGGCTGGGGCGCCCCTTAGGTAAGATGCGCCCCATGCCCGACCCGATCGAACGTATACAAGACCAATTGCGCGCAGCCGCGGCCGATGGCCGCGTTTTGCGCGTTCAGGGCCACGGCAGCAAAAACTTTTACGGCAACCCGCTGCGCGGCGAGCCGCTGCCCACCACCGAGTTGAGCGGGGTGTTGGCCTACGAACCTTCTGAACTGGTCATTACGGCGCGCGCCGGCACCCCACTGGCCGAGCTGCAGGCGGTGTTGGCCGAGCAGGGGCAGTTTTTGCCTTTTGAGCCGCCGCTGTTTGGTGGCCAAGGCACCGTGGGCGGCATGGTGGCCGCGGGCTTGGCCGGGCCCTCGCGCGCCAGCGTGGGCGGGGTGCGCGATTTTGTGCTTGGCGCCGAAATCGTCAACGGCCGCGGTGAGCGCCTGCGCTACGGCGGCCAGGTCATGAAAAACGTGGCGGGCTACGACGTGAGCCGCTTGATGGTGGGCAGCTTGGGCACGCTGGCCGTGATGACCGAGCTCTCGCTTAAGGTGCTGCCGCTGCCCGTGGCCAGTTGCACGCTGCAGTTCGAGGCCTCGCAGGCGCAGGCCTTGCAGTGGCTGGCGCAGTGGCGCGCGCAGCCGCTGCCGCTTTGGGCGTCGCACTGGGTACAAGACCAAGACCGCGGCTGCCTGTACCTGCGGCTACGCGGTGCCGCCGCGGCGGTGCAGGCGGCCCAGCAGCGTTTGCTGCAACAGGTGCAGGCCCAGGGCCACGCCGCGCAGGCCTTAAGCAACAGTGCCGAGGCGGCCGACTGGGAGGCTGCGCGGCACCACGCGTTGCCGTTTTTTGCACAGCCCCCCAGCGAGCAAGCGTGCCTATGGCGCTTGAGTTTGCCGGCCAACACCCCGGCGCTTACTGACTTGCCGCCGCAGTTGGTCGACTGGCACGGCACCCAGCGTTGGTTGTGGGCCAATGCCGCGCACGCCGAGCCGCTGCGCCAGGCCGCGCGCGCCGTGGGCGGGCACGCCACCATGTTTTGCGCCAGCCGCGCCCACCCCGAGGCCGATAAGGCCTTGGGTGTGTTTGATGCGCCCCAGCCCGCGGTTGCCCGCATTGGTGCGCGCTTGCGCCACGCGTTTGATCCGCAGGGCGTGCTTAACACCCAGCGCCTGCCCAGCTAAAGGTTTACACCATGCAAACCCAGCTTGCCCCCGCCTTTGCCGCCACCGCCGATGGAACAGCCGCCGAGGCCATTTTGCGCAAGTGCGTGCACTGCGGGTTTTGCACCGCCACGTGCCCCACTTACCAGTTGTTGGGCGACGAACTGGACGGCCCACGCGGCCGCATTTACCTAATTAAGCAAGTGCTTGAGGGCAAGCCCGCCAGCACCGCTACCCAACAGCACTTGGACCGCTGCTTAACCTGCCGCAATTGCGAAACCACGTGCCCCAGCGGCGTGCGCTACGGCGAGCTGGTGGACATTGGCCGCCGTGTGGTGGACGCGCAAGTGCCCCGCCCCGGCTGGCAGCGCGCGCTGCGTTGGGCGTTGGTGCATGGGCTAACCTCGGCGGCGTTTGCCCCGGCCATGCGGCTGGGCCAGCGGCTGCGGGCTTGGCTGCCGCCCGCGCTGCAGGCCAAGGTGCCCGCAAGGCAAACCACCCGCGCGCTGCCCGCGCGTAGCCATGCCCAAAAAATGCTGCTGCTCGCCGGCTGCGTGCAGCCGGCCATGCTGCCCAATGTGCACGTGGCCACAGCCCGCGTGCTTGACGCCTTGGGCATAGAGGCGGTACTGGCCCCGCAGGCCGGCTGCTGTGGCGCCTTGGCCTACCACCTAAGCAACGAAGCCCGTGCCTTACAGCAAGCGCGCGCCAACATCGACGCGTGGTGGCCGCTGCTGCAGCAAGAGGGCATGCAAGGCTTGCTCATGAACGCCTCGGGCTGCGGGGTGATGGTCAAAGACTACGGCCATTTGCTACGCGACGACCCGGCCTACGCCGAGCGCGCCGCGCGCATCAGCGCCCTGACGCGCGACGCCGCCGAGTATTTGCCGCAGTGGCTGCCCGCGCTGCAGCCGCTGCTGGCCCAAACCGCCGCGCAGCAACCGGCGCTGGTGGTGCACCCGCCGTGCACGTTGCAGCACGGCCAGCAGGTAGCCGACTTGCCCGCCCAGTTAACCGCGCTGGGTTTTGCCGCGCGCGTGGCCAGCACCGAGTCGCATTTGTGTTGCGGCTCGGCTGGCACGTACTCGGTGCTGCAGCCCAAGCTAAGCCACCAGCTACGCCAGCGTAAGCTGCAGGCCTTGGCGCCCAAGGCAACCGAGGTGGTGGTCTCGGCCAACGTGGGCTGCATCGCCCATTTGCAAGCGGGGGCCAACGTACCCGTGCGGCATTGGTTGGAGGTACTTGACGACGCGCTAAGCGCCGCCGCCCCCAGCGTTTAGGGGCGGTGGGTGTCGTCGCGGCGCGCGATTTCGAGCAGCCGCTCAAGCTCTTGCGGGTGGCGTTGCTGGTTGCGCCGGTGCCAGCCCTGAATCAACCACATCAGCCCAGCCACCAGCAAGCCAAACCCGGCAATGGCACCGTAGGCCGACAATCCTGCCCCGGTGCTGGCGGTGTAAATAAAGCCCAGCCCCAAAATGCAGGCTTGCTCGTTAAAGTTTTGTACGGCAATTGACCGACCGGCCCCCATGAGGTTATGCCCGCGGTGTTGCAGCAAGGCATTCATGGGCACCACCAAGTAGCCGCCCAACGCGCCCATGGCCACCAAAAACGGCGCAGCCACCCACACGTTATCTATCCACACCATCAAAATCACCAGCAACCCCATCGCCATGCCCATGGGCATCACGCGTGTGGCGCGGTCCAGCCGCATGTGCCAAGACGCGACCACCGCCCCAGCGGCTGTGCCAATGGCCACCACCCCCACCAGGCTCGAGGCTTGGGTGGTGTCGTACTGCAGCGCCACCGCGGCCCAGGCCAGTACGATGTAGCGCAGGTTACCGCTGACGCCCCAAAACAAGGTGGTGGTGGCCAGTGAGATTTGCCCCAGCTTGTCGCGCCACAGGCGGTTGTTACAACGCACAAAGTCGGGCAGCAGCGCCAGCCAATTGCGCGGCATGGGCCGCGGTGTGGCCCCCGTGCGCGGAATGTAGGCGTTAATCCACGCCGCCAGTGCATACACCAGCACCAAGCTGGCAACGGCGGCCTCAATGCGTGTGTGCACCCCCAAAGCGGCGCCCCACGGTGCGCTAAGTGCCAGCAAAGCCTCGCCAATCACCGGCCCAACCAGTTGGCCGCCCAGCAACACCCCCAAAATAATCGAGGCAATCGTCAGCCCCTCAATCCAGCCATTGGCCTTAACCAATTGCGAAGGTGGCAACAGCTCGGTAAGAATGCCGTACTTGGCAGGCGAATACGCCGCCGCGCCCAAGCCCACCACCGCATACGCCAGCAACGGGTGCGAGCCCAGCAGCATCATCAAGCAGCCCACCACCTTAATGCAGTTACTGATGAGCATGACTTGCCCTTTGGGGCGCGAGTCGGCAAACGCGCCCACAAACGGCGCCAGCAACACGTAAAACAACGCAAACATGGGCACCAAAGCCGCTTGTTGCCACACCGGCAACTGCTGGGTACGCAGCAACTCCACCGCCACCACAAAAAGTGCGTTGTCGGCCAGCGAGCTAAAAAACTGCGCCGACATGATGGTGTAGAACCCCGCCTTCATGCGGGACAATAAAAGTTCATGGAGTGCAATACTGCCGGTTGGTGCGTAAGCGCGAAAGAACGCGCGTTTATAGCACGTTGCGTTCGCTTGCCTTAAAGAGTTTGCCCAATGCCCCGTCCGATCGTTGCCACCATTCACCTGCCCGCGCTGCAACACAACCTAGCGCAACTACGCCAACGCGCTGGCACCGCGCGGGTGTGGGGCGTGGTCAAGGCCAATGCCTACGGCCACGGCATCACGCGGGTGTGGCCGGCCTTGCGCGCGGCCGATGGGCTGGCCTGCCTAGACCTAGACGAGGCCAAGCTGCTGCGCGAGCTGGGCTGGCGTGGGCCGCTGCTGCTGCTTGAGGGCGCCTTTGAGCCGCGTGATCTGGAGCTGTGCTCTACCCTGCAGCTGTGGCACGTGGTGCACCACGCCGAGCAGCTTGACTGGCTGGCCGCGCACAAAACCCAACAGCCGCACCACGTGTTTCTTAAGTTCAACTCGGGCATGAACCGCTTAGGCTTTGACGCCCCGGGCCTGCGCGCGGCCTGGGCGCGGCTGCACGCCATGCCGCAGGTGCAGGGCGTAACGCTGATGACGCACTTTGCCAACGCCGACCGCCCCGACGGCATTGAGGCCGCGCTGCGTGCCTGGCGCTTGGCCACCGAGGGCATGCAGGCCCCGCTGTGCTTGGCCAACAGCGCGGCCACGTTGGGCCACGCTGAGGCCACCGCCGCGGACTGGGTGCGCCCCGGTATTGCACTGTATGGCGCTGCCCCCGATGCGCCCACCCACCAGGCCGCCGACTGGGGCCTGCAGCCGGCCATGACCTTAGCCAGCCAGTTGATTGCCACGCAAACCCTGGCCGCTGGCGCGCAGGTGGGCTACGGCAGCACCTACACCGCGGCCACCCCCACCACCATGGGTGTGGTGGCGTGTGGCTACGCCGACGGTTACCCGCGCCACGCCCCCAACGGCACCCCTGTGCTGGTGCAGGGCATACGCTGCCCGCTAATTGGGCGCGTCAGCATGGACATGTTGGCGGTGGACTTGGCCCCTGTGCTGGCGCAGGGCCAACCCGTGGGCGTGGGCAGCGAGGTGGTGCTGTGGGGGCGCAGCCGCAGCGGCGCCGAGCTGCCCATTGACGAGGTGGCGCAGGCCGCGCAGACCATTGCTTACGAGCTGATGTGCGCCTTGGCCCCGCGGGTGCGCGTTATAGTTGAGCATCAGGAGAGCACATGAGCCAAACCGTCCTCATCACCGGTGCCAGCCGCGGCATTGGCGCAGCCTGCGCCGAGTTGGCCGCGCGCCAGGGCTGGGACGTGGTGGTGAACTACCAGCACAACGCCCAAGCCGCCCAGCAGGTGGTGCAGGCGGTGCAAGCTCACGGGCGCCAGGCCTGGGCCATGCAGGCCGATGTGGCCAGCGAGCCCGACTTGCTGCGCTTGTTTGCCGACATCGACCAGCGGTGCACGCCGCTGCGTGGGCTAATTAACAACGCCGGGGTGGTGGATGTGCCCTGTCGGGTAGACGAGATGAGCTGGCCGCGCCTGGAGCGCATGATGCGCATCAACGTGTTGGGCACCATGGCGTGCGCGCGCGAGGCGCTGCGCCGCATGAGCACACGCCACGGTGGCCAAGGCGGCAGCATTGTTAACCTCAGCAGCGCCGCCGCGCGCCTGGGCGGCGCCGGCCAGTACGTGGATTACGCCGCCAGCAAAGGCGCCATTGACACCTTTACCCTAGGCTTGGCGCGCGAGGTGGCGGCCGAGGGGGTGCGCGTCAACGCCGTGCGCCCAGGTCTTATCGACACCGACATCCATGCCAGCGGCGGCTTGCCCAACCGCGTGCGCGACCTGGCACCCAGCGTACCCATGGGACGCGCTGGCACCGCCCACGAAGTGGCCCAGGCCGTGGTGTGGTTGCTGGGTAACGATTCACCCTACACCACGGCCAGTTTGCTCGACATCGGCGGCGGCCGCTAGTCAGCCGCGCTGCCGCGCCTCACCCCTGCCCCATTCAACCCTTTTAAAAAAACCAGGACACCAAGCCCCATGAACGCATCCACCCCGCCCCTTATTGGCCACTACATCAGCGGTGCGGTGTTGGCCGACAACCAGCGTCGCCAGCCCGTCACCAATCCCGCCACCGGCGCCATGAGCGCCGAGGTGGCCCTAGCCAGTGCGCAGCAGGTGGGAGCGGCGGTGGCCGCGGCGCAAGCCGCGTTTGCCGGCTGGTCGGAAACCCCACCCATTCGCCGCGCGCGGGTAATGTTTAAGTTTTTGGAGCTGCTCAACCAGCACCGAGACGACTTGGCCCGTGCCATCACCGCCGAACACGGCAAGGTGTTCACCGATGCCCAAGGCGAGGTAACCCGTGGCATTGAGGTGGTGGAGTTTGCCTGTGGCGTGCCGCAGCTGCTCAAGGGCGACTACACCGACCAAGTCTCTACCGGCATCGACAACTGGACCATGCGCCAGCCCTTGGGCGTGGTCGCGGGCATTACGCCGTTTAACTTTCCCGTCATGGTGCCCATGTGGATGTTTCCGCTGGCCATTGCCTGCGGCAACACCTTTGTGCTCAAGCCCAGCCCGCTTGACCCCACCCCCAGCCTGATGATGGCCGACTTGCTCAAGCAAGCGGGCTTGCCCGATGGCGTCTTTAATGTGGTGCAGGGTGACAAAGAGGCCGTGGACGCGCTGCTTGAGCACCCGGACGTTAAAGCCATTAGCTTTGTGGGCTCCACCCCCATTGCCAACTACATTTACGAAACCGGGGCCCACCATGGCAAGCGCGTGCAAGCCCTGGGCGGGGCCAAAAACCACATGGTGGTGATGCCCGACGCCGACCTTGACCAAGCGGTGGACGCGCTCATTGGCAGCGCCTACGGCTCGGCCGGCGAGCGCTGCATGGCCATTAGCGTGGCCGTGCTGGTGGGTGACGTGGCCGATCGCATCGTGCCGCGTTTGGCCGAGCGCGCCCAAACGCTCAAGGTGCTCGAGGGCAACAACATGGCCGCTGAAATGGGCCCCATCGTTACCGCCGCAGCCAAGGCGCGCATCGAAGGCTACATTGAAGCCGGTGTGCAAGAAGGCGCCACGCTGGTGGTGGACGGCCGCGGCTTTGACGGCGCGCGCGCTGGCGGGGGCTGCGAGCAAGGCTTTTGGTTGGGCGGCACGCTGTTTGACCACGTCAAGCCAGAGATGAAGATTTACCGCGAGGAAATTTTTGGTCCTGTGTTGGCCTGTGTGCGCGTGCAAACCTTTGCCCAAGCCCTTGACCTGATTAACGCCCACGAGTTTGGCAACGGCGTCAGTTGCTTTACCGGCGACGGCAACGTGGCCCGCGAATTTGCGCGGCGCGTGCAAGTGGGCATGGTGGGGGTGAATGTGCCGATTCCGGTGCCCATGGCCTGGCACGGCTTTGGCGGGTGGAAACGCAGTTTGTTTGGCGACATGCACGCCTACGGCGAAGAAGGCGTGCGCTTTTACACCAAGCAAAAAAGCATCATGCAGCGCTGGAGCGCCAGCATAGCCAAGGGCGCCGAGTTTGTGATGCCCACGGCCAAGTAACCCACTGCCCCGGCCCCGTGACCCAAGCCAGTTTTGACTACGTAATTGTTGGCGCCGGCACCGCCGGGTGCTTGCTGGCCAACCGCCTAAGCGCCAACCCCCAGCACAAGGTGTTGCTGCTCGAGGCTGGGGGCTCGGACAACTACCACTGGATTCATATTCCCGTGGGCTACCTGTACTGCATAGGCAACCCGCGCACCGATTGGCTGTACCACACCGAGCCCGCCGCTGGGCTGAATGGGCGCAGCCTGCGCTACCCGCGTGGCAAGGCACTGGGGGGCTGCAGCAGCATCAACGGCATGATTTACATGCGCGGCCAAAGCCACAACTACGACCACTGGGCCCAGTGCACCGGTGAGCCCGAGTGGCGCTGGCAGGCGTGTCTGCCCGACTTCATGGCGCACGAAGGGCACCACCGGCTTGACCCCGGCGGCGACGGCGACGCCGCGTTTGCCGCCTTGCACGGCGCCGGTGGCGAGTGGCGTGTAGAGAAACAGCGCTTGCGCTGGGAGGTGCTGGACGCCTTTGCCCAAGCCGCGCAGCAAGCCGGCATACCGGCCAGCACCGACTTCAACAGTGGCAGCAACGAAGGCGTAGGCTACTTCGAAGTCAACCAGCACCGGGGTTGGCGCTGGAACACCACCAAGGCGTTTTTGCGCTCGGTGCAGCACCGCCCCAACCTGACGGTGTGGACCCATGCGCACGTGCAGGGGTTGCAGCTTGAGCCTGCCGAGCAGGGTTGGCGCTGCACCGGCGCGCGTGTGCGGCGCGGCCAACACATGCTCGACGTGCAGGCGCACCAAGCTGTGGTGCTGGCCGCTGGCAGCATTGGCTCGCCGCAGTTGCTGCAGCTCTCGGGCATTGGCCCGGGCACAGTGCTGCAGCGCGCCGGTGTGCCCGTGCAAATTGAGTTGCCCGGGGTCGGGGCCAATTTGCAAGACCACTTGCAAATTCGTGCGGTGTTTCAGGTTGCCAACACCCGCACCCTGAACACCTTGGCAAACCGTTGGTGGGGCAAGGCGCAAATTGGGCTGGAGTATTTGTGGCGCCGTACCGGGCCCATGAGCATGGCACCCAGCCAGCTGGGCATTTTTACGCGTAGCCGACAAGGGCTGGCGTGGCCCAACATCCAGTTTCATGTGCAGCCGCTAAGCCTAGACGCTTTTGGCGAACCCCTGCACAGCTTTGACGCCATGACCGCCAGCGTGTGCAACCTCGCGCCCACCAGCCGGGGCACAGTGCACATACAAGGCCCGCAGGCCGACACGCCGCCGGCCATTGCGCCCAACTACTTGGCCACCGACGAAGACCGCCTGGTGGCTGCCGAATCGCTTCGAATGGCGCGGCGTATTGCGCAGCAGCCAGCCATGGCACCTTACGCTCCACAAGAAATTAAGCCGGGCGTGCAGTACCAAAGCGACGACGACCTGGCCCGTTTGGCCGGCGACATCGCCACCACCATTTTTCATCCGGTAGGCACCACCGCCATGGGGGCCGACCGTGACCCCATGGCCGTACTTGACGGCCGCATGCGCGTGCGCGACGGCCGCGGGGGTGTGGTGCAAGGCTTGCGGGTGGTGGATGCTGGGGCCATGCCCACCATTACCAGTGGCAACACCAACAGCCCCACCCTAATGATGGCCGAGAAAGCCGCCCGCTGGTTGCAGCAACCCGCCTAAATCCGCCACAAAACAGCCCAAACCGGGGTTTACCCGGTTGGTTTGGCGTGCAAGGGCGCCTACAGTCAAGACGTTGGTTGAAGTCTGACCGCTGCAACCGAGCCCAGGAGACATAACAACCGCCTTAGGTGGCGATCCACGCGCCGGCTTGACGCCGGCGTTTTTTTTGGCCGTACCATGCCGGCACGTGCGGCGTTGGCGCCCGGCACTGAAAGGCAGAACATGGGGCTCGAAGGGATGGATTGGGGCTTGCTGCTGGCTGCTGCGGCGTTGGCGGGGTTTTTGGATGCGCTGGTGGGCGGCGGTGGCTTGGTGCTGGTGCCCTCGGTGTTTGCGTTGTGGCCGCAAGGGCATCCGGCCAACTTATTTGCGCTAAACAAAGCCGTTTCGATTTGGGGCACCGCCGTGGCTGGGGTGCGCTATGCGCGTCGCGTGCGCATGGTGTGGGCTGCACTGTTGCCCGCCGTGGGTTGTGCCTTGGTGGGTTCGGGGTTGGGCGCGTGGTGGGTCACACGGGTTGACCCCCACGCGTTTCGGCTGGCGCTGCCCTGGGCGCTGGCGGTGTTGCTGCTGTACACCTTGGCCAAAAAAGATTTGGGGTTGCACCACGCGCCGCGCTTGGGCGCGCGCGCGCAAGCCGGGGCCATGGCCCTGGCCGGCTTGTTCATCGGGGCTTACGATGGGTTTTTTGGCCCCGGCACGGGTAGCTTTTTGGTGTTTGTGCTGGTGCGTGCCTTGGGGTTTGATTTTTTGCACGCCAGCGCCCACGCCAAGGTGCTTAACACCGCCTCCAATTTGGCCGCTTTGCTGTGGTTTGGCTGGCATGGCTACGTGTGGTGGGGCGTGGCCCTGGGCGCGGCGGTGGCCAACGTGGCCGGAGGTTGGTTGGGCGCCAGCTTGGCCTTGCGTCGTGGCGCGGGCTTTGTGCGACTGGTTTTTTTGGTGGTGGTGGCGTTGCTCATTGCCAAAACCGGCCATCAGGCGTATGGCACCTAATTGGCTGGCGCTGCCTCACGCGGCGCTGGCGCCACGTGGTTGGCTGCTGTCATTTCTACATACCCGGGTAAGGCTTGCAGCGGCACATCCGATACGGCTCTGGCCTGCCCAACTGGCACACGTGCGTTGCCTTGTTGCACCGCGGCAATGTCGGCTTCGCTTGGGTATTGGTTGAGTAGCCAGTAGTCCATGACACGGCGCACAATGGGCGCGGCCGCCGTGGCGCCAAAGCCGGCGTTCTCCACAATGGCCGCTACCACCAAGCGCGGTGCCTCAGCTGGCGCAAAGCCAATGTACAACGAATGGTCGCGCTGGCGCTCGTCAAGCTTGGTGGCGTCGTATTTGTCGTCTTGCGCAATGGTCACGGCCTGCGCCGTGCCGGTTTTGCCGCCGCTGCTGTAGCCCGCGCCTGCAAATACGCCGCGCGAGGTGCCCTCTTGGGTTACGCCGACCATGGCCTCGCGCACCATGGCCAGGTACTGGCTTGGGTAGCCCAGCGGGGTTTGCTCCGCGGCAATGTCCTGCGGGCTGCGCTGCAGCAAGTGCGGCAGCACGCGCACCCCGCC
>JAYPEA010000051.1:0-12588 GCA_038125525.1 Burkholderiaceae bacterium | reverse complement strand
CCAATCTACCTAAAAACTACCTAAGGACAGGCAGTTCAGATTGACTAAGGCGTTGATTTAACTACTAGTGTGCCGACTAACTGGTGCCGGAGAGAGGAATCGAACCCCCGACCTTCTCATTACGAATGAGCTGCTCTACCGACTGAGCTACTCCGGCTGCGCCGCAATTATAGGGGTAGGGCTTAGGCGGCTTGCTGGTGCATGGCGGTGAGGCGTTGCACTTCTTCGCGGGCGCCTAGCATCACGCTGACGCGCTGGTGCAGGTCGGTGGGGGTGAGGTCAAGCAGGCGTTGGTGGCCGTTGGTGGCGGCTCCGCCGGCTTGTTCAATCAGCCAGGCCATGGGGTTGGCCTCGTACATCAGGCGCAGTTTGCCGGGTTTGTTGGGTTCGCGTTTGTCCCAGGGGTACATAAACACGCCGCCACGGGTTAGTATGCGGTGCACGTCGGCCACCATGCTGGCAATCCAGCGCATATTAAAGTTTTTGCCGCGCGGTCCGTCGGCGCCTTGCAGGCATTCGTTAATGTACTGTTGCATGGGCGGCGCCCAGTGGCGCATGTTGCTCATGTTGATGGCAAACTCTTGTGTGCTGGGCGCAATACTCACTTGGTCTTGGGTCAGCACAAACGTGCCTTGCTCGCGGTCTAGGGTAAACATGGCCACGCCGCTGCCCACGGTAAGCACCAGGGTGGTTTGTGGTCCGTACACGCAGTAGCCGGCTGCTACCTGGGCGTGGCCGGGTTGCAAAAAGTCTTGGGTGCTCACTTCACTGCTGTGCGAGGGTTTTTTGAGCACGCTAAAAATGGTGCCTATGCTTACGTTCACGTCGATGTTAGACGAGCCGTCAAGCGGGTCAAACAGCAGCAGGTATTCGCCTTGTGGGTAGCGGTTGGGCACGGGGTAGATGTTGTCCATTTCTTCAGACGCCATGGCCGCGAGGTGCCCGCCCCATTCGTTGGCTTCAATCAGTACCTCGTTGGCAATGATGTCGAGCTTTTTTTGCACTTCGCCTTGCACGTTGTGTGTTTGCGCGCTGCCCAACACGCCACCTAGGGCGCCTTTGTTAACGGCTAGGCTGATGCTTTTGCAGGCCCGTGCCACCACCTCGAGCAGCAGGCGCAGCGCGGGGGTTTGCAACTGGCCTTGGCGTTGTTGCTCAACCAGGTAGCGGGTAAGTGAGATGCGGGGTGTGGACATGGTTTACTGGGCGGTGGTGGTGGGTGGGACATGGTTGGCCAAGGCCCGGCCCACCACCTCGCGTACGTCGGCGCTTTGGGCTTTGGCGGCCACATGGGCAATGGCTTGTTGCGCCAATTCGCGGTAGGGCGGGGCCAAAATCTCCCAGCGGTCGAGGGCGCGCGCCAAGCGCGCGGCCACTTGGGGGTTAAACGCGTCTAAGGCCAACACGTGGGTTTGCCACAGGGTGTAGCCAGCGCCGTCGGGGCGGTGAAACCCGGCGGGGTTGCCTTGGCAGTAGGTGCTTAACACGCTGCGGGCGCGGTTGGGGTTGTGCAGCGAGAAGTTGGCGTGCTCCAGCAGTTGTTGTACCCGCGCCAGCGCGCTGCCGTTGTTGTCGTTGGCGCCGGCCTGCACGGCAAACCACTTGTCCAGCATCAGTGGGTCGGCATGGGTGAGTTGGTAAAACCGCTCAAGCGCTCCGCCTGCTAACGGATGGTTGATTTGCAGCAGGGCGCCTAAGGCGCCCAGGCGGTTGGTCATGTTGGTGGCATCTTTAAAGCGCTGTAGGGCTTTGCCTGGCCAGGTGCTGTCGCCTTGGCTGTGGGCGGCCAGCACCATGTAATTCAGCGCCAGGTTCAGCAGCGCGCGCTGGGCTGCGCTGGGTGCCGGGGCCTGGATGATGGCGGGCCAGTCGCTTTGCAGGGCCTGAGCCAGTTGCAGGCGCAGGGTTTCGCGCACCGTGTGAATGGCTTGGGGGTCGACTTGATTGAGTTGTTCGGCCAGGTACGACTCGCTGGGTAGCGTAAGTACGAGCGCTTTAAAGTCTGGGGCAAGGGTGGGGTCGCGCAGCACGGTGCGCAGCGCTTCGGCATGCTGGGTGTGTAGCACGGTCGGTTGCCCATGGCGCAGGGCTTGTAGGGCGCTGTCCACAGCCAAGCGCTGCGCGGCCTCCCAGCGGTTAAAGGGGTCGGTGTCGTGCGCCAGCAGGTGCAGCCAGTCGGCGGTTTGGTGGGGTACGTTGAGCACCACGGGGGCGCTAAAGCCGCGCAGGGCCGACAGCACCGCGCCTTCGGGCACGTTGTGCAGGGTAAAGGTTTGCTGAGCTTGGGTAAGCACCAGCACGTGTTGGTGTGCCTCGGGCGCGCTGGCTTGGTTAAGCCGCGTGTACAGGGCCTGGCCTTTGCCATCAATCATGGCCACGGCCAGCGGCACCACAAAGGGCTGCTTGTGCGGTTGGCCCGGCGTGGCTGGGCAGTGCTGCTCGGCGCTGATGTGCAGCGTGTGGCTGGCGTGGTCGTGTTGGCAGCGCAGTTGCACGCGGGGCGTGCCGGCCTGGCTGTACCAGCGCTTAAATGCCTCTAGGTGTTGCGCCAGCGGGCTGGTGGGGTTGGCGTCCGCCATGGCCTGGGCAAAGTCGTCGCAGGTCACGGCTTGGCCGTCGTGCTGTTCAAAGTAGCGCGTCATGCCTTGGGCAAAGCCGTCGCGGCCCACCAGCGTTTGCATCATGCGCACCACTTCGGCGCCTTTTTCGTAAACGGTTAGGGTGTAAAAGTTGTTGATTTCGGCGTATTGGTCGGGGCGTACCGGGTGCGCCATGGGGCTGGCGTCTTCGGCAAATTGCGCGCTGCGCAGCAGCCGCACATCCTCAATGCGCTTGACTGCGCGCCCCGATTCGCTGCCAGCCATGTCTTGGCTAAATTCTTGGTCGCGAAATACCGTCAGGCCTTCTTTAAGTGAGAGCTGAAACCAGTCGCGGCAGGTAACGCGGTTGCCCGTCCAGTTGTGAAAGTATTCGTGCGCCACCACGCTGAGCACGTTGTCAAAGTCGGTGTCGGTGGCGGTGGCGGGGCTGGCCAGCACAAACTTGGTGTTAAAAATGTTTAAGCCCTTGTTCTCCATGGCGCCCATGTTGAAGTCGCTGGTGGCCACAATCATGAAGCGCTCTAAGTCTAGAGGCAGGCCAAAGCGCGCCTCGTCCCACGCCACGCTGGCCACGAGTGCCTGCATGGCGTGTTCGGTTTTGTCTAGGTCGCCCGGGCGCACGTAAATTTGCAGCAGGTGTTCGTTGCCGTTGCGCGCACGTATACGCTGCTCGCGCGCCACCAGTTGTCCGGCTACCAGCGCAAACAGGTAACAGGGTTTGCGGTGCGGGTCGTGCCAGGTGGCACTGTGCAGGCCGTTGGGCAAGTCGGCTTGCTCGGTTAGGTTGCCGTTACTCAACAGCACCGGGTACTGGGCCTTGTTGGCGCGCAGGGTAACGGTGTAGGTGGCCATCACGTCGGGCCGGTCGGTAAAGTAGGTGATGCGCCTAAAGCCTTGCGCTTCGCATTGGGTAAAAAAGCTGCCGCCACTTACGTACAAGCCCATGAGTTCGGTGTTGGCTTGCGGGCTGCAAGTGGTGAGCAGTTCGAGTTCAAAGGCCTCGGGTACGTCGTCAATCACCAATTGGCCGTTGTCGTGGCGAAAGCTGCGGCCTTGCCCGTCAATCAGCACGCGGGTAAGGTTAAGCCCCTCGCCGTCTAGGCGCAGCGGTTGCGGCGCCAACTCGGGGTTGCGCCGCAGCGTCATGCGGTTGAGCACGCGGGTGCGCTCGGGGTCGAGGTCAAACGTTAGGTGCACGTGGTCCACCCAGTACGCGGGGGCTTGATAGTCGTGTCGGTGCACCAGGGTGGGGCTTAGGTCGGTGGGGGTATCCATGGGCTAAACGCCTTGTTTGAGTGAGGCTTCAATCAGCGCATCTAAGTCGCCGTCGAGCACTTTTTGTGTGTTTGAAATTTCTACGCCGGTGCGCAGGTCTTTGATGCGACTTTGGTCGAGTACGTACGAGCGTATTTGGTGCCCCCAGCCTACGTCGGTTTTGCTGTCTTCGAGTTTTTGTTGCTCGTTCATGCGTTGGCGCATTTCTAGGTCATACAGTTTGGCGCGCAGACGGCGCCAGGCCACGTCGCGGTTGGCGTGTTGGCTGCGGCTGTCTTGGCATTGCACCACGGTGCCTGTGGGTAGGTGCGTTAGGCGCACGGCCGAGTCGGTTTTGTTGATGTGCTGGCCACCGGCGCCGCTGGCGCGGTAGGTGTCGGTGCGCACGTCAGCGGGGTTAATTTGTATGTCAATGTCGTCGTCTACCTCGGGGTACACAAACACCGAGGCAAACGAGGTGTGCCGCCCCCCGGCCGAATCAAACGGGCTTTTGCGCACCAGGCGGTGCACGCCGGTTTCGGTGCGCAGCAAGCCGTAGGCGTAGTCGCCGTCTATTTTGATACTCGCGCTTTTGATGCCGGCCACGTCACCAGGGGTTTCGTCTTCGATGGTGGCTTTAAAGCCGCGTCGCTCGGCAAAGCGCACGTACTGGCGCAGCAGCATGCTGGCCCAGTCGCAGGCTTCGGTGCCGCCAGCGCCAGCTTGGATGTCCATAAAACAAGGGCTGGGGTCGGCCGGGTTGCTGAACATGCGCCGAAATTCCAGCTGCTTAATCGATGACTCCAAGGCCTGCAGGTCTTGGCCTACGCTGGCTAGGGTGGCGGTGTCGTCTTCGGCCTGGGCGAGCTCGTGCAGCTCGTGTAAGTCAGCCAGCGAGGTGTGCACGTGCTGCAGCACGTGCACCACATCTTCAAGGCTGCGTTTTTCTTTGCCTAGTGCTTGGGCACGTTTGGGGTCGCTCCAAACGTTGGGGTCTTCGAGTGCGGCGTTGACTTCGGTGAGTTTGGATGCCTTGGCATCGTAGTCAAAGATACCCCCGTAGCGCCTCGCAGCGGTCGCGAAGGTCGGTGAGCAAGTGGGCAATGGCGTTGAGTTGTTCGGCTTCCATGGGCGTGGGCGGGTGTGGGTTGAGCGAAACCCCGTATTGTGTCACGCCGTATGCGCGGCCACGTGGCTGGCCACGGCGGCGGGCTGGTCATGGTGCACCATGTGGCCAGCCTCTGTAATTAGGTGGCGGCTGAGTTGCCGCACCGCACCGAGTCGCTGGTAAAACTCGTCTCGGGTGTACCGCCCGCGCCACCAAGCGGGTAGGCTGTCGTGCGCGGCCTCAAGCAGCAAGGTGGGGGCCTCAATGGCGGCGTACACGGCCAACACCTCGTCCACGCGAAACAATTGCGCGCTGCTTACCTTATGCGCGGCGCTACCGGCAATGTGCCATTGGCCGTGGGCGTCGCGTTTGGCCCAGTGGCGTGCCAACCAAGACGCTTTGTCAGCGGGTAGTCGCGGGTTGGTTTGCTGTAGCCGTGTGGCCACGGCTTGCAGGTTGGGGTAAGGGCGCAGGTCTTTATCGCCGCGGCGCAGGGCTTGCAAGTCGTCAAGCCAGCGGGCGTAGCGTGCCGGGGCGTCACTGGCCTGCGTGGCGGCCATGCCGTAACCCTCTACGTTGATCAAACGGCGCACCCGCGCCGGCCGCACCCCAGCGTAAAGCATGGCCACGTGGCCGCCCATGCTGTGGCCCAGCAGGTCAATGGCGTGCTCGGCGCAGGTGATGTCCAGCCAAGCGTCAAGGTCCGCCAAGTAGTCGGGAAAGAAAAAGTGGTCTTGCCGCGTGCCCATGCTGCCGCCAAAGCCGCGTAGGTCGGGGGCCAGCACCCAGCGCGGCTGGGGTAGTGCATCCACCACAAACTGAAACGACGCGCCCACGTCCATCCAACCATGCAGCAGCACCAGCGGCGGCTGGTTGGGGCTAGGGGTGCCCCAACTTAGCCATTGCATGAGGTGGCCGCGCACCCGCGCACGGTGCCGCGTGGCGCGCTGCCTGGGACGATAAGTCACCGTATGTGGGCCGGGTGGTTTACTGCTGCACGTCGCCGATGGCGATGAATTTAATCTCGACGTAGTCGTCAATGCCGTGGTGCGAGCCCTCGCGGCCGAGCCCACTTTGCTTGACGCCGCCAAACGGCACGTGTTCGGTGGCCAAAATACCCACGTTCACACCCACCATGCCGTACTCCAGGGCTTCGCTGACGCGGAATATGCGCCCCACGTCGCGCGCGTAAAAGTAGCTTGCCAGCCCGTACACCGTGGCGTTGGCGGCATCAATGGCCTCTTGCTCGGTTTTAAACTTAAACACCGGCGCAAACGGGCCAAAGGTTTCTTCGGTGGCGCAAAGCATGTTGGGCTTGGCATCGGCCACCACCGTGGGTTCAAAAAATTGGCCTTGCAGCCGCTTGCCACCGGTAACCACGCGGGCACCCTTGGCTTGCGCGTCCTCGAGGTGGCGGGCCACTTTGTCCAGGGCGCTGGGCTCAATCAGTGGGCCTTGGTTCACGCCGTCTTCAAAGCCGTTGCCCACCTTGGCGGTGGCCACTTTGGCGGCAAACTTTTCAACGAACGCGTCGTATACCCCCTCTTGCACGTAAAACCGGTTGGCGCACACGCAGGTTTGGCCAGCGTTGCGGTATTTGCTGGCCCAGGCGCCTTCAACGGCGCTGTCGAGGTCAGCGTCGTCAAACACAATAAACGGTGCGTTGCCGCCGAGCTCAAGCGACATTTTTTTGATGCTGGGCGCGCACTGCGCCATCAAAATGCGTCCCACTTCGGTGGAGCCCGTGAAGCTGATGTGCCGTACCGCGTCGGCGGCGCACAAAACCTTGCCAATGGCAACACTTTGCTCGGCATCGGCGGTAATGACTTGCAGCACGCCGTCGGGCAGCCCGGCCTGGCGCGCCAGCTCGGCTGCGGCCAGTGCCGTGAGAGGGGTTTGCTCGGCTGGTTTGATGATGACTGGGCAGCCCGCGGCCAGCGCCGGTGCCACTTTGCGTGTGATCATGGCCAGCGGAAAATTCCACGGCGTAATGGCCGCGCACACGCCAATGGGTTGACGCTGCACCAGCAAGCGGCGGTTGTTGTCAAAGGTAGGTAGCGTCTCGCCGTTGATGCGCTTGGCCTCCTCGGCAAACCACTCCACAAAGCTGGCGCCGTAGGCCACTTCGCCACGCGACTCGGCCAGCGGCTTGCCGTTTTCAGCCGTCATGAGTCGCGCCAAGTCTTCTTGGTTGGCCATGAGCAGGTCAAACCACTTGCGCATCACCGCCGCGCGAGCCTTGGCGTGCGTTTGGCGCCAGCCGCCCCAAGCCGCCTCGGCCGTGGCAATGGCCGCTTGTGCCTCAGCGGGGCCGCAGTTGGCCACTTGGGCCAACTCGGCACCCGTGGCCGGGTCGGTTACCGCAAAGCGGCCGTTGCCCGCGTGCCAGGCGCCGTTGAGCCAGGCGTCTGTTTTAAGTAAGTTGGCGTCTTGCAGCAACGCCAGAGGGTTGGTCTTCATGTCCATGGCAATGTCCTCACAGGTGATAACAGCGGGGGCAGTGGTGGCACAGCACCACGCAACACCCTCAAGCATAGCGCCCCGCACGGAGCCTCGCATGCCGCGGGCGTCACCAACGCGGCAAACTCGAGCATACGCCACAATACGGGCCATGCCCAAACCCAGCCCCGCTCCTGCTGCGCTGCGTAAAGCCGTCTTCCCTGCGGAGTGCGCTTACCGGTGGCGACGATGGCGCCAAACTGGGCCACTTGCAGGCTGCCGTGGTGCTGGGTCAGCAACACCCCGAGGTGGGCGCCGAATTTGCCCGGTGGCTTGAGCGAAAATAACGAACCATGAAACACACCCCGACCGTGGCGCAAATCCGCGCGACCTTTCTAGACTTTTTTGCCCAGCGCGGGCATACCGTGGTGCCGTCAAGCCCCTTGGTGCCAGGCAACGACCCCACCTTGATGTTCACCAACTCGGGCATGGTGCAGTTTAAAGACGTGTTTTTGGGTGCGGACAAACGCTCGTACGTGCGCGCGGCGTCGGTGCAGGCTTGCTTGCGCGCCGGGGGCAAGCACAACGACTTGGAAAACGTGGGTTACACCGCGCGCCACCACACTTTTTTTGAGATGCTGGGCAACTGGAGCTTTGGCGACTACTTTAAGCGCGAAAGCCTGCAGTGGGCATGGGAGCTCTTAACCCAGGTGTATGGTCTTGACCCGAACCGGTTGTGGGCCACCGTGTACGCCGAAGACGACGAAGCCTACGCCATTTGGACTCAAGACATTGGCCTGCCGCCTGAGCGCGTGGTGCGCATTGGCGACAACAAAGGGGCGCGCTACGCGTCAGATAATTTTTGGATGATGGCCGATACCGGCCCCTGTGGCCCGTGCTCAGAAATTTTTTACGACCACGGCCCAGAGGTACCCGGGGGGCCGCCGGGCAGCCCGGACGAAGACGGCGACCGCTACATTGAAATTTGGAACAACGTGTTCATGCAATTCGAAATGCACGAAGACGGAACGGTTACCCCGCTGCCCGCGCCGTGCGTGGACACTGGCATGGGGCTTGAGCGCATTGCCGCCATTTTGCAAGGCGTGCACAGCAACTACGACATCGATTTGTTCCAAACCCTTATAGCCGCGGCCGCGCGCGAAACCGGCTGCACCGACTTGCACAGCCCCAGCCTGCGCGTAATTGCCGATCACTTACGCGCCACCGCGTTTTTGGTGGCCGATGGCGTCATTCCCAGCAACGAAGGGCGTGGCTATGTGCAGCGGCGCATCGTGCGTCGGGCCATACGCCACGGCTACAAGCTGGGCTGCAAAAAACCGTTTTTTTATCGGTTGGTGCCCGAGTTGGCGCAGCTCATGGGCCAAGCCTACCCGCGTCTGGCCGAGCAAGCCCAGCGTGTTGCCGATGTACTCAAAACCGAAGAAGAACGATTTTTTGAAACCTTGGCCAACGGCATGGACATTCTTGAGGCCGCGTTACCCGCAGGTGCCTCGCAACTGGCCGGCGACGTGGCCTTTAAGCTGCACGACACCTACGGTTTTCCGCTTGACTTAACCCAAGACGTGTGCCGCGAGCGTGGCGTGCAAGTGGACGAGGACGGCTTTAATCAGGCCATGGCTCGGCAAAAAGACCAAGCCCGCGCCGCCGGCAAGTTCAAAATGGACAAAGCGCTGGACTACACCGGCGCGGCCAATCAGTTTGTGGGCTACGACGCCCTGGCCACCGAGGCTACCGTGGTGGCGCTGTACCACCAAGGCAGCGCGGTGGATACGCTTGAGGCCGGACAAGACGGGGTGGTGGTGCTCGACCGCACGCCGTTTTACGCCGAATCGGGTGGCCAGGTGGGTGACCAAGGCGTGCTTAACGCCGGCGCCGTGAACGTGGTGGTGCACGACACGCAAAAAATCAAAGCCGACGTGCACGGCCACCACGGCCATGTCCACGGTGGCACGCTTAGGGTGGGGCAGCGTCTCAGTGCGCAAGTGAACTTGGAAAAGCGCATGGCCACGGTGCGCAACCACTCGGCCACGCACCTCATGCACAAGGCGTTGCGCGATGTGCTGGGCGAGCACGTGCAGCAAAAGGGCAGCTTGGTGAATCACGAGCGCACGCGCTTTGACTTTGCCCACCAAGGCCCGATTGACGCCGCGGACGTGGCGCGTATTGAAGCGTTGGTGAATGCCGAGGTGCTGGCCAATTCGGCCACGCAAGCGCGTGTGATGGCCATTGACGCGGCCCGCGACTGCGGCGCCATGATGTTGTTTGGTGAAAAGTATGGTGATGAGGTGCGCGTGCTCGACATTGGCAACAGCCGTGAGCTGTGCGGCGGCACCCACGTGCAGCGCACCGGTGACATTGGTTTGTTCAAAGTGGTGGCGCAAAGCGGGGTAGCCGCTGGGGTACGCCGCATTGAAGCCGTGACCGGCGAAGCCGCACTGGCTTATGTGCAGGGCTTGGAGCAGCACATGGAGCAAGCCGCGCAGGCCCTGCGCGCCGCGCCCGCCGAGCTGGCCCAGCGCATCGGTGCGTTGCAAGAGCAACTGCGCGGGTTAGAGCGCGAACGCGATGCCCTCAAAGGCAAATTGGCTTCCAGCCAGGGCGACGAACTGGTGCAACAAGCGCAGCTGGTGGGCGGGGTGCAATTGCTGGTGGCTGCGCTGCCAGGGGCAGACGCCAAGGCCTTGCGCGAGACGCTTGACCAGCTCAAGCAAAAACTCAAATCGGCCGCCGTGTTGTTGGTGTCGGTGCAGGGCGACAAGGTGCAGTTGGCAGCTGGCGTCACGCCCGACGCTGTGGCCAAGCTGCGCGCCGGTGAGTGGGTGAACCACGCCGCGCAAGTCGTGGGCGGCAAGGGCGGGGGCAAGCCCGACATGGCCATGGCCGGTGGCACCGAGCCGCAGTGCGTGCCCCAGGCGCTCGAGGCGGCCCTCGTGTGGGCCCACGCCAAGCTGCAAGCGGCTTAGGCTGGGCGGGTAAAAACCACGTCCCACACGCCGTGGCCTAGCCGAAGGCCACGATTTTCAAATTTGGTGCGTGGCCGGTACGCCGGGCGCGTGGCGTATCCGCTGGCGTTGCTTGCCGTGTTGCTTAAGGCTGTGCAGCCTTGCAGCACCGCCAGCATGTGCTCGGCGTAGGGCTGCCAGTCGGTGGCGCAGTGCACGTAGCCGCCCGGGGCCAATCGGCTGGCCACCATGGCCACCCAGTCGGGTTGCACCAGGCGGCGCTTGTGGTGGCGTTTTTTGTGCCAGGGGTCAGGAAAAAACACATGGACCCCGGCCAAGCTGGCAGCCGGCACCATGTGCTGTAACACCTCCACCGCATCGTGTGCCACGACGCGTACGTTTGATAAGGCTCCCTCGTGTACGCGCTTGAGCAACGCGCCCACACCCGGCTCGTGAACCTCGCAGCACAAAAAATCGGTGTCGGGCATGGCGTGTGCAATTTGCGCCGTGGCCTCGCCCATGCCAAAGCCCACCTCAAGCACCACCGGGGCGGTGCGGCCAAACACCTCGGGCCAGCGCAGTGGCTGCGCGGCGTAGGGCACCAGCACGCGTGGCCCCACCTCGGCCAGGGCGCGTGTTTGGGCGGCCGTGGTGCGGCCAGCGCGGCGCACGAAACTGCGAATGCGCTGCGCACGCTCAACGTCAGACGGGATACTCATGGCGCGCGCATCATAAACCCCAGCGCCGCGCCCACTGCGCCACGGCTTGTGCCAACCAGTGCGACACCGGTTGCCCCGCCTGCGGCGCGTGCAGCGCCAACGCCTGCGCCGCATGGGTAAGTGTGTGGCGCACCTCGGCGTCGGTCTCGGTTGCCGCGGCCGCCGCGCCCGTTTGCTTGGATAGCTTGTGGCCTTGCTCGTTGCGCACCAGCGGCGTATGCAAGTAGCGCAAGCGCGGCAGCTCCAGCACCTGCTGCAGCAAGCGTTGGCGCGGGGTGTTATCGACCAAATCCTCGCCGCGTACGATATCGGTGATACCTTGCGCGGCATCGTCTACCACCACCGCCAGTTGGTACGCCCACAGCCCGTCGGCGCGGCGCAACACCACATCACCCACCTCGCGTGCAAGCCACTGCTGCTGCCAGCCCAACCGCCGGTCGTGCCAGCGTTGCCAGCCTGCTCGCTGCGTGTTCAGGCGCCACGCGCGCACTGGCTTGCCGTGGGTGCCGTGGCGGCAGGTGCCGGGGTAGGGCAGTGTTTGCCCAGTAACCGGTGCGCTGCCGTGAGCCCGCGCAATGTCTTGGCGCGAGCAGGCGCAGCCGTACACCAGGCCGGCACGCTGCAGCTGCGCCAACGCGTCGGCGTAAGCCGCACCGCGTTGGCTTTGGTGCCACACGGGGCCGTCGGGGTGCAGGCCACACGCGCTGAGCTGGCGCAATATTTGCGCCTCGGCCCCAGGCACGCAGCGCGGCGTGTCCACGTCTTCGATGCGCACCAACCATTGGCCGCCATGCGCCTTGGCGTCAAGCCAGCTGGCCAGCGCCGCCACCATCGAGCCTGCATGCAGGGGGCCGGTGGGCGAGGGCGCGTAACGCCCCACGTAGCGCGGGGTAACCATCATGGCGTCATGGTAAGCGCACAGCCCCCGCACATTACGGTAAGATACAAGCCAATTTACTACTTCTAACCCTCTAGTTTCTTCATGAATTACCCCCCACGGGTTGCCTTTGGCGAAGGCAATAGTCGCCGCGGCGGCAAAAATTTCGCATCCAACAAGCCCCCCACGGGGCCCAACAAGGGTCACAGCCCACGTGAACACGGCACGCGCGCCGCGTGCGTGGCGCTGGTTGAGGCGCGCTACCTGCAGTGGCTGCTCGAGGCCGACAGCGAGGGCGCCGAGGCCGTGGCACCGGCGCAAGTGGCGGGCATGTTGCAGCAGGCGTTGGTGGCCAATGGCAAGTCACTCGACGTGCAGCGCGTGTACTGGTACACCGATGCGCCCACCACCGAGCTGGTAGACGGCTTGGTGCCACGTGCCGTGGTGGCAGACGACGACCACAGCAGCGCCCAAGCCATCGAGCGCGATCTGCGTGCCGTGGCCGAGCACAAGGGCTTTGCCCACGTGATTTTGGCCAGCGACGCCAGCGTGCTGCGCGAGGCCGTAGACGCAGCGCAACTGCGCGGGGTGTTGGTGCATCAACTCACCGACGAATCGGCGCAAGATT
>JAYPEA010000050.1:0-12711 GCA_038125525.1 Burkholderiaceae bacterium | reverse complement strand
CGCACTTTATTAGAGCGCGCCGTTTCGTTCCGTACAAAAGCAGTTTACAACCCGAAGGCCTTCTTCCTGCACGCGGCATTGCTGGATCAGGGTTTCCCCCATTGTCCAAAATTCCCCACTGCTGCCTCCCGTAGGAGTCTGGGCCGTGTCTCAGTCCCAGTGTGGCTGGTCGTCCTCTCAGACCAGCTACAGATCGTTGGCTTGGTGAGCCTTTACCCCACCAACTACCTAATCTGACATCGGCCGCTCCAATCGCGCGAGGCCTTACGGTCCCCCGCTTTCATCCATAGATCGTATGCGGTATTAGCACAGCTTTCGCTGCGTTATCCCCCACGACTGGGCACGTTCCGATGCATTACTCACCCGTTCGCCACTCGCCATCAGGCCGAAGCCCATGCTGCCGTTCGACTTGCATGTGTAAAGCATGCCGCCAGCGTTCAATCTGAGCCAGGATCAAACTCTTTAGTTTGATCTTTTTGAAAGCTCTTTCTAAACGGAATTGAAGTGAACTTCACTTCTTCTGTCTAGTGAGCGAATGTGTCAGCTTTTCGGCTAACTCACACGCCCACACTTATCGGCTGTAATTTGTTAATGAGCCCTAGGGTTTCCCCTGCGTCGCTGCGATGAGCGAAGCCCTCTACTGTAGCACACTTTTTTTGCCTGTCTAGCCCCAAACTCAAAAAAATTTATTTTTTTCTGGGGTTGCATCACGGGCACTGTGCCAAGCGAAGTCCGCCAGTGTAGCACGCTTTTGTGGCAATACCAAAGCCGGGGCGTGTGTGGGTCGCAAGGGTGACCGGGGCGGGGCTGCCGGGCTGCAGAAAATGGACGCCATGGCTTTCGTGTATCTGGTGCGGCACGGACAAGCGTCCTTTTTGGCCGACAACTACGACCAACTTAGCGCCAACGGCAGAGCCCAAGCGGGTTTGCTGGGGGCGATGTGGCGCGAGCAAGGGCCGCCCTTTGATGCCGTATGGACGGGCACCTTACGGCGACATAAGCAAACGCTGGCAGCGCTGAGTGAAGCACTGCCGGGTTTGCCGCCGGCGCAGGCCACACCAGCTTTGAACGAGTACGACGCGGAGGCGTTGCTGCGGGCGCTGCAGCCGGCTCCGGTGCTGCCACCCAAAGACAGCGCAGAAGGCTACCGGGCTTACTTTTCTCACCTTAGACTGGCGTTGGGGCAGTGGATGGACGGTGCGTTGGCACCGCCTGAGTTGGGCTCGTTTGTGGCGTTTCGCCAGGCGTTGGTACAGTGGCTGAGACTGCAGCAGGACGGCACCGAGCGGCGGGTGTTGGTGGTGAGCAGTGGCGGGCCCATTTCAACACTGGTTGGGCACGTGCTTGGGGTGACGCCCGCGACCATGGTGGACTTGAATTTTCAAATGCGCAACACAGCGATTTGCAGACTGTTGGCGTCGCGTTCGCGCTGCCAGTTGTTGTCGTTTAACGAGTTGCCGCATTTGCAACAACACGCGCATCGGGGATTGTTGACTTCGGCTTGAATGGGCGCGGCCTGTTGGCTTGGTGCGCGCCCCCGATGCACTACCATTTGATCATGACGAACTTGTGCCGATGGGTTGCCGGGTGGCGTGACTGGCTGCGCCCAGTCGCGGTGTGTGCGCTTGTTGCTGGGCTGACAGGTGCGGCAGCAGCGCAGGGCTTGTCGTTTGCAACGGCGACGCAGGCTTCGCCGCAAACCAAGGTGGCACTGGTGGCGCACGCGCCCCAAGGCGTGGGCCCGGGCAAACCGCTGTGGCTGGGCTTTCGCATTGTGCACGCGCCCGGCTGGCACACGTACTGGCGCAATTCGGGCGATTCGGGGTTGCCCACAACGTTGGCCTGGACGTTGCCACCGGGTTGGTCGGCGGGCGACGTGCAGTGGCCCGCGCCGATCAAGTTTTTTTTGGGGCCGCTGGCCAATTACGGCTACGAGGATGAGGTGCTGCTGAGCGTGCCGATTGCCGTTGCAGGCGACGCGGCCGGGCCTTGGCAGGTCAAGCTGCATGCGCAGTGGCTGAGCTGTCGGCAAGAATGCATTCCTGAGGAGGCGGAATTAAGCCTAAGCCTGGAGCCGGGTGCTTCGCTGGCGCGGAACACCGCGCTGTTTGAGGCAAACTGGGCTCGGGTGCCGCCGGATGTCTCCAGCCCTGGCGCACAGGCCAAACCCAACGCCCAGCGGCTGGTATTGCGGGTGCCTGATTTGCCCGCGGCGTGGGTGGGGCGCACGCTGGAGGTGTTTCCTGAGACCGAGGGCGTGATTGTGCCGGGCGACCCCTGGCAGCAGCGATGGGACGACACGGTGTTTGAGGCCGATTTGCCGTTGTCGCCGTTTCGGCAAGTGGCCCCCTCGGCGTTGCCGGTGGTGGTAACGCCGACCACGCCCAAGGGCGCACAGGCAAAGGGGGTGCGGGTGGTGTTGCCCGTGATGACGCCCTGGCCAGCTGCGGCCAAGCCCACCGCCATGTCGGAGGCGTTGACGCAGGCCCTGCAGGCGGCGCCGTCGGCTACACCGATGGCGGCGGCGCCCAGCGACGCGCTACCTTTGGCGTTGGCCTTGCTTTGGGCGGTGATGGGCGGCGCCCTGCTGAACCTGATGCCGTGCGTGTTTCCGGTGCTGGCAATTAAAGCGTATGCACTGACCCAACCTGAGCACTCGGTGACGCAGCGGCGGATGATGGCCTTGGCGTACGGCGTTGGGGTGGTGCTGAGCTTTTTGGCGCTGGCGGGGTTGTTGTTGCTGCTGCGTGCTGCGGGCGAGGCGGTGGGTTGGGGGTTTCAGCTGCAATCACCCACGGTGGTGGCGCTGTTGGCGTTGCTGTTTGTGCTGTTGGGTTTGCAACTTGGCGGCTTGTTTGAATGGGGGGCGGTGCTGCCCAGTGGACTGGCGGCCATGCGCTGGCGGCACCCGGTGATGGAGGCGGCGTGGTCGGGGGTGCTGGCTACCGTGGCGGCTTCGCCATGCACGGCGCCTTTCATGGGTGCGGCACTGGGTGCCACGTTGTTGATGCCGCCGGCGCAATCACTGCTGGTGTTTGCCGCGTTGGGGCTGGGCATGGCGCTGCCATTTATGGCACTGGGTTGGTGGCCAAGGCTGAGCCAACACCTACCCAAGCCAGGGCCTTGGATGCAAACGTTTAAACAGTTTTTGGCGTTTCCCATGTTGGCCACGGCAATATGGCTGGTGTGGGTGTTGGGGCAACAAACTGGCATCAGCGCAGCCGCGGCGCTGTTGCTGCTGATGCTGACCGCGGCTTGGGTGCTGTGGCTGTGCCACCGCGTGACCCGCTGGCGCTGGCGTGTGCTGGGGTTGGTGCTGCTGGGCGTTGGTGCCGCGGGTTTGTGGCCAGTGGTGGTGCAGCCGCTGCCGCTGGGCGTGGCGGCAAGCGCGGCCACGGTGGGCGAGGCGCGCTGGCAGCCATGGAGCCAGGCCAAGGTGGATGCGGCGCTGGCCAGCGGGCGGTCGGTATTTGTTGATTTCACTGCCGCATGGTGCGTGACGTGCCAGTTTAACGAGCGCACGGCGCTGGCCGCCCCCGAGGTGTGGCAACAGGCGCGCGCGACCAACACACTGATGCTGCGAGCCGATTGGACGCGACGCGACGATGCGATTACCCGAGCGCTAGAGGCCTTGGGCCGCACGGGCGTACCGACGTACGCCCTTTATCGGCCGAATCAACCCCCGGTGTTGTTGCCGGAGTTGCTCACGACCTCCGTGGTGCTGCAAGCCCTGCCACAATAGCCGCTTATGAACACGCCCCTGACCAACGACACCTTTTTGCGCGCCTGCTGGCGCCAAAGTACCCCGCACACGCCCATGTGGTTGATGCGCCAAGCTGGACGCTACTTGCCCGAGTATTGCGCGACGCGGGCCAAAGCGGGGAGCTTCATGGGATTGGCCACCAACCCAGACTTTGCCACCGAGGTGACGCTGCAACCCCTTGAGCGCTACGACTTGGATGCGGCGATTTTATTCAGCGATATCTTGACGGTGCCCGATGCAATGGGGCTTGGGTTGTCGTTTGAAGCCGGCGAAGGCCCCAAGTTTGCTCAGGTGGTGCGTGACGAAGCGGCGGTGCAAGCGCTACAGGTGCCCGACATGGCGCGGTTACGCTACGTGTTCGACGCGGTGACGTCGATTCGGCGCGCGCTCAATGGCCGAGTGCCGTTGATTGGTTTTTCGGGCAGCCCCTGGACGCTGGCGTGCTACATGGTGGAGGGCGGCGGCTCCAGCGACTACCGCCACGTTAAGACGCTGATGGTCTCGCGCCCCGACCTGATGCATCGGCTGCTGGCGGTGAACGCTGACGCCGTGGCGCAGTACCTGAACGCTCAAATCGACGCCGGTGCCCAGGCGGTGATGGTGTTTGACAGCTGGGGCGGCGTGCTGGCCGATGGCGCATTTCAAACGTTTAGCCTGGCGTATACCCAGCGCGTACTGGCGCAACTTAAACCAAGCCATGAGGGGGTGCCGATTCCGCGCATTGTGTTCACCAAGGGTGGCGGTTTGTGGCTTGCCGAGATGGCCAAGCTGCCGTGCCAGGTGCTGGGCGTCGATTGGACTGTCAACTTGGCCACGGCCCGCGCTCAAGTGGGTCACAGCCATGCGTTGCAAGGCAATTTGGACCCGATGGTGTTGTTTGCGCCGCCTGAGCGTGTGGCCGAGCAGGCACGCGCGGTATTGGATGCTTTTGGCTCTGCCCATGTTGGCCCAGGAACCGCGCCAACACATATATTTAATTTGGGGCATGGCATCAGCCAATTCACGCCGCCCGAGCACGTGGCCGCATTGGTGGAGACCGTGAAAAGTTATTCACAGGCTCAGCGTGCCCATGCACCAAAATAGGGTTGAATTGAATAGGATTAACGGCCCATCGTTACGCAGTTGTGCACAAAACCTTTAAACCTGCATACCCCAATTAGCAAAGTAGGCACTCGGCCGAAGATCCTTGTGTTGAATTGTATCTAATTGATTTTATTGATATTTTTTTGATTTTTTCATGTCTCAAATCAAACACTTTGGTATGACTTTCATAGACCGGGCGGTAATACAGGGTATTTTTCAACAGAACTATCCACAGGGCTGATCAAAGCGCAGTGGTGACACGAAAAATCAACGAGTTGCCGCCCAACTGCAGCAAGTTGCTTGAGTTTTGAGTGGTAACTTGAATCATCACATGTTGGATGTTTGGGTGCCGTTGCCAGCACATGCCGGGCAGGGGCAGCCGCTGCGTTACGCCTCGGCGTTGCCATTGGCGCACGGCACCCTGGTGCAGGTGCCATTGGGCAAACGGCAAGTGCTGGGGGTGGTGACCAACACCGCAGCGCCCACAACTTTTGATGGTGCGGCGCGACTGGCGCAGCCACTGCACCCAGCATTGCCGCCCATGGCGCCTGACTGGATGGCGTTGGTAGCGTTTGCCGCGGGTTACTACCAGCGCACGGTGGGTGAGGCCGCCGTGGCGGTGCTGCCGCCGTTGCTCAAGCACGTAACCGCAAAGGCATTAACCAAGTACCTTCAGGCCCCGGCGGCTTCGGTGGCAGCGGCGCACCCACAGGCGGATGCCGAAACCACAACGCCCACCGCAGCCCAAGATGAAGCGTTAAGGACCTGGCGCGAGGCCAAGCAGCCGGTGTTGTTGCATGGGGTAACCGGCAGCGGAAAAACCGAGGTTTACCTGCGCGCGACCGCCGACGTACTCAGCCAACCACAAGCGCAGGTGCTGGTGCTGGTGCCTGAAATTAATTTGACACCGCAATTGGTGCAACGCTTTGAGGCCCGCTTTGGTGCGGCTGCCGTGGCCGTGCAACACAGCGCCATGACACCCGTGCAGCGCCTACGCCATTGGCTTCGCGGCCATACAGGGGCGGCGCGGGTGATGCTGGGGACGCGCCTGGCGGTATTTGCCAGTTTGCCCCACCTGCGTGCGGTGGTGGTGGATGAGGAGCATGACCCGAGCTACAAAAGCCACGAAGGGCTGCGTTTTCATGCGCGGGATTTGGCGGTGTACCGGGGGCATCAGCGCCAGGAGATTGACCCACAGGCACGGCCCACGCTACTGGGTTCGGCCACGCCCTCACTTGAGAGTTGGTACGCGACACGCCAAGGGCGCTATGCACTGGCCACACTGGCACAGCGCGCAGCGCACGCGCGTATGCCCGAGGTGCACGTGGTGGATACCCGGCACATACCGGCCAAGGCTTGGCTGGCTCCGCAGGTGCTGGCGGACTTGCAGCAAGCGGCCAACCGTGGGGAACAAGGCTTGGTACTGCTTAATCGCCGCGGCTACGCCGTGGCCTTACAGTGCCCGGGGTGCGGCTGGAAGAGCGCGTGCGCGCACTGCAGCGCGTTTCAGGTGTACCACAAGGCCGACGCGCGGCTACGCTGCCACCACTGCGGCAGCAGCGCGCGCGTGCCGCGGCAATGCCCAACGTGCGGCGAGCTTGACATCAAGCCCGTGGGGCACGGCACGGAACAAGCGCAAGAGCAGCTTGCCCACCTGCTGCAGGCGCAACGCAAAGCCGATGGCAGCGCGTGGCGGGTGCTGCGCATGGACGCGGACACCACGCAAGGCACCGCGGCGTTGACCGAGGCGTTGGCACAGGTGCATCGGGGCGAGGTGGATGTGTTGCTTGGCACCCAAATGATTGCCAAAGGGCACGACTTCAGGCGCTTGAGCGTGGCCGTGGCGCTGGAGGTGGACGCGGCCCTTTACAGCGCCGACTTTCGCGCGCCCGAGCGGCTGTTTGCACTGCTGATGCAGACCATGGGGCGCGCCGGGCGCGACCAGGCACACCCTGCACGCATGTGGGTACAAACCGCAAGCCCGCAACACCCGGTGTTTGCCGCGCTTACCCAACACGATTACGTTGCCTTTGCTCAAGCCACGCTGGCGCAGCGCGAACAAGCGGCGCTGCCGCCGTTTACGCACCAAGCGTTGGTGCGTTGTGAGGCGCGTCAAATGGGCACCGCCTTGGCCTTTTTGCAGCGCGCCCGCGATGCCTTAGCCCCAACCTTGGGCGAGGCCCACCTGTTTGCGCCGGTGCCTGCGCCGATGGTGCGACTGGCCGGCCGCGAACGGGCGCAAATGCTGCTGGAGTCAAGCCGCCGTCAACTCACACGCGCGGCAGCCCAACGGGTACACCAGCACCTGCTGGGCATGGCGCGCCAGGGGGTGTTGCGTTGGGCGATTGACATGGACCCGCTGCAGATTTAGCCCGAGACCGGGCCGGGATGCAGGCCATAGACGGCAACAGAAAACGTAATGAATGCCAACGCCGTCGTAAGCAAAATGATGCGGGCGATGCGCCCGGTGTCTGCGCCAAAACGCTCGGCCAGTATGGAGACGTTGCTGGCGCTGGGCAGTGCGGCCACCAACACCAAAGCGGTGAGGGTTTCGCGCGCAATGGGCCAACCCAAGCGGGCGAACAGCCACGCGCCCACAAGCACCAACACCGGGTGCAAGATGAGCTTGATGCCCACCACCGGCCACACGGCTGGGATGCGCGTCTGCGTGGGCGCCACCAAGTGGGCGCGGGCCAATACCGCACCAATGGTGAACAACGCCGCCGGGGACGCGGCATCGGCAAGCATCCACACACTCTGCTGCACTGGCTGGGCCAGCTGCCACTGCCCCACCGAGAACCAAGCACCAAGCAAAATGGCCCATGGCATGGGGTTGCTGAGCACACCGCGCAGCGCGCGTCGGGCTGCGGTGCGGGCGCCGGCTAGGCCAGCGCCATCAAGCCGGGACAGCGCAATGCACAAGGAGCTGGTGATCACCAAGTCAATCAAAATGGTGATGATGGCTGGGGCAGAGGCCTGCACCCCGAGCAACCCAACCAACAGCGGCACGCCCATGAAACCGGTGTTGGGAAACGCCGCGACCAAGGCGCCAAAGGCCGCGTCGTTCCAACCCATGGCGCCGCGGCGCGTCACGGCGATGGTAAAGCCAACGACGAGCAAAGCCACACTGCCATGCAGCGCCCATACCGCTGGCTGCAGCAGCTGCGCCATGTCGGTGGTCAGACCAAAGCGAAACAACATGCACGGCAACGCAAAAAACAGCACAAAGGTATTGAGCCCAGGAATGGCTGCCAGCGGCAGCCAGCCTTGCCGCGCGGCCACATAACCCAGTAAAACCAGGGCAAAAAAAGGAAAGGTGGCGCCTAGAACGGTGAACATTGCGAGCCCAATTGTCGCACCGGCTATAGTGCCCGCTTGCTGTTCGTGTCGCCCATGTCAAATGTTTTGAATCTTGCTCAACTTCAAGCGGTCCACCACACCGGGGGGCCATCGCTGGTGCTGGCCGGAGCGGGCTCGGGTAAGACACGGGTCATTGTGCACAAAATCGCGCATTTGCTCGGGCAGGGCACACCAGCGGCCTCGATTGCGGCGATTACGTTTACCAACAAAGCGGCCGCGGAAATGCGTGAGCGCTCGCGCGCGCTCGCTGGCAAGGCTGCGGCTCAGGTACTGATTTGCACGTTTCATGCGCTGGGCGTACGCGTTTTGCGCCAAGACGGCGAATGCATTGGGCTGAAGCCGCAATTCTCTATTCTTGACAGCGACGATGTGTTGGCCTTGCTCAAGGATTGCGGCGGCAGCACCGACTTGGCAACGGCGCGGCAGTGGCAGTGGACGATTAGCCGCTGGAAAAATGCCGGACTCGATGCCGAGACGGCCATGGCGCAGGCCAAAGACGAGGACGAGCGGGTAGCCGCGCGCATCATGACGCGCTACCACGAGCGCTTGGCGGCTTACCGCAGCGTGGACTTTGACGACTTGATTGTGCTGCCGCTGCGGCTGCTGCAGCAACACCCCAGCGTGCGCGCGCGCTGGCAAGCGGCCTACGCGCACTGGCTGGTGGATGAGTACCAAGACACCAACGCCACGCAGTACGCGCTGCTGCAGCTGTTGGCTGGTGAGGCCGCGCGCATGACGTTGGTGGGCGACGACGACCAGTCAATCTACGGCTGGCGCGGCGCCACACTGGATAACCTGCGACGCCTGCCCGAGGACTACCCACAGCTCAAGGTGATTAAGCTGGAGCAAAACTACCGCTCAACGGCGGCGATTTTGCGTGCCGCCAACCAACTCATTGCCAGCAACCCCAAGCTGTTTGAAAAGAAGCTATGGAGCGAATTGGGTGACGGCGAGGCAATCCAAGCCCTGGCCTGCGACCACGAGGAGCACGAGGCCGAGCGCATGGCCGCGCGCTGGCTGGCATTGCGCGCGGCCAACCCCAGCCTGCGCTGGCGCGACATGGCTGCGCTTTACCGCGCCAATCATCAGTCCAGACCGCTGGAGCAAGCCCTGCGGCGGGCACAGATTCCGTATAAGGTTTCGGGTGGACAGAGCTTTTTTGACCGTGCCGAAATCAAAGACGTGTGCGCCTGGATGCGGCTGCTGGTCAATCCAGATGACGACCCGGCATTTCTGCGCGCCATCACCTCCCCCAAACGCGGCATTGGTCACCAAACGCTGGCGGCGCTGGGCACCCTGGCTAACGGGCTGCGGTTGAGCCTGTTTGACGGGCTGTACGCCCACGCGCTGCAAGCCAGCGTGTCCAAACGCGCCCACGAGGGCTTGCTTGCCTTTGGCGAAGAGGTCAATGCGCTGCAATTTGCCGCACGCCACGCCAACACCGCCGAGCGCGCGCGTGAGGTGCTGGATGACTGGCTCAAGGGACTGGGGTACGAGCAGCATTTGCACGACAGCGAAGATAGCCCGCAGGCCGCGACCAAGCGCTGGGGACATGTGTTGGAATTTTGTGACTGGATGGCGCAACGCTGCCAAGCCGGTGACGACCCCACGCAGGCCCCTAGCCTGCTGGATGTGGCGCAAACGGTGGCGTTGGCCTCAACGCTGGATGAGCGCGCCGATGAAGCCGATGTGGTGACGTTGTCCACGCTACACGCAGCCAAGGGACTGGAGTGGCCGCACGTGTGGCTGGCCGGGGTGAACGAAGATGTCTTGCCGATGCGCCGCGACGCCGACGCCGACCTGCCCGCCACCGAGCAAGTCACGCGACTGGAGGAAGAGCGGCGACTGATGTACGTCGGCATCACCCGCGCCAAGCAGACCTTGGTGGTGAGCTGGCAAAACCGGCGCAAACGCGGGCGCGATTGGGTGGCGGGCAAACCCAGCCGGTTTGTGGCCGAGATGGCGCTGACGCAAAACCAGCCCACGATTGACCCGCGCGAGCGCCTGCGCGCCCTGCGCGCGGAGTTTGCGCAACTCAAGGCTGAGGACGCGGCGTCCTAGGCGTCGGCGCGCCGCACCAGGGGCGGTGTGCCCTCGCGCAGGCCCGGGCGCGTGGTGCGTGCGGCGTTCATGACCATGGCCAGCAAGGTGTAGTAGCCGTTGATGCCAAGCAAGTCAACTACACCATGTTCGCCCAGACGTTGCACTGCGCGGTGCCATAAGGCGTCGTCAATGGCGCGCGATTGGTCAAGCGCCATACAAAAGTCATATACGAGCTCTTCATCCTCGCTCATGGTGGTGGGTTTTCGCCCTTGCCCCAGGGCGGCCACGGTGAGCTCGTCCACACCGGCATCTAGTGCCAGTGGGGCGTGGTAGTCCCATTCCACCGGCTGCTGCCAGCGCTGGGCGATGACCAAAATGGCGAATTCGGTGAGCCGTTGCCCAATGGCGCTGCGGTAGCGTAAGTAAGCGCCCACGGCTTGGGCATGCGTCATGAGTTCGGGGCTGCGCAACAGCGGCACAAAGGGGCCAAGCAAGCCGCCGCGTGGGCCGTTGATGACGGCCTGGGCCACCTCGCGCTGGGCAGGGGTCCATTGCTCGGGGTTGATGGGGGGGAGGCGGTCGGTGGCGTCTGTCATGGCGTGTGGCGTAAAAAAAATTATGATGATGCCATTGCCTGTTGTTTTGGTCGAACCCACGATGTCACATTTGTCTACCCCGCCCCTTACTGGCCAAGTGGCCCTGATTACCGGCGCCAGCCGCGGCATTGGCCGCGCCACGGCACAAGCCTTTGCTCAACAGGGTGCCACCCTATGCCTAACAGCAACCAACTTGGCGTTGCTCGAGCAACTGCAACAGCAGTTGGCGCTGCCACCCGAGCGCTGCACGGTGCATCGCCTGGACGTGCGCGACGCCGCGGCGTGGCAAGCCACGCTGGCGCATATGCACCAGACCGTGGGGGCACCCACGGTGTTGGTGAACAACGCGGGGGTATACCTGGGCAAGCCGTTTTTGGCATACGCGCCCGAGGAGTTTCAGCAATTGCTTGACGTTAATCTGTTTGGGGTGCTGCATGGCATGCAGGCGGTGCTACCGGGCATGATGCAGCGCGGTGGCGGACGCATTATTAATGTTGGCTCAACCGCCGGCAAATGGGGCTCCCGCAACCAAAGTGCCTACAACGTAAGCAAGCACGCCGTGGTGGGGTTGACACGCTGCGTGGCGCTGGAAGCCGCGGCCAGCGGCGTCACGGTGAACGCCATTTGCCCGGGCTTTGTGCAAACCGACATGGTGGAGAACTTAAAGCAAGAGGCCGCCAAAAGCACAGGGGCAGACCCCGAGGCCTTGGTGCAAGCGTTGCTGGCACGTGTGCCCATGGGGCGCGTGCTGCAGCCTGAGGAGGTAGCCAGCCTCGCGGTGTATTTGGCCTTACCAGCCAGCAGCGGCATCACCGGCCAATCGTTGCTGGTCGACGGCGGGATGCTCATGGTCTAGCCGCCGATCGGCGGCGCCTTGGACCTACCCGGCGTGCAACCCGGCACCACGAACCCCGGCGGCGCAAATGGCTTCGTCTTCGTCACCGGTTCCGCCACTGGCACCCGCGGCGCCGAGCACACGGCCATGTTCATCTTGGATTAATACCGCACCGGTTTGTGGCAAAAATTTACCCTGAGCGGTGGCGGCCAGCGTGACAAAAAAGTTGGGGTTATCACGCGCGCGCTCGGCCAGTGCCCGGCTGGAGGCGCCAAACCCCACCGCGCCCCAGGCTTTGCCACGCGCGATATCAAAGCGAAACATACTGGCACCATCTTCGCGCGCAAAGGCCACCAAGTCACCGCTGGCGTCGAGTACCACTACCCCCATGGGCTTGTACTTCTGCTGCCGAGCGTGTGCCAATGCGCCCTGCACAATGGCTTGGGCTTGCTCAAGAGATACGCCGTTGGTCGTTGTCATGCTTGTCCTTTGGGTGTTACTTGGGTGACGGCTTAATGGTTTGCCCTACTGTCGTTGGCACCGGTAAACCGCGATAGTGTGAATTGTTGATTAATCGATCGATAACCCTGATGTTTGCATGGCTATCACCGGCCTAAATCATTATTTTGTGCGCGCCAACGATCTGGCCCAGACACGCCAATTTTACGTGGATGTGCTGGGGTTGTCGGAGATGCCTCGCCCCGCTTTCCCGTTTCCTGGGTACTGGCTCGGCACCAACGGCGGGGTGCAGGTGCACATAGGACCCGGACAAATAGCGAACCGCAGCCGTTACTACTTGGGTACACCCGAGGATGCCGCGGACGACCAAACCGGAACCATCGACCACGTAGCTTTTGTGGCCGAGTCGCCACAGACGTTTATTGACCGCTTTGCGCAGCAGGGCTTGACGTTTCGCGCCCGCTCGCTCAAAGACATGAACTTGTACCAACTGTTCGTTAAAGACCCCAATGGGGTGATGATTGAACTGAATTTCCCTGGCCTGACCGAGCACCCCTCGGTGCAGACCGAGG
>JAYPEA010000049.1:0-12794 GCA_038125525.1 Burkholderiaceae bacterium | reverse complement strand
CGCGCTGGCACCAACACTTGATGCACCAAGGCATTTTGGTTAAGAATGTTTCTACAATGCACCCCTTGCTAAGCGAATGCCTGCGCCTAACGGTGGGCACGCCCGAAGAAAACACCGCCCTCATTCAAGCCCTCCAGGCCGCGCCATGACCGCCTTTGCCGCCCGCACCGCTAAGGTACAACGGGATACCCGTGAAACCCAGATCACCGTGGCCATCAATCTCGATGGCACCGGCCTGTGCCAAGTCGCCACAGGCATTGGTTTTTTCGACCACATGCTGGACCAAATCGCTCGCCACGGCCTGATTGACCTCGAAATTCACGCCGCGGGCGACTTGCACATTGACGGGCACCACACGGTTGAAGACGTGGGCATTACCTTGGGCCAGGCGTTGGCGCAGGCGGTGGGCGACAAGCGTGGCATTCGCCGCTACGGTCACGCTTACGTGCCGCTGGACGAAGCCTTGTCGCGTGTCGTGATCGACTGCTCGGGGCGTCCCGGCCTGCATTTGCACGCCGACTTCAAAGCCGGCGCGGTGGGCGGCTTTGATACGCAACTGGTATTTGAATTTTTTCAGGGTTTGGTTAACCACGCCTTGCTCACGGTGCATATTGACAACCTCAAGGGCGACAACGCGCACCACCAAATTGAGACCATCTTCAAAGCCTTTGGGCGCGCGCTGCGGCAAGCAGTTGAGCGCGACGCGCGCCTAGGCGATGCCGTGCCTTCAACCAAGGGGACCCTCTAACCTTCGTCGTCAACGCGTCGCGGGGTGCAAAGGCATGGCCAAACATTTGGTAGCGGTGGTGGATTACGGTATGGGCAACCTGCGCTCGGTGTCGCAGGCGGTGCGGCATGCGGCCGATGGCTTGGCGGTGGAGGTTCGGGTCACGCAAACCGCGGCCGACGTAGCCGCAGCCGATCGGGTGGTACTTCCGGGGCAAGGCAGCATGCCCGACTGCATGCGCGAACTGCGCGACAGCGGTATGTTGCACGCGGTGCTTGAAGCCGCGGCCACCAAACCGCTGTTTGGCGTGTGCGTGGGCATGCAAATGCTGCTCGAGCACAGCCAAGAGGGCAACACCCCCGCCCTGGGCTTGCTGCCTGGGCAGGTCCGTCGTTTTGCCCTCGAGGGCTTGACGCAACCTGACGGAAGCCGGTACAAAGTACCCCAGATGGGCTGGAATCAGGTTACGCCGTTGCGCCACAGTGGGCAAGCGCACCCGATTTTTCATGGGGTGCCCAGCGGTGCACATTTTTACTTTGTGCACAGTTACCACGCGGTACCAACGCGCGCCCAAGACTGCGCGGCCACCACCGAGTACGGCCAAACGATTTGTGCGGCCGTGGCGCACAACAACCTGTTTGCGACCCAATTTCACCCGGAAAAAAGCTCAGCCCAGGGCTTGCGGCTTTACCGAAACTTTCTTACTTGGAAACCGTAACCTTCGCCGATTGCCATGCATCTCATCCCCGCCATCGATCTCAAAGACGGCCAATGCGTCCGCCTGCGCCAAGGCGACATGGACCAGTCCACCGTGTTTTCTGCCGACCCGATTGAGGTGGCACGGCACTGGCGTGACCAAGGCGCCGAGCGTCTGCACCTGGTTGACCTCAACGGGGCGTTTGCCGGACAACCGCGCAATCAAGCGGCCATCCGCGGTATTTTGTCGGCGGTGGGGCAAGACATGGCGGTGCAACTCGGTGGCGGGATTCGCGACCTTGACACCATCGAGCAATACCTTGACGTGGGCCTAGACTTTGCCATTATTGGTACCGCCGCCGTTAAAAACCCCGGCTTTTTGCGCGACGCCTGCTCAGCCTTCGGCGGGCATATTGTGGTGGGGCTGGACGCGCGCGACGGCAAAGTGGCCACCGACGGCTGGAGCAAACTCACCGGACACGACGTGGTGGACTTGGCCAAAAAGTTTGAAGACTACGGCGTCGAGTCCATCATCTACACCGACATTGGGCGCGACGGCATGCTCACGGGTATCAACGTGCAGGCCACCTTGCGCCTGGCGCAGGCCTCATCGGTGCCCGTGATTGCCTCGGGCGGGCTGTCGGGGTTGGACGACATTCGTGCCCTGCACGCCGTGCGCGACGAAGGCGTGGAGGGCGTGATTTGTGGCCGCGCCGTGTACACCGGCGATTTAGACTACCGCGAGGCCTTGGCCTTGGTGCAAACCTTAGACCAACAGTAAGCGGTGTTAACCAAACGCATCATCCCTTGTCTTGACGTCACGGGTGGGCGCGTCGTCAAAGGCGTGAACTTTGTTGAACTGCGCGATGCCGGTGACCCGGTGGAGATCGCTGCGCGCTACGACGCCGAAGGCGCCGACGAACTCACCTTTCTTGACATCACCGCCACCAGCGACGAGCGCGACCTGATTCTTCCCATCATCGAAGCCGTGGCCTCGCAGGTGTTTATTCCGCTCACCGTTGGTGGAGGCGTGCGCAGCGTGGCCGACGTGCGGCGCTTGCTCAACGCCGGGGCCGACAAAACCAGTTTCAACTCTGCGGCCATTGCACGCCCCGAGGTGATCGGCGAGGCCTCGGCGCGGTACGGTTCGCAATGCATTGTGGTGGCCATTGATGCCAAGCGCCGCGGTGCACAGGACGTGGCCCAGCGTGGCCCGGGCTGGGACGTGTATAGCCACGGCGGACGGCGCAATACGGGCCTGGACGTGTTGCAGTGGGCGCGCCGCATGGTTGATCTAGGCGCGGGTGAACTGCTGCTTACCAGCATGGATCGCGACGGCACCAAACAAGGCTTTGACCTGGAGCTTACCCGCGCCGTTGCCGACGCGGTACCGGTGCCCGTGATTGCCTCGGGCGGCGTGGGTACCCTTGATGACATGGCCGATGGCATCTTAGTCGGCGGCGCCGACGCGGTGCTAGCGGCCAGCATTTTTCACTACCGCCAGCACAGTGTGCGCGAAGCCAAAGCCCACATGGCCGCTTGCGGCGTGCCGGTGCGCCTTGATGAGCCGCTGGACGCATAGGTCACAATAGCGCCATGGACACTGCCTGGCTTGAGAGCATTGCATGGAACGAACGTGGCCTGCTGCCTGTGATCGTGCAAGAGCATGCCAGCGGCGACGTACTTATGATGGCGTGGATGAATCGCGAGGCCTTAAGCGAGACCGTGGCCACTGGCCGCAGCGTGTTTTACAGCCGCTCCAGGCAGCGCCTGTGGCGCAAAGGCGAAACGTCTGGTCACCACCAGCAGGTGCACGACATGGCACTGGACTGCGACGGCGACACCTTGCTGCTGCGCGTCACGCAGCACGGCCACGACCCGAGCATTGCCTGCCACACAGGTCGGCACAGTTGTTTTTACCGGCGGCTTGAAGCGGGCCAGTGGCAAGACGCCGCTGCGGTGCTTAAAGACCCCACCACCATCTACGGCAGTTAGGTCTCGCATGCACACCACCCACGACACGCTGATGGCCCTAGCCCAAACCATCGAGCAGCGCCGCCAAGGCGACCCCGAAACCAGCTACGTGGCCCGCCTGTTGCACCGTGCACCCGATGCGGTGCTAAAAAAAATCGGTGAGGAAGCCACTGAGGTGGTCATGGCCGCCAAAGACCTCAGCGCTGGCCAAGGCAGCGCACAAGCCTTGGTTGCTGAAATGGCCGACCTGTGGTTTCACGCCCTCGTGGCGTTGGCGCACTATCAACTCAGCCCAGCCGATGTGTTGGCTGAATTGCAGCGCCGCGCCGGCACGAGTGGCCTAGAAGAAAAGGCGGCACGCCAAGCCAAAGCCAGAGAAACACGCCCCGAGTAAGCACCCATCATGCACCACCCCAGCCACGACCCCGAATGCATTTTTTGCCGCATTGTTGCGGGTGAAATCCCCAGCAAAAAAGTGCACGAAGACGAACAGGTGTTGGCGTTTCACGACATTCACCCATGGGCGCCGGTGCACTTTTTGATGATTCCTAAGGCACATATTCCCTCCATGGCACATTTGGGGGCTGAGCACGCTGGGCTTATGGGCCACCTTATGACCCTGGCCCCGCAATTGGCCCAAGCGCAGGGCTGTAACCCTTATCCTGACGGGGGTTTTCGCATGGTCATCAACACCGGCGCCGAGGGTGGGCAAGAGGTGCATCACCTGCACGTGCATGTGATGGGCGGGCCGCGTCCGTGGAGCAAGGGTTAGAACAAACCCGCGATTGGCCCGGCGGCGGGGTAGCTGCACCTAAAATCGGTTATCGTTTAACGTTGGCCCGCTGGCGGGCAAACAGGAGTATGAGATGGGAACGTTTTCGGTATGGCATTGGCTCATCGTCTTGCTGATTGTGGTGATGGTTTTTGGTACCAAAAAGCTCAAAAACCTTGGCTCCGATTTGGGTGGCGCCGTCAAAGGCTTTAAAGACGGTATGAAGGACGGCACCGGTGCCGGTGGTGAAGACGCGGCAACTGCGCAAGTGACGCAACAAAACGCCGCGGCAGACAGCAACACCATCGACGTTGAAGCCAAAAACAAATCGTAATCCAACGCACGCGGACACGACGTGATTGACCTTGGCATCTCTAAACTGGCGCTGATTGGCGCGGTTGCGTTGGTCGTCATTGGCCCAGAGCGCCTGCCCCGCGTGGCGCGCACCGTTGGCGCTTTGCTGGGCAAAGCGCAGCGCTACGTCGCTGACGTCAAAGCCGAGGTCAACCGAAGCATGGAGCTTGAGGAACTGCGCAAGATGAAAGACGGCGTGGAGCACTCGCTCAAAGAAGCCGGCGACGCCATGAACGACACGGCCGAGGATTTTGAAAAATCCTGGGACGAAGCCGCTCAAGCGTACCGTACCAGCGACGTTGAAGCCGCGCCGTATTACCCGCAGTACCAACATCCCAAAAAAAACTGGCGTCTCAAGCGCACCGCCTTGCCCACTTGGTACAAGGCGCGCACCGGACGTCGTGCGCAGGTGCAGTCAGGTGCCGCTCGGGTGGCGCGCCACCGGCCCAGGCCAAGCCAAATCCACAAGGTCTAACCCGCCATGAGCAGCACCAACCCGGCAGACGAACTCGCCGGTACCGAACAGCCCTTTGTCCAGCATCTGGTTGAGCTGCGCGACCGCCTGCTGTATTGCCTTTATGGGTTGATGACTGGGTTGGCGTTGTTGGCCATATGGCCTGGTCCTAGTCGTCTCATCGACTGGGTGGCCATCCCCATTCGCGCCCATATGCCGGTAGACGCCAAGTTGATTGCCGTGGGCGTGTTCTCGCCCTTTTTTGTGCCGCTCAAGGTGCTGATGATGGCGGCTTTTTTGTTGGCCTTGCCATGGCTGATGTACCAAATGTGGGCGTTTGTGGCGCCGGGCTTATACCAGCACGAAAAGCGCTTTGCCTTGCCGTTAATCGTGCTGGGGAGCGCCTTGGCTTACCTGGGCATTGCTTTTGTGCAGTTTTTGGTGCTGGACAAAATGTTTGCCTTTATTCAGGCGTTTGCGCCGGCCTCGGTGGCCGCTACCCCTGATGTGGCTTCCTATGTTGAGGCCATCTTGTCGCTTTACCTGGCGTTTGCGCTGGCGTTTCAGGTTCCGGTGGTGGTGTTGCTGCTGGTGCGCTTTAACATGGTGTCGCTTGAAAAGCTGCGCGCGTTTCGTGGCTACTTCATCGTGGTGGCGTTCGTCATTGCCGCTATCGTCACGCCGCCCGATGTGATCTCTCAACTGTCGTTGGCGGTGCCCATGTGCTTGCTTTACGAGGTGGGACTTTGGGCGGCGCGTTGGGTGCAAGGCCGGGCCAAACCTGTTACCGAAGACGCCGACGACGAGACCGCCACAACGGCTAAGTCAGACGACGCGACGTAACTGCGCGTCAGCGCCGCGACGGCGTGGGGCGCCGGCCTGGCACCACGCTCAGCTGCATATCCTGCCCGGCGCGCTTGAGCGCCAGCGTGGTGGTTTCGCCTGGCTTAAGGCCTGCCACCACGGCCAGCAGCGCCTCCACGCTACCCACGGGCTGTTTGGCAATCTCGGTTACCACGTCGCCGGGTTTGATGCCGGCTTTGGCGGCTGGGCCGTCGCGTAACACGCCGGCAATGACCACACCGCCACCGGGCTCAAGCTTAAAGGTTTGCGCCACTTCGGCGGGCAGCGCGCGCGGCTCCACCCCAAGCCAGCCGCGTGTCACGCTGCCGTCGCGCACAATGTCGTCAAGCACCTTGCGCACCAGCGGCGTGGGAATCGCAAAGCCAATACCCAGCGACCCCCCCGAGCGCGAGTAAATCGCGGTGTTGATGCCCACCAACTGCCCACTAGCATCCACCAAGGCGCCGCCCGAGTTGCCCGGGTTGATGGCCGCGTCGGTTTGAATAAAGTTCTCGAACGTGTTAATGCCCAGGCGAGTGCGCCCCAGGGCGCTGACGATGCCGCTGGTTACGGTTTGGCCCATGCCAAAGGGGTTGCCAATGGCAAGAACCGTGTCACCTACGGCTAGGGTGTTGGAGTCACCCAATTCAATCACCGGTAGGCCGGGGAGCTGAATTTTGAGTACCGCCAAATCGGTTTCAGGGTCGGTGCCCAGCACCTCGGCGCGGGCACGGCGGCCATCGGCTAGCTGGACCTCAATGTCCTCGCCGCCCTCAACCACGTGGTTGTTGGTCAACACAAAACCTGCGGCGTTGACAATGACCCCCGAACCCACGCCGCCGCTGGGTTGCGTGCTGTCAGGGTCGCCAAAGTGGTAGCGAAACCAGGGGTCAGCCCGCTGGGCTTGCGCACTTTGCGTGCTAATGCTCACCACCGCTGGGGCGGCGCGCTGTGCCGGCTCACGCAGGCTGCTGCCAAGGGTGGCGGCGCCAGCCAAGGGTGGCGGCGTGGGTGCCGCCTGCCAAACCGAGGCACTTAGCCATTGCGGGCGCAGCGTAAGCACCACAAAGTAGGCCGCGAGCAACCACGTGACCGCCTGACAAAATCCCAACCAAAGACGTCGCATACGCCCATTGTCGCCCGGTTTTTCGCCCTTAGGCGCGAACGCACTGGCACAATGAGGCGATTACTGGGAGCACCTGGGTATGCAACGCGACGTCGTACTGGATTGGCTCAACGAGCAACTCACCCCGCAGCGCTTTGAGGACTACTGCCCCAATGGCCTGCAGGTCGAGGGGCGGGGTCAGGTGCAACGCCTTGCCTCGGGCGTCACGGCCAGCTTGGCTTTTATCGAGCAGGCAATTGCCTGGGGAGCCGACACGCTACTGGTGCATCATGGCTTGTTTTGGCGCGGGCAGCCAGGCGTTATCACGGGGTGGATGCGCCAACGCCTGGCGCCCTTGCTGGCGGCCAACGTAAACCTGCTGGCTTACCACTTGCCCCTGGACGCCCATCCGGTATGGGGCAACAACGCCCAACTCGGCCAGCGCCTGGGACTGCAACCTTGGCCGGGCGAGGCTGGCCGCTTTGGCAACCAAGGCCTGGGCTGGCTGGGCCACGACCCCAACGGCCTCACCTTGGACGAACTCGCGGCGCGTTGTGCGCAAACCCTGCAACGCCCTCCCGTGGTGGTTGGGCGCGTCAATGAGCCGCTGCGGCGCGTGGCTTGGTGTACCGGTGGTGCGCAAGGCTACTTTGAGGCGGCCATTGCTGCCGGCGCCCAGGCTTTTGTAACCGGTGAAATCTCAGAACCCCAGGCCCACATCGCGCGCGAGTGCGGGGTGGCGTATTTGGCTTGTGGCCACCACGCCACCGAGCGCGATGGTGCCCGCGCCTTGGGTGAGGCCATGGCGCAGCAATTGGGGCTTGAACACGCCTTTTTTGATGTGGACAACCCCGCGTGAACCCCCGTGTTGCCCGCCTGCCCTTGGCACTAACCATGGGCGACCCGGCCGGCATCGGCCCCGAGCTGTTGGCGCGGGTGTGGCCGACAGCTGTGCGCGAGGTGGGGCCATGCTGGGTCGCGGGTAATGCGCCAATCATGCAAGCGGCGTTGGACGCGGTACCCCAGGGGCCACGGTTACGCTGTTTTGAAAACGCGCAGCAAGTGCTGCAGGCCCTGGGCCACGGCGAACAACCCAATGCCCAAACCCTGTGGCTGGTGGCAACCGAGGCCGACCCCCACGCCATACGGCCTGGCCAAATCAGCGCCGCCGCAGGGCTGGCTTCGCAACGCGCGCTCGAGGTGGCTACCCAAGCCTGCCTGAATCATCAGGCCTCGGCCTTGGTGACAGCGCCGATTCACAAAGGCGCTTGGCACGCCGCTGGGGTGCCATACCCGGGGCACACCGAATGGCTGCAGGCCCGGGCTGCGGCCCACGCCGACTGCGCCGTTAGCGACCTTCCGGTACGCATGATGCTGGCCAACGCCGAGCTCAAGGTGGTGCTGCTTAGCGTGCACCGGGCACTGCGCCAAGCCATTGACGCCGTAACCCAGCACGAGGTGTTGGCTGCGCTGCAACACATGCAGCGCCATTTGCCACGCCCGGCTGGGGTGCCGCCGCGTTTGGCCGTTGCTGGCCTTAACCCGCACGCTGGGGAGGGCGGGCTGTTTGGCCAAGAAGAGCAGCTGCACATTGCCCCAGCCGTGGCAGCGGCGCGGGCCCAAGGCATGCACGTGGTCGGGCCAATCTCGCCCGATACCGTGTTTTGGCGGGCGCGGCAAGGCGAGTTTGACGCGGTGCTGGCCATGTACCACGATCAGGGGTTGATCCCCATCAAATACGGCGGCTTAGACCAAGGGGTCAACGTCACGCTGGGCTTGCCATTTGTGCGCACCAGCCCAGACCACGGCACCGCTTTTGACCTGGTGGGCACGGGCCGCGCCAATCCCACCAGCCTGATGGCGGCGATTCGCTGGGCTGCCAGCGCGGGTTGACGTGGGGAGTACAATCGTGGGTTGATTTAAAACGATTTCCTCTGAATCTTGACTGGAACATCTGGCATGAGCGACACCTCGCAAACCGTAGACTCCAGCCGCCGTGTTTGGTTGATGACGTCCTGTGCCGTCGGTGGCGCCGGCGCAGCGGCAGTGGCGGTACCGTTCGTTAGCAGTTTTGAGCCGTCTGAGCGAGCCAAGGCCGCGGGTGCCTCGGTTGAGGTAAATGTGGCTGACCTGGCACCAGGCGAAAAACGCACCGTCGAGTGGCGTGGCAAACCCGTGTGGGTATTGCGCCGCACCCCCGAAATGCTGGCCAGTTTGGCCAAAGACGAAGACGAGCTCGCTGACCCCGAGTCCAAGCGCACCGCCTACCCCACCCCAGCGTACGCGCGCAACCGACACCGCTCGATCAAACCCGAGTACCTTGTGGTGATCGGTATTTGCTCCCACTTGGGCTGCTCGCCAGTTGACCGCCTTAAGGCCGGCGCCCAGCCCTCGCTGCCAGACGATTGGCCCGGCGGCTTTTTGTGCCCCTGCCATGGTTCCACCTTTGATTTGGCCGGCCGCGTGTTTGCCAACAAGCCCGCCCCGGACAACCTTGAAGTGCCGCCGCACATGTACCTTTCGGACAACGTGCTACTGATTGGCGAAGACAAACAGGCTTAACCCACCCGGCAACATTTCATTCCATGGCTGAATTCAAAACCCTTCCTCCCGATGCCCCGACTGCGCAGCGCTTGCTCAACTGGGTTGACAACCGCTTTCCGTTAACCAAGCTGTACAACGAGCATCTGGCCGAATATTACGCACCCAAAAATTTCAACTTTTGGTACTTTTTTGGCTCGCTGGCGCTGCTGGTGCTGGTGTTGCAAATCGTCACCGGCATCTTTTTGGTCATGCACTACAAACCGGATGCCGCGCTGGCTTTTGCCTCGGTTGAGTACATCATGCGCGACGTGCCATGGGGTTGGCTCATTCGGTACCTGCACTCCACCGGGGCCTCGGCCTTTTTTGTGGTGGTGTACCTGCACATGTACCGTGGCTTAATTTACGGCAGCTACCGCAAGCCGCGCGAGCTGGTGTGGATTTTCGGCTGCGCCATTTTCCTTACCCTCATGGCCGAGGCCTTTATGGGCTACTTGCTGCCGTGGGGACAAATGTCGTACTGGGGCGCACAGGTCATTGTTAACTTGTTCTCTGCCATTCCGTTCATTGGCCCCGACTTGGCGTTGTTAATTCGTGGCGATTACGTGGTGGGGGACGCCACGCTTAACCGTTTCTTTAGCTTTCACGTCATCGCCGTGCCGCTGGTGTTGCTGGGGCTGGTGGTGGCACACATCATCGCGCTGCACGAGGTAGGCTCCAACAACCCCGACGGCGTAGACATCAAGGCCCGCAAAGACGGCAGCGGCAAACCGGTTGACGGCATCCCGTTTCACCCGTACTACACGGTGCACGACATCTTGGGCGTATCCGTGTTTTTGTTGGTATTCAGCGCCATTGTGTTCTTTGCACCCGAATTGGGCGGATACTTTTTGGAGTACAACAACTTCATACCTGCTGATCCGCTTAAAACCCCTGCGCACATTGCACCGGTTTGGTACTTCACACCGTTTTATTCCATGCTGCGCGCCATCACCACCGAAATGGTGTACGTGCTCATGATTTGCGTGGTGGTGGCTGCCGTGTTGGGTGTGCGTCACAGTGGCTTGCGTCTGCTCACCAAAGTTGGCGTGGTAGCAGCCGCAGCGGTGGGTGTGGCGCTGCTCGCGGCCATTGACGCGAAGTTTTGGGGCGTGGTCATCATGGGCGCGGCTGTGATTATTTTGTTCTTCCTGCCTTGGCTCGACCGCAGCGAGGTGTTGTCTATACGCTACCGGCCCAGCTGGCACCGGTGGGTATATGGCGTGTTTGTGGTGAACTTTTTGGTGTTGGCCTACTTGGGCATCCAGCCGCCCTCGCCGCTGTACGAACGTATTGCCCAAGTGGGTACGCTGCTGTACTTTGGCTTCTTCCTCCTCATGCCCTGGTGGAGCCGTTTGGGCACGTTTAAACCTGTGCCCGACCGCGTGCAGTTTGCCCCTCACTGAATCCGTAAGCAGGTTTTGTCATGAAAAAATTCATTGCGTTAATGCTCACTTGGCTGGCCCTGTCGGGGCTGGCGCACGCCGCTGGTGGTGGCGTGGCGTGGGACAAGGCGCCCAACCGTCTTAACGACAACGCGGCCTTGCAAAATGGCGCCAAATTGTTTGCCAACTATTGCCTTAACTGCCACTCGGCTGGTTACATGCGGTACAACCGCCTAACGGACATTGGCCTCACACCCAAGCAAATTCAGGCCAACCTTAACTTCATCACGCCCAAGGTGGGCGACCTCATGAAGGTCACAGCCAACCCGGCCGACTCGGCACAGTGGTTTGGCGCGGCGCCGCCCGACCTCAGCGTCATCGCGCGTTCCCGCGCGGGCGCCGGTGGCTCGGGTGCCGACTACCTGTACACCTTTTTGCGTGGCTTTTATCGGGACTCAGCACGCCCTACGGGTTGGAACAATCATGCCTTTGTTAACACCGCCATGCCCAACGTGTTGTGGCAAATGCAGGCCAACTTGAGCCAAGCCGACTTCGACAACTCAATGGGCGACTTGGTGGCTTACCTGCAGTGGATGGGTGAGCCGTCGCAAACCACGCGTAAACAAGTTGGCGTGTGGGTGTTGCTGTTCTTGGCTGGATTTGTTCTCATTGCTTGGCGCCTTAATGCGGCGTACTGGCGCCACATTAAGTAACCCGGCGGCGCGCTCAACCGCGCGTGGCCAGCAGGAGTAAACGTCCCCATGATGGTTTTGTACTCGGGCACCACTTGCCCGTTCTCGCATCGTTGCCGCTTTGTGTTGTTTGAAAAGGGCATGGATTTTGAAATCCGTGACGTTGACCTGTACAACAAGCCCGAAGACATTGCGGTGATGAACCCGTACGGACAGGTGCCGATTTTGGTGGAACGCGACCTGATTTTGTACGAGTCCAACATCATCAACGAGTACATTGACGAGCGCTTTCCGCACCCCCAACTCATGCCTGGTGACCCGGTGGACCGCGGCCGCGTGCGACTGTTTTTGCTCAACTTCGAAAAAGAATTGTTCGTGCATGTCACCACCTTAGAGTCGCGACAAAATAAGTCCAACGACAAGGCGCTGGAGCGTGCGCGCGGCCACATTCGTGACCGGCTCACCCAATTGGCACCGGTGTTTTTGAAAAATCGTTTTATGCTGGGCGATAACTTTTCTATGCTGGACGTGGCCATCGCCCCGCTGCTTTGGCGCTTGGACTACTACGGCATTGAATTGAGCAAAAACGCTGCGCCCTTGCTCAAGTACGCTGAGCGAATTTTTTCGCGTCCGGCCTATATTGAGGCGCTTACGCCCTCTGAGAAAGTGATGCGCAAGTAACGCCTGTGGACTCCAACACCCACACCCTTGACGCCAGCGCGCGCCCCTACCTGTTGCGTGCCTTGCATCAGTGGTGCTCGGACGAGGGGTTGACCCCCTACGTGGCAGTATGGGTGGACGAACGCGTTGAGGTGCCGCGCGATTTTGTGAAGGACAACCAAATTGTGCTCAATGTTGGCTACGACGCCACGCGCGATTTGCATATCGACAACGATGTGCTGTCCTTCAAGGGGCGCTTTGGCGGTGTTGCCCGTGAGGTGATGGTACCGGTGTCGCACGTGTTGGCGATTTACGCCAAAGAAACCGGGCAGGGTATGGTGCTGGCCAGCCCGGGCGATGTGCCGCCCACGTCGCCCGCCCCGGGCGCCAACAGCGACGCACCCAGTGCACCCAACGGCCGCCCGGTGCTGCGGCGGGTGAAATAAACCCTAAAATTTGACACACAGCCGGCTTAGCTCAGTTGGTAGAGCAGCGCTCTTGTAAAGCGAAGGTCGGGGGTTCGACTCCTCTAGCCGGCACCATCCCATCCCG
>JAYPEA010000048.1:0-13267 GCA_038125525.1 Burkholderiaceae bacterium | reverse complement strand
CAGTATTACTTTAATGACGCGAGTTTATTTGAGGGCGCGCTGTCGCATCACCAGTCGTGTTACACCGCAACGTTGTTTTGCACCCCCGATGGCGTGCCGTGGAGGCCAGACCCTGGCCAGCGTGATGGCCCAGATGCGCGTGAGCGTGTGCACCTTTTGCTCATCAAACACATTGAGAAGGTACGCCCTCATCACATGGTGTTGATACTGGCCGACGAGTTGAAGAGTCGAATCGACAAGAGCCTTGACTTCATCATTAACCTTTAAACGCAGCGGTTTAAGCGTTGGCGCGAATTGAGTTGCCAGTGGTCCAGTGGTAGGTTCCTATTAAGACCGCAGCAGGTACAGGACCGAACTGGGCTGTTGGTTGGCCTGCGCCAGCATGGCCGTCCCCGCCTGTTGGATCACCTGAGCGCGTGCTAGGGCCGCCGTAGCCTCTGCGTAATCGGTATCCTGAACTTGGCTTCTGGAGGCGCTGGTCTCTTGTGAAATCATCGTCAAGTTTTCGATTGCGTGTTGCAGTCGGTTGATGCCAGCGCCGATAGTCGCTCGCTGAGCGGCAACGGCAGCAATCGCTGTATCTAGGTTGGTGATTGCGGTAGCGGCATTGGCCTGGGTATCAACGTCACCAGCAGCGATCGCGACTAAGGCGGTGGTCGTACTCATGTCGCCAATTGACACACTGAAGGTTTGGGTGGCACTGGCACCGACTTGGAAGACGAAAACGCCGTCGGATGCAACGCCCCCCGTATCGTCAAGGATGGCCGTCCCGTTCCATTCTGTCTGGGCGCCGATGCGGTCAACCTCCGCTTCAAGGGCTTGGTACTCTAGATCCATGTAATCTCTTTGGGTCGCTGTGTACGTGTCGGATACGGCTTGCACGGCGATCTCTCTCATTCGCTGCAACAGCGCCGACTGTTCAACCATCGCCCCATCGGCTGTTTGTAGCAACGAAATCGCATCGTTGGCATTTCGGACTGCTTGGTCGAGTCCCCGGATGTATGAAGTCATGTTGTCGGCGATTGACACAGCCGCGGCGTTATCGGCGGCGGAGTTGACTTTTTTGCCGGTCGCTAATTGTTGCATTGCCTTGTCCAAATCGCCTTGATTCGAGCGCAAGGCATTGTTGGCAACGATCGCTGCGATGTTGGTATTTATGACTGTCATAAACCTCTCTGTGGTGGTTGTTTCTTGATCAAAAGCGCACAGCTCGCAAGCTGTCCTTCGTAAATTCGGCCCTTTCCCTGTAAACTTTAGGGCTGATCCAAAAAATCTTTTTGATCTAACTTAGACGCAGGAGTACGTACACGCCTGTGCCCGAGGCGATGCTAAGCAGCGGTTGGCGCAGAGTCCACTGCAATACGGCCACCAAAGCGACGGCTGCCGCCTCATCAAGAAAGGGCCTGACTGGGTTGGTGTCAGCGCCTTGCGAGGCCGCGTGTGCCAGCAAGCTCACCAAAACGGCGGTGGGTATCAGGTGCTGTGCGCGTTTGAGTATGGGGTGATCGCGTAGCCATTTTGCGGCCACAAAAGGCAGTGCACGCAGCGCCCACGTTACGGCGCCCACCACGGCGATGGCGGCTATTACGTACCCGGGGTCCAGTGTGCCTGGGCTCATGGTCGCGTCCGTGATGCAGGTTGCGGCCAAGCCAGGCCAAGGGTTACGGTAAACAACATGCTCAGTAGCAGGGCATGCTCGGGCTGCCACCAACGCGCCAGCGCGTATGCCACCAGTCCAAGCGCCAGCATGTCGTGTCGGCCATGGCGTCTCAATTGCTCAACCAGCAACACCGTAAAGAGGGCGGTTAGAGCAAAGTCAAGCCCCACCACGTTGATGTCCAGGGTGACCCCAGCGGCGACGCCCAGCAGGGTACCCAGGTTCCACCACAAGTGGTTCAGCGCGCCAATGGCTACCAGTTGATTCGGGCTTACTTGGTTGTCCATGGTGCTAACGATTGCGAACGTCTCATCGGTTAGCGTGAAGCTTTGGTAGGCGCGCGCTGCAGGGTGTTTGGCTCGGCGATGCAGCAGCGCGAGGCCGTAAAACACGTGCCTAAAGTTAATGGCCAGCGCTGCCAGCGCCAGTGTGCCCAATGGCGTACCGCTGACGAGCAACGGCACCATCATGAATTGCGCTGCGCCTGCGTACACCAGCAAGCTGGCGAGCACGGGCATCCACCAATCGGCACCGGCTTGAACAAATACAAAGCCAAAAACGGCGCCCAGGGGCACATAGCCCAGGGCGACGGGCACCGACAGCGTGAGCGCTGCGCGCAAAGCATGGATGGCACGGGGGGAACGAGCAGGAATCACGGGTGCTAGCATAGTGCAACCTCAACGATGCATGCATCGACACAAGGGACAAACCATATGTCAGGGATAACGGTGTTTCGGGCACGGGACGTGGTCACCATGGACGTGAACGTGCCGCAGGCCACGCATGTGGCGGTGCGCGATGGGCGAATTTTGGCCGTGGGTGACGCCAGTTGCGCCGACCCCTGGGGGGGTGGCCAGCTCGATACGCGTTTTGCCGATGGCGTGATTGCCCCGGGCTTTGTGGAGGGCCACGCCCACTTGATGGAAGGTGGGCTGTGGCGATACACCTACGTGGGTTTTATGGACAGGCTAGACCCGCAGGGGCGGCGCTGGCCCGGTGTTACCCACAACGACGAGTTGATTGCGCGCTTGCGCGAGGTCGCCACGCACGAGCCCACCATCGGGTGGGGCTTTGACCCCATTTTTATTTCTCAGGCACGGCTTAACCGTGACATGCTCGATCAGGTATCGACTGAGCGGCCGGTGGCGGTGTTGTTCTCTAGCCTACACCTGATGGTGTGCAACACGGCCGCACTGCGCAGCGCCGGATACCTTGAGGCCGGCGACGTGGAGGGCCTGATGCGTGATGCGCAAGGCCGCCTCACCGGCGAGTTGCGCGAAATGGCGGCCATGTTTCCGGTGTTGCGCCGTTTGGGGGTTGACTTTAGGCGGCTCGCCGCTGGCCCCGAGGTGTTGCGCGCCTATGGCGCCTCGGCGCGCCGCGCCGGGGTAACCACCGCCACCGATTTGTTTAGCTCGCTCACGGCGCAAGATGTTGACGCCACGCTTGAGGTGGTGCAGGCGCCAGATTTTCCGATTCGGTTGGTGCCGGCGGTGGGCGTGGTAGACGGTGACCCCGTGGCAATTGCCCGCGAGATGGCGCAGATGCGCCAGCGCTCCACCAGCAAGCTGCGCATGGGGGCGGTTAAGCTCATGACGGATGGCTCGATTCAGGGTTTTTCGGCGCGTTTGCAATGGCCAGGCTACCTTGGCGGGGTGCCTAACGGCATGTGGAACACGCCGCCCGAGGTGCTGCGTGGGCTAATTGCAGGCTTTCACGCCAGCGGCACGCCCATGCACATTCACGTCAACGGTAACGAGGCTTCGGCTGTCACGCTCGAGGCGTTGGCCCACGCCATGGCCGGCCCCGGCCCGCGCGACCATCGGCACACGCTGCAACACGGCCAGCTGATGGACGAGGCGCAGTTCAGACGTGCCGCTGCACTGGGTGTGGGGGTGAATTTGTTTGCCAACCATATTTACTATTTTGGTGATCAGCACGTGGCCCAAACCGTGGGTTTGGAGCGGGCGCAGCGCATGAATGCATGCCGCAGCGCCTTAGAGGCCGGGGTGAATTTAGCGATACATTCCGACGCCCCGGTGACCCCACTGGCGCCGCTGTTTACCGCGTGGTGCGCGGTGCAGCGGCAAACCGCCTCGGGCCGGGTGTTGGGCCAGGCGCAGGCCATTACGCCAGCGCAGGCGCTGCGCGCCATTACGCTAGGGGCAGCTTGGTCGTTGAACATGGACCATGAGGTGGGCAGCATCGAGGTGGGCAAACGCGCAGACATGGTGGTGCTACAAGACAACCCGCTGACAGTCCAGCCCAGCGCCATCAAAGACATTGCGGTACGGGCTACGGTGCTGGGCGGGCAGGTGTTTGAGGCAGGCGCATGACACCGGTGCCGCTGCTCGTGGTGGGTGGGTTTTTGGGCGCGGGCAAAACCACACTCATTGGGCACTTGCTGCAGCACAACCAGGGTATGCGACTGCTGGTACTGGTTAACGACTTTGGCGCCATCAACATCGACGCCCAGCGTATTGCCCAGGCCGGCGCCCAAACGATTGCGCTGACCAACGGCTGCGTATGTTGCGCCATGACCGGTGACCTGTACTACGCCGTGGGCGATGCGCTGGCGCGTCAGCCCCGCCCCGATGCCATTGTGATAGAGGCCAGCGGCGTGGCCGAACCTGGGCGCATTGCCGCCATGGCGCTGGCCGAGCCCGATTTAACCTACGCCGGGGTGGTCACCATGGCTGACGCGCAGGGCTTACCCGAGTTGCTGCGCAACTCTCAGTTGCGTGAGCAAGTGCAGCGGCAACTGCAACAAGCCGATTTAATTGCGCTTAGTCGCACCGACGTGGTCGACGCTACCCCGGTGCAACGTACGCTGGCCCAACTGACACAGGCGCCTGTGGTGCTGGCCCCACATGGCCGACTGAATTTACTGCCGTTATTGGAAGAGCTTGCCGTGCCTCGGCCGAGCCGCCACGCTGTCGCTGAACAGGCGCACGGTAACCTGTTTGCGCAATGGACCGGGCAGTGTGCTCGCCCTCTGCAGGCGCAAGCGGTGGATGGGTGGCTGGCTAGCTTGCCGCCCAGTGTGTTGCGGCTTAAGGGCTGGGTAACCGATGACCATGGCACGCGCGAGGTGCAACGCGTGGGCCAGCGCTTGGTGCAGCGGCGTGCTGAGGCGCGTAGCGGCTCGCAACTGGTGGCGATTGGTTTGGCGGCTCAGGGTTTTGATGCGGGCGCGATACAAAGCGCCTGGATGGCCTGCGCGGCGGCTTGCCCCCAGGCGCGATAGGTGCTGGGGCCAGGGTGAAAGCCATCGCTGGCCAACGCGTGCAGGTCTGCCAAATGTGGTACGGCAAGCTGCGAGGCGGCCAACCCCCAAGCAGGTAACGCTTGCGCGAGGCATTGATTTAGGTGCTGAGCGCGCCAGCCCAGCATGGCACGCAGGGGTTGGGGTAGCGCGGTAAACGCGTGCATGGGCGGCACTTGGGTGAGCAACACGTGTTGGGCGCCCCACCTGGTGATTAGTGTGCGCAACAGCGCGTGCTGTTGTTGCAGCCACACGCGGGTGCGCACCATGCCGGTAACGTCGTTCACTCCCAGCGAGACCAGCACCACGTCAACCGGTCGCGTCTGCTGGCGCTGCAGTTGGGCCAGGGCGTCGGCGGTGGTGGTACCGGTGCGAGCCATCAGTTGCCATTGCACCTGGTAGTTGGGCAAGAGTGACTGCAGCAAGCAGCCGCTCAAGGCCTCGTGTTGAGTGGATACGCCCACGCCCGCCGCAGCCGAGTCGCCCAGTATGAGCACGCGCAGTGCGGGGCCCTGGCCTTGCTGACCGTACCGGGGGCCAGTGGGCTCGGGTAGGCGTGGCGTGACGCGTCGGGTGTGGCGCCCCTGCGACAGCAACAATGGCGCCAGCCCCGCCAGCAGGGCACACCACAGCCAATTGGGTAGCGGGCGGGGCGTTGGCGTCATGCCAATTGGGTGCGACGCCACCACGCTGAAAAACTGCGTGCCATGGGCTGCACTGAGGTAAACAATGCCGCGGGCTCAATCACGCGCAAACGCGGGGCCTGCGCATGGGTCATCAGGGCCTGACTGATGGCCGTAATGGCCGCACGCATGTGGCCGTTGGCCACCACGCTAACCTCGCTGGCCTGGGCCAGCGCCAGCGCCAGGTCGCCCACGTGCGTTACCCACCAGCAGGCGTTGGTGTGCGGCTGCATGGCTTGATGTATCCAGTGCCAACGGCGCGCGTGCCAGGGGTGGGCGTGGTGCCACGCGGCCATGGCCACACCAATACGGCATGAAGCGCTCGGGTCAAGCTGGCCCACCGCCCACGGATGCAACAGCTGCACGCGCTTGCCCCTTAACGGCAGCGCGCTGGGGGCTTGCCAGTTCAGCTCAGGCGGGGGTTGCGTCACCACGTGGTCCGGGGTGCCATTCGCCGCGGGCGTGGGGCCGCTCGGCAGGGCGGGGCGCTGGCCGGCAGCCAACTGTTGCCAGTCGGGGTAGCTTAAATCGATGGCGCTGCCGCGACTGTGCCAGGCGGGCGGAGCAAACTGGGCCACGTTGTCGGCGTTAAACACATACGGTTTGCTGCTAAAAGTACCAGCCACCCATTGCCAGCTTAGGTGGTTGCTGGCCAAGTCGCCGTCCAGCAGCAAGCTGTACATCCAGCGCGCGCCGGTGTGCCAGTGCACGCGTCGCCCGTGTACCACGTAGCTGGCCAGCCACAGCCGGGCGTGGTTGTGCAGCAAACCTGTGGTGTGCAGGGTGTGCACGGCGTGGTCAATGGCGGGTACGCCGGTGCAGCCCGCGGCGATGTCCGCGGGCATGGTGGTGGCGTAGGCGGCCTCGGGCAGCGGGCCTGGACGCTGGCTTTGGTGTATGCCGTCTTGCAAGTGGGCCCACGCGTGCGCAAAAAAGGCACGCCAGCCCAACTCGCGCACCAGGCTGTGTTCACGCGGCAGTGTGTGGCGAGCCGTCACGTGGTGGTACACGTCCGCTAGGGTAATCATGCCGTGGGTGAGGTAGGGCGATAGGCCAGTTACGGCCCCCTTGAGGTGGTTGCGTGTGCGGGCGTACGCGCTGGGGTTGATGGCCGCCAGCCTCACCTCTGTCGCCTCAGGGCTGGGATCAGGCCACGTGTTGTCGATGGGCATGGGCTTGCGCCTGAATCGCGGCTTGGTCTTGCGGGCTAAGGTTGGCCAGATGCTTGAGCGGCAGCGCCATGCGCGGGTTGCGCTGCAGCGTGGCTTGGTGGCGCAGCAAAAAATCCCAGTACAAGGTGGTGAACGGGCAAGCCGATTGACCGGTACGTTGGCTGGGGTCGTAGCGACAGCCTTTGCAGTGGTTGCTCATGCGCTTGATGTACGCACCGCTGGCGGCGTACGGTTTGCTTGCCATCACGCCGCCGTCGGCGTACTGGCTCATGCCCAGCGTGTTGGGCAGCTCCACCCATTCCACAGCGTCCACATACATGGCCAGGTACCACTGGTGCACGGCTTGGGGACGCACCCCCAGCAGCAAGGCGTACAAACCTGTCACCATCAGCCGCTGTATATGGTGTGCGTAGCCGTGCCGCAGGGTTTGGCCAATGGCGTCGGCCAAGCAGGCCATGTCGGTGTTACCGCTCCAGTAAAAGGCGGGTAAGTCGCCGTGCGCATCCAGCGCGTTGCGCGTGGCGTAGTCGGGCATTTGCGTCCAGTAAATGCCGCGCACGTATTCGCGCCAGCCCAATATTTGGCGCACAAAGCCTTCTGTTGCCTGCAATGGGGCGTGGCCTTGGTTGTAGGCGGCTACGGCGGCGTCTATCACCTCGCGTGGGCGCAGCAGCTTAAGATTAAGCGCAGCCGAGAGGTGCGCGTGGTACAGCCACACTTGGCCTTCCCACATGGCATCTTGGTAGGCACCAAAGTGCGGCAGGCGCCGTTGCACAAAGTCTTGCAAGGCAAGCAGCGCTTGGGCGCGCGTAACCGGCCATGCAAAGCCGCTGCAGTCGCCCGGGTGGTCGGCCATGCGTTGCTGCACCAGCTGCATCACGTCTTGCGTCATGGCGTCGGGTGCCACGCGCGTGGGCGCGGGCAGGGTGCCTGGGCCTTTGGCGCCAAAGGTGCCGCGGTTGTCTTTGTCAAAGTTCCATTGGCCACCGATGGGCTCGCCGTTGTGCATCAGTACGTCATGGCGTTGGCGCATGTGTCGGTAAAAGCCCTCAAGCCGCAGTTGCTTGCGCCCCTTGGCGTAGGCGGCAAACTCGCGCACCGAGCACATAAAGTGCCGGTCGGGCCTCACCTCTAGCGGCACGCCCAGGGTGTGCGCGGTGTGGCGCAGATCGTGTAGCACGCGCCATTCGCCTGGCTCCGTCATGATGAGGCGCTGGGGCCCAAGTGCTGCCACGTCGCGCGCCAGCGCCTGCGACAGGGTGGGGGCGGCCTGCGCGTCGTCCAGGTGTTGGTAGCACACGCGGCGTTGCAGGCTGCGCAGCGCGAGGGCAAAGTGCCGCATGGCACTTAAAAACATAACACTGCGGTTTTTCGACGAAGGCACATGCGTGCTCTCTTGCGTGGTCTCGGCCATCCATACCGCGTCTTGCATGGGGTCAAAGTCGTCAAAGGCTGCCGCATCGGCATCAAGTTGGTCGCCCAAAACCACAATCAAGTGTCGCACGGCGGGTTGGGTCATGACTTAAAAGTCAAAGGTGGTTTGAGCGGTTGGCGGCGCGTTGCGGCGCGCGCGTGGGGTGAGCCGGGCGGGGGGCTTGCCGCTGTTGGCGGTGTGGCGTGCCAGTACGGCTTGTTTGCCCGCGTGCACCTCGGGTTGGGCGCGGCGCTGGTGCATACGCGCTTTGGCTTGGCGCGTGGCCTGCGCCAAGTCCACCGGCGGCAGTGGCCAGTCGTGCCCCACGCGCACGCCACAGGCTTGCTGCACGCTGGCGGGCATGCGCCAGGGCTCAAACACCCACGCATCGGGCACACGCCGCAGCACCGGCAACCAATGGCGCACAAACTGGCCTTGCGGGTCGTGGTCGCGCGCTTGCTTGATCGGGTTGTACACGCGTGTGGTGTTGATGCCGGTGGTGCCAGCCTGCATTTGCATTTGGCTCCAGTGAATGCCCGGCTCGTAGTCCACCAACTGCCGCGCCAGCCACAAACCCACTTCGCGCCAGTGCAGCCACAAGGGGTAGGCCGCCACCGACACCAACATAGCCCGCATGCGAAAGTTCAGCCACCCGGTGTGCCCCAGCATGGCCACGCAGGCGTCCACCAGCGGCCAGCCAGTGCGGCCTTGGGTGAGCGCATCAAAGTGGTGGGCTTGCCAGTCGTCTTCGCGCAGGCCGTTGTAGCCCGGGTGCATGTTGCGCCATTCAATGGCGGGTTCGCTCTCGAGCTTTTGAATGAAGTGGCAATGCCAATGCAATCGGCTAAGCATGCTGCGCAGCCCGGCGCGGCGCGGGTCACCGGCATGGCAAGACGCCAAGGTACGCTCGGTGGCCTGTACCACCTCGCGCATGCTTAGGCAGCCCCACGCCAAATAGGGCGACAGACGCGAGCACGCCGTGGGTGCCGACAGCGGCGAGGAAATGCCACCGCGATACCGCGCGCTGCCGCGCTGCAGAAATTGCTCCAATGCCGCCAGCGCCGCCTCGCGGCCACCGCGCTGTCGCTGCGGTGCCGGTAGCACGCGGCTCACCACTTCAGGTGGGGCCTCAGCTGGGCTGGACGCGGGGGCCTTGGACGCGGCCAGCTGGGCGGTCGGTGGTGGCGCCACCATTGGCCGCTGCATGTGCGCGCGCCACTGCCCCAGCCAGGTGCGGCGCTGCTTTAGGCCACGCACCACGCCGTGCTGTTGGCTTTGGTGCCACGGCAGGCCTCGCGCCTTAAGCCACGCCGCCACGGCGCGGTCGCGCGCGTAGGTGATGGCGTTGCCGGTTTCTTCGTGGCTGTACACCGCGCGCAAGCCGTAAGTGCCATGCAACCGCTCAAGTACTGGCAGCACCTCGCCATGCGCCACGTGCAACACCACGCCGTGCAACTGACACTGGTGCTGCAAGTCGTGCAGGCATTCGGCCACAAACTCGGCCTGACGCGACGACGCATCGGTTGCCTGCCACACCGAGGGCTCCCAGCAATACAGCGCCAGCGTCGGCCCACTGACCAGCGCTGCGCGCAACGGGCCGTGGTCGGCCACGCGTAAATCGCGCTTAAACCACACCAGGTTGTGTGTCATTCGCAGCGCGGACCCGTGGCACGTTGTTGCCGGCAGCGTTGCGAACAGTAACGCACGTGCTCCCAGTTGTTGGCCCAGGCCTTACGCCACGTCATGGGGCGCTGACACACCGCGCAAAGCTTGCTAGGTAAATGGGCTTTGTTGCCCTTAAACGAACGGGACGATGCCGGCATCAAACAAGCCTTGGCGCGAGGCGCACAACACAAAAGGTCGAGCGTATCGCCAAAGTCAAACCCCTGCCTGGGGTGGGGCAACTGCCTGCGCCCCGACTGTGCGGGGTGGCGAGCCTTGACCCCGTCACTGGCTTGATGGTTAGGGCTGCTTGGTTCCCCACCTGACCCGGTTGGCCACTGCACCATGCGGGAAGGCTCGCCGCCTCGTATTCTACGCACGCTGGTCGCGTCGGCTCGTGATGGCAGCGGCCCCGGCCCGGCATAAAATGACTCCATGGTTCATACCGCTTTGGCCCGCAAGTACCGGCCTCGCCATTTTGGCGAGATGGTGGGGCAGGCCCACGTGGTTCAGGCTTTGGGCAACGCGTTGCGCTCGCAACGGCTGCACCACGCGTATCTGTTTACCGGCACCCGCGGTATTGGTAAAACCACCGTATCGCGTATTTTGGCCAAGTCGCTTAACTGCGTGGGACCAGACGGCAACGGCGGCATCACCGACACCCCATGCGGCGTATGCCACGTGTGCGAGCAAATCGACAGCGGACGCTTCGCCGATTACGTCGAACTCGATGCCGCCTCCAATCGAGGCGTAGACGACATTCAATCGGTGCTTGAGCAAGCCCTTTACAAACCGGTGAACGGGCGTTTTAAGGTGCTCATGGTGGACGAAGTTCATATGCTGAGCACCACAGCATTCAATGCCATGCTTAAAACGCTAGAAGAGCCGCCCGAGTACCTTAAGTTTGTGCTGGCCACCACCGACCCGCAAAAGGTGCCGGTCACGGTGTTGTCGCGCTGTTTGCAGTTCAACCTGCGGCCCATGGCCCCGGCCACCATCGCTGAGCATCTGCAAGATTTGTTGCAACAAGAAGCCGTCACAGCCGAGGCGTCGGCGTTGCCCCTGCTGGGACGCGCCGCGCGCGGCTCAATGCGTGACGCGCTGAGCCTAACCGACCAAGCCATTGCCTACGGCAACGGCGAGCTAACCGAGACCGCCGTGCGCGACATGCTTGGCCTGGTGGACGAAACTTGGGGCCTGCAGTTGCTCGAGGCACTGGCCGCGGCCGACGGTGCGTCTGTGGTGCAGCACATTCACACCTTGCGCGAGGTAGGGCAGTCGGCGCAGGCGGTACTGGACGCGCTGACCGAAAGTCTGCACGCCGTGGCCTTGATGCAGTTGGCGCAGGCCGAACCCACCAACCACGCCTCAGCCATTCAAGCCCTAGCCAACGCACTGGCCCCGGACGAAACCCAACTGCTCTACAGCCTGTGCCTGCAAGGCCGGCAAGACCTAACCTGGGCGCCCGATGAGTACGCCGGACTGAGCATGGTGTTGCTGCGGTTTTTGGCCTTTGGCGGGGGCGACAAAAAAAAAACCGTAACGCCTAAGCCCGGGCTAACACCCGAGCCCGTCGCTCAGGCCATCGCCGAACCTCAGCCCACACCCGCACACACCGCCGAATCAGCATCCGAACGCGTCTCGGACGAGTCGCCCCGGCCTGTGCAGCTCGAACGGTCCGAGCCATCGGCCGCTGCGCCCGTGCCCCCCTCGCCAGAGGGCGAGCCTAGCAGCAACGACCAGTGGTGCACCTTGGTTGAATCGTTGCTGCAGGCCGAGCGCGTGGCTGCGCTGGCGCGCGAGTTGGCCATACGCAGCATGTGGCAGGGGGCGCAGGGCGAGTCCACCGCGCGTCAGTGGTGCGTGCAGGTTGAGCAGCCTGCACTGGCCGACGACAGTCCGCGCCGTCGGCTTGAGCAGGCGCTGGCGCAGGCCGGATACCCCGTTAAACTGGTGGTGTCGCTGGGCGAGGTAACCGATTGCGTGGCGCAGCGACACCAGCAACACCAAGCGGTCCAGCAACAACACGCCGTGCAAACGCTCACCCAAGACCCTGACGTTCAACAGGTCATGCAGGCATTTGGAGGCACAATTGTGCCGGGCTCGCTGGTGCTGCCAGGCCAGCCCCCCAACCCTTAAGCGCAACAGGAAAATCGATGTTTAACAAAGGACAACTCGCCGGCCTCATGAAGCAAGCGCAGGCCATGCAAGAAAACTTAAAAAAAGCGCAAGAAGAAATTGCCGCCATGGAAGTGGAGGGGCAGGCTGGTGCTGGGCTGGTGAAGGTGCGTATGACGGGCAAGCATCAGGTGTTGCGCGTCAGCATTGACCCCTCTGTCATGGGTGACGATCACGAGATGGTCGAAGACATGGTGGCTGCTGCTGTCAACGACGCCGCGCGTCAAATAGACGCCGAGTCTGAGGCCCGCATGGCCAAGGTGGGTGGTGGCATGCCCGGCATGCCGCCGGGCCTGAAGCTGCCGTTTTAGGCCTGCACGGTGGCGCAAAGCGCTGCGCTGGCCACGTTGATTGAGGCCTTGCGCCGCCTGCCCGGGGTGGGGGTGCGTTCGGCCTCGCGCATGGCCTACCACTTGTTACAGCACGACCGGACGGGGGCCGAGCAAATTGCCCTGGCCTTGCAGCAGGCAGTCCAGCGAGTGGGGCATTGCAGTGTGTGCCACACGCTATCTGAAACCCACGTATGCGCCATCTGCGAAGACCCCGCGCGCGACCCAACCCGGCTTTGTGTGGTGGAGACACCGGCCGATCAATCGGCGCTGGAGCGAACCGCTGTGTTTCAAGGGCGCTACCACGTGTTAATGGGGCGCCTAAGCCCGCTTGATGGGGTACAACCCATGGATACCGGCATGCCCGGCCTTATTGAGCGCGTCAGGCGAGACGCGGATACCTTGCAAGAGGTTATTTTGGCGACCAACTTCACCGCCGAGGGCGAAGCCACCGCCCACGTGCTGGCGCAAAGCCTAAAAGGCTTGGGTGTCAAGGTGAGCCGGCTGGCACGCGGCGTGCCGTCAGGCAGCGAGTTGGAGTACGTAGACTTGGGTACCATCGCCCACGCGCTCATCGACCGGCGCTAGCGTCTTTTGCGCTTGCCGTAGTTGCGCGGCAGGTACACCGTAAGGCGTTGGTCTTTGGCTAGGCGCGTACGTGTGCTTAACCGGTTCCACTTGGCCAACGATTGGGCCGATACACCAAGGCGCCTGGCCATGCTGGAAACTGTTTCACCCGTTTTGGCGCGAATTCGCATGCGCTCGGTACCCCGCACCGACGTCAGCCTGACCTGGCCGTGCTCGGCGATGCGCTCGGAGACATCGTTTTTGACTTTTGCCCCACGTTTAACGAGTAGCGTCGACCCTTTGCGTACGATTCGGCCTTTGGGTATGTCGTTGACCCGTC
>JAYPEA010000047.1:0-13827 GCA_038125525.1 Burkholderiaceae bacterium | reverse complement strand
GCAAGATTCAATCATTCACGCCATGGCGCCGTACATGGCAATGTTTGACCTGATACGAGAGGGCCAAGTGAATCCAGCCGAGGCTGATTTGCCGGCCGATCCGTTGGAGCGCGCTGAGCATCTCAAGAGTGCGGCGTATTATTTTGATGCTACCTTTGCTGGTGTTTGCAGCCTACCTCAAGGCGCGCACTTGACGCAACCCATTTCCAATCCGAAGGTCAAAGCTTTGGGCGAGGCACTGGCACAAAGCCAACCTAAGAGCTTTGCCGCGGGCATGGACATGATCTTGGCTGATGTGGTGGACTCATCTGGCATACAGCACGGATCGGTCGAACATCACACCCATGCGTTGGTGGTGGCGGTGGAATACCCACGTGACCCGCGGCCCGATGAGGCCGGCTGTGATTGGTTACATGGCGCCCAGGCTCATCGGGCTGCGTTACTTGCTTCGCAAGTGGCGGTGCTGCTGTCGAGCTATTTGCGGATGCTGGGGTTCTCGGCGCGCTCGCATAGCCTGACGGCCAGCGAGCTTGATCTGCCTCAACTGGCTTGGCGCGCTGGCTTAACCGATGCCTACGGTAACCAACCCTTCGTTGAATCCCGTATGGCCGTGGCCGCGGTATCCACAACCCTAACCATGCAGCCCGATGCGCCATTGGTCACGCCCAACTTAGGCGGTAAGGGCAGGGGCTTGGGGTGGTGGTTGGGTTACGGTTCACTACGTACCGCTTGGAATCGGCATCCCATGGCCAACCGAGACTACCGGCTAGGCCCACACCCAATTGAAACGCTACCTAAACGTGATGCCCCAACCACATTCATCGACCACGAGCGGGTACCGCGCTTTCCCAAACGCGCAGATTTTTTTGCCCGTGCGCTGTTTGGTGATTTGGGTGCCGACGTGCAGCGCGACGCCAAAAACGCCCACTACGTGATGAAAAGCCCGATTGGCGCCTGTGCCAGGCGGGCCTTGGGCGCGCTGCTGTTGTTGCAGTTTGGTGAGGCCAAGGGCCAAGTACGCCCCGAGGCCACCAACCCACAACGCAACGCCGATAAGCTCAAGGCCACGAGTTACTTCTTGGGCATGGACGCCGTGGGCCTGTGCAAGGTGCCATCGTGGGCGTACTACTCGCACGACGCCGGTGGCAACCCCATGCCTGCGTACCATCCGCACGCCGTTAACCTGTTGGTTGACCAAGGCCATGAAACCATGGAAGGCGCCAGCGGTGACGATTGGATTTCGGTGGCGCAAAGCATGCGGGCGTACCTGCGCTTTTCGCTCATGGGCGGGGTATTGGCCGAGCAAATACGCCGTCAAGGTTACAGCGCGCGCGTGCATTCGGTGCTTGATGGTGACGTCTTGCAACCGCCGTTGTTGCTGCTGTCGGGATTGGGCGAAGTGAGCCGCATCGGCGAGGTCATACTCAACCCCTTCTTGGGCCCGCGACTCAAAAGTGGCACCGTCACAACCGACATGCCCATGACGTTTGACCAACCCATTGACTTTGGCTTGCAGCGCTTCTGTCAAAGCTGCAACAAGTGCGCGCGTGAGTGCCCATCTGGCGCCATCACCGCCGGTCCTAAGGTCATGTACAACGGATACGAGATTTGGAAGAGCGACGCCGAAAAGTGCACCCGTTACCGAATCACCAACGCCGCCGGTGGAATGTGCGGGCGTTGCATGAAAACCTGTCCGTGGAATCTTGAAGGCTTGCTGGCCGACGAGCTATGGCGGGCCGTGGCAACCCGGGTGCCGCAATCTGCACCATGGCTGGCGCGCCTGGACGATTGGCTGAACCGAGGCAGCATTAACCCGGTAAAGAAATGGTGGTGGGACATTGAATTGGATCGCTCGAGCGGCCGCTACACGAGGGCTAGCCACACCAACCAACGTACGTTACAAAAGACCTTGGTGATCAAGCCCGAGGAGCAAACGCTAGCGGTTTACCCGGCTGACGCCATGCCGCTGCCGTACCCCGTTACGCAACCTGTTGACCGCGAGGCGGGTATTCAACGCTACAAGCAGTTGCTGTCACCGGCACGGTACCAGCAGCGCTTGGTCGAATCAAAAACCCAACATTTGGTGCCGCCGTCGCGTCCGATTCCTGCGCAACCGCCAGTTTTTCCGGTCCGCGTCCACAGCCGCACCGATTTAAGTGAAACGGTGGTTCAGTTTGAGCTGCGGGCCCTTGATGGCGGTGACTTGCCCGCATTTGAAGCGGGGGCGCACATCGACGTGGTGATTGCCCCCGAATACCAACGTGCCTACAGCTTGGCGTCTGACCCGGCGCGACGCGACCACTATTTGATTGGGGTGCTTCGCGAAGACCCCCGCGCCGGTGGCCGCGGCGGCTCGGCGCTGATGCACCGGGTATTTCGGCCTGGACGGCAGGTGTTTATTTCGCGCCCGATTAACCACTTCCCGTTGCAGCCCCACGCCACCCGTAGCTGGCTCATGGCCGGGGGCATTGGCGTCACGCCACTCATTGCCATGGCGCACCAACTGCACGCGCAGCAAGACGACTTTGTGATGCATTTAAGCGTGCGAGAGCGTGCCGCTTCGGGCTACGCCGATTGGCTGCAAACCATGCCCTGGAAAGATAAGGTACAGGTACACGCCTCGCAAGAAGGCGCGCGCCTTAACCTGCAGCAAGCTCTGCCGGCGTATCAACCGGGCTTTATGCTGTACACCTGTGGCTCGCCAGCATACATGGACGCGGTGTTTGACACCGCCGCTGCGCAAGGCTGGCCCGATACCGCATGTCAGCGCGAGTATTTTCACGTGCCCGAGGGCCCGCAGTGGGACAACCACCCGTTTGTGTTGCGCTTGGGTGCCGATGGTCCGCGCTTGCAGGTGGCGGCTGACCAGCGTGCCACCGAGGTACTCGCTGCCCACGGCGTGAGTACCGAAGTTAAGTGCAGCGATGGCTTGTGCGGGGTATGCGCGTGTGCTTACGACGCGGAGTTATCAAGCGACATTGAACACCGAGACTTTGTGCTGAGCCAGAGCCAACGCCAAGAACGTGTGATTTTGTGCTGCTCACGCGCGCGCGAGCCCGGTGGTGAAATCGTGCTGCGGTTGCCTTAGCTTACGCGGGCTGCAACGGCTGCGTGCGCAACACCCCAGCAAAGTACGCCGCCAACGCGGCGTAATCATCCAGCGGCAGTACCGCGGCCACGTACTGATCGGGCCGCACCACCACCATGCACCCTTGATCGCGGTCGATGCCGCGCATGTCAAAGATGTCTTCAGGCTGACGCGGGTCGGCACAGAAGATTTTTTCGTAATCTTGCAGCTGGTACAAGCCTTTGGCTGGCATCAACAAAGGCGGCATGGTCTCCAGTCGAAGTTCGCGATGGGGTTGTTGAAATACCGCACGCAGATCAATCATCGCATCGGGGTCGGCCCCAGCGGGGGTGTGGCGCCGAATCGGCGACTCCGTCGAGTCATTGAGCCATTGACACAGTTTGGTGATGCCGCAGTTGGAGCCCATGGGCTGGTCCCGACTGGCAAAGGCGTAAACCCGCCACCGCCCATCGGCCTGGGCGCAGTGGCCCAATTGCATCGGTTTGGCATCGGCCAAACGTACCACTGGCGCCGAATGAAACCGCATGCCCACCACCTGCCCACGCGCCAAGGCCTGGTGCGCGTCATTGGCCACCACCATTGAGGCTTGGTAGCGTATGGCGGTGCCCGCGGTAAAGCGTCCAAACTGCATGAACATACGTTGCAGCTCGGCAGGGTCTGCGCCGTTGGGGTTGTCCGCCGACTTCACCTTGGTGCTGAACAACTTGGCAAAGTCCCGGTCAAAGTCAATCAATTGCTTGGCAATGTCTTGCCGCTCGGCTGAGTAGGTGCGCAGCAGTTCGCTATCGGCCTGCCCGCGTAGTACATGCGCCAATTTCCATCCCAGGTTCCAGGTGTCGTTAACCGACGTGTTGAGCCCCTGACCAGCCTTGGGGCTATGGGTATGGCACGCGTCGCCGGCTAAAAACACACGTGGTTCTTGGCCGGGTTGGGCGTCGTCAAACGCGGTGGTAAGCCGTTGGCCAATTTCGTACACGCTCCACCACGGCACCTCTTTCACCTCGATGCGGTAGGGGTGCAGAATGCGCTGTGCCGCAGCAATGAGGTACGCTGGCGAGATGTTGGCACGGTCCACGCGCTGGTTGGCGTTGAGTTTGTCCAGCTCAATGTACAGCCGAACCATGTAGCCTCCCTCGCGGGGAATGATGAGCATGTTGCCCTCGGTGGCGGACTGAATCACCGACTTGATGCGAAGGTCGGGAAAATCCGAAACCGCCAACACATCCATCACGCCCCACGCCTGGTTCAGCGCGTCGCCCACGAGTTCACGGCCAATGGCCGTGCGCACGCTGCTGCGCGCGCCATCGCACCCCACCACGTAGCGGGCTCTCATGGTTTCAGTGGCGTGGGCGGTTTGGGCATGGGTCACACCGCGCTCAAACGTCAATGCAACGGGGTAGACCGGGTCGCTGTCGTCGCGCTGCAGACCGACCAATTTACGCGAGTAAAACGGCTCAAGCTTGGCTGGCCGTTGGCGCATCACGTCCAAAAACATGTCGTGAATGCGCGCTTGATTGATGATGACGTGCGGCATTTCCGACAAGTCATCTTCCACATCCTGAATGCGGTCATGGCGCATGATGTGGCTGGCCTGATTGGGGTCGGGCTTCCAAAACGCCGTCTCGTTGACTTGGTAGGCCTCTTGCATCACTTGCTGGGCAAAGCCATAGGCCTGAAACATCTCCATGGTGCGGCACGCCATGCCATCGGCTTGGCCAACCGTTAGGCGGTCGTCCTTGGCATCAACGATGCAGGTGCGAATATCGCCAAATTGCGCCAGCTGGGCCGCCAAATTTAAGCCCGCTGGCCCACAACCCACAATCACCACGTCAGCGGTCGAAGGGAGCGGGCGCTTAATGGGAGGCCGAACCACTCGGTCTTGTGGGTCGGCGTAGCGCGGGTCGCCTGGCTGAAAACCGTTGAGATGAAATTGCATGCGTGAGCGGGATTGGGTGTATCAAAAACAGTTGTTAATCATAACCATTTTGAGGGCGAGCGTATCATGCATTGAGGGGAGAAAAAATCATGGCACTGCTCTTGGTGGTACTGGCGGCTGCGGGGCACGCCTTTTGGAATTTCATATTAAAAAAAACGGCGTTGACGGGCATGGCCTTTGTGGCCTTGTTGTCGGTGACCGAGGCTTTGTTGTGGACGCCAATCGCACTGGTTCAGGTGCCGTGGGAACAGTTGCTTAACCCGATCGCTGTGACTGCCATGGCGCTGAGTGCAGGGCTGCATATGATGTATTTGGGCATACTTGGCGCCGCATACCGGCACGGCGATTTGGGGCTGGTTTACCCAGTCGCTCGCGCCACCGGACCATTTCTGTCCATGGTGTTTGCCCTGTTGGTGCTGGGCGAGCAGCCGCACCCGTTAGGCATTGCGGGAGGGCTTGGCATCATTGTGGGCGCGTTGCTGGTGGGCTTTAGTGGCATCGGCGTTAAGCAGTTGTGGTTTGGCCGTGCTATGTTGCTGGCGTTGCTATGCGGCACCGCCATCGCCGCCTACACCATTTGGGACCGCTACGCCGTGCACACCCTGGCCTTGCCCATTCTTGGCTTTTACTGGGGGGGGCAAGTCCTGCGCAGTATGTTTTGTTTGCCATGGCTCATATGGCATCGTCGCAACGCCGTCCAGTGCATTAAACGCGACGGCTGTGCGCTGCTGGGCGTTGCCGTGCTCTCGCCCGTGGCTTACCTTGTGGTGTTGTGGGCCATGACGGTGGCGCCACTTAGCCTAGTTGCACCGCTACGGGAGACGAGTATTTTGTTTGCCTTGCTTCTGGGCAAATGGTTGTTGGGCGAGACAGTACGCGGGAACCGAGCATTGGGGGCTGGGCTTATTGTGCTTGGGTTGATGGCGATGGCAGCAGCCTGATGCAATAACATGAGGCGACAGGAAATGACGTTGCATGGAGAAAGAAGTGCTTTTTACCCGTTGTTGTCGGATATGGCTGGTCTGGGCGGCTTTTATGGCGTTGGGTGCCGCACACGCGCAAGTTTCGGTAAGCAGCGCCTGGGTACGTGCCACGGTGGCTCAGCAAACGGCAACTGGGGCGTTTATGCAAATTCGCTCAACTCAAACCCTGCAGTTGGTTGGGGTGCGCACGCCTTTGACTCAGGTGGCCCAAGTGCATCAGATGTCCATGGCCAATGGCGTGATGCGCATGGCTGAGGTGGCCTCGGTTGAAGTAGGGCCAACTCAACCGCTGGAACTTAAGCCCGGCGGCTACCATGTGATGCTTATGGACCTTAAGCAAGCCGTGCAGCCGCCACAGGAAGTCGCGTTGACGTTGATCTTTGTTGGGCCGAACGGGCAGCAACTTGAAGTACCAGTAATGGCCGATGTGAAGCGCCCCAGCGACGAGGGCATGCACCGCAAATAGCCCAGTGTTCTAGCGGCTGGGCGTACCGAAAACCGACTTAAAAACCCACTTCACGACAAATCCAATACCGTAGATGGTGGCCATCCCCACAAGAGCCGAGGCGGCGGCTTGCCCTGGGTCACCGTACTGAATCCCCTCGAGGGCGCGATAGGCCGCCACTGAAGCGGCCAAAACGTGTACGAAAATACGCAGCCGGAAAATGATGTTAACCATGGCTGGGGGCAAATAAATTGCAGACATGTCTTAAGTGTCGGCATGATGTACGCAACCTTAAGTGTGTTGTCATGGTGTGGGGCATGGCCAACGCTGACCGCGCTGCGATACTTTGGCGGCGCACGCAGCGTCGTCGGTGGCCTGTGCCTTGGTAAAAACCTGTTGTGCCAGTCGCGCCAAATTGGCATTGCTCGGTTCTTGCGACAAGGCCAGGCGATAACTCTCTGCCGCAGCGTTCCAGTTGCCCTGGGCATGCTGACTGTTACCCAAGCCCGCCAAGCCAATCGCGTCCTCGGGAAAAGTCGCAAGGTAGTTGCGCCATGCGTTGCCTGCTGCGGCGGCCGATAGAAAAGGCTCGGTTAAGGCCAATTGCTCGCGCCACGCCTTGGCTTGGGGCTTAGTGGGCGTGTCATCGGGGGCCAGCGCCACCATGGCCCAGTAACCTTCTTCCATCCAAACATGCTCAAAAATTGGCATGGGTACGGCCACCCGGTGCCGCAAGCCGCTGCGGCGGTATACCTCCCGCTTTTCCAAGTCGTACCCCACCACCACCGAGTAGTGCCACAGCGGATACCAGCTGGTGCCAAAATTCTCCAGCGCGATCACAGGTCGCCCGGCTGCCAATTCGCGTAACAGGCCGTGCAGGGTGGGTTCGATAACGTGGGGCACCCGACCAAAGGTGCGCGTGGCGGCCATCATCTCGAGTTGCAAACTGCCTTGGCGCGCCGGCAAAAGCAGCTTGGGTGAGACCTGCGCAAAACTGGCCTCAGCGCCGCCGTACTGCAGCACCATGGCAAGCGCCGCAGGGCCGCAGTACCAGTCGTCTTGAGGCACGAACGGCACGTCGGTGAGCTCAACCCGGGTAGGTAACTCGGCGGCGGCTCGTTGGGCAAACGGCGTGTCCTCACCCCAGTACTGCGGGGCATAGCTGCTGCAGCCGCTCAGCACGGCCAGCACAGTGGCTACCACGTACGCCAGTTTCATTAGACAAAAAAAACCCGCCGCATGGGCGGCGGGATTCAGCCCGCAAGGCTTACTTGTAGGTCATGTAAACGTAGACGCCCGCGCCAATCAGCACAAGCCAGGTGCCCGATGAAACCTTACCCGCAGCCGGGGCCGAGCCAACCTCGATGCGCAGGCGCTGCACCTCGTCAGCCGACAGGCTGGCCACGCGGGCCTGGGCGGCGTCGGCTGGCACGCCGTACTTGACCAGTTGCTGCACGGCGGCTGTGCGGGCGGCGTCGCTGGGCTGACCAAGCAAGTCAGCCGTGCGCAGACTACCGGCCTGCGCCGTGGCGGCCGCCAGCGTAAGGGCGATCGTTGCGCCAAAAAACTGAGTAGCACGCATCAGGAAACTCCTTTGTTTGGTTACGTACGGCAAGAGCATAGCACCAAATCTCGCCATTGCGTAGGTGACGCGTGTGACACCCGAACCGGCATACCGGTTGAAAAATAAAGGGATGAACCTGATGGCGTCTTTATATGTTGGCAACAACCACCTGTGATGTGTTGGTTGTGGGGGGTGGTGGTGCCGGATTGGCCGCCGCCATTGAGGCGGCCGAACGCGGCGCCAAGGTGGTGCTGCTAGAGAAAAACGCCGATCTGGGTGGGTCCACGGCGTGGTCGGTGGGCTCGGTTACCGCCAGCCAAACACCTCACCAACGCCGTGCGGGTATTGAAGACAACCCGCTGCACCACTGGCAGGACATGCCAGGTTTTGCTGGGCCACTGGCCAGCCGCGATAACGACGATTTACGCCGCGTGCTATGTGATGCCATGCCCGATACCTTTGCTTGGTTGTTGGCTTCGGGTGTGCGCTTCATGGGCCCGATGCCGGAGCCACCGCACCGCGTGGCGCGCATGCATAACGTGCTGCCCAATTCGCGGGCGTTCATCTACCACTTAAGCCGGCGTGCCCGACGCGCGGGGGTGCACGTGGTCACGAGCGCGCACGTGCACGCGTTGGTCAGCCAGCGGGGCGAGGTGATAGGGGTAGACGCCCAGCGCCTGGGCCAAACTCAGCGCTGGTTGGCCACGGGCGGGGTGGTGTTGGCCGCGGGTGATTTCACCAATGCCGCGGACCTGAAGGCCCGCTTCATGGGCGATCAGGCCGCTGCGATTGAGGCTGTAAACCCCACCGCCACCGGTGATGGGCAGCGCATGGCCGAGGCGGTGGGGGCACAAATTGTTAATGGCGACTTGGCGCTGGGCCCAGAGATTCGCTTCATGCCACCCGCGCGCGGGCACTGGCTGTTGCGTTTGCCACCGTGGCGGTGGCTGGCAAGCGGCATGGCGTGGGCAATCGCCCACGTCCCCGCGGTGCTGCTGCGCCCCTTCTTAATGAAGTTTTTAACCACGGCCTTGGCGCCTTCGCCCGAGTTGTTTGCCCAAGGTGCGCTGTTGGTCAATACCGCGGGCCAGCTGGTAGACACCGACAAAGGCGACCCGGCTTGGCGCCTGCCGCAGCAACCGGGCAAGGTGGGCTACGTGCTGTTGGATCACGAGCTAGCCAAGCGGTTTTCAGCTTGGCCGCATTTTGTTTCCACGGCCCCCGGCGTGGCCTATGCGTATTTGGACGACTACCGACGCAATCGACCGGACGTATGTCACGTAGCCCCCAATTTGCAGGCGTTGGCGCAGGCCATTGGCATACCGCCCGAGGCGTTACAACAGGCAGTGGCCCACACCCACATGGCTAAGCACACCCATCAGCCCATGGTTGCGCTGGGGCCCGTGCGGGCGGTGTTTGTGCATAACGAAGGCGGCTTGCGGGTGGACGCGCAGCACCGGGTGCTTAACACCGATGGAGTAGCCATTGCAGGCCTGTACGCCGCAGGCTCAACCGGGCAGGGTGGCTTGCTGCTTAAAGGCCACGGCCACCATTTGGCCTGGGCGTTTACCTCTGGGCGGCGCGCTGGCCAAATGGCCACCGAGCGGGCACGCTTAAGCGCCTAGTCCAGCGTGGCGCGGCGCAGGGCATGGGCGCACAGCGCCACGGCGGTGTCGGCCTCGGTTAAGGCTTTGCCCATGGGCACAAACCCATGCACTTGCCGCGCAAAACACACGTACTGGCAAGGGGTGCCAGCGGCCGAGAGCGCATCGGCATAGGCGCGCCCTTCGTCGCATAGGGGGTCAAAGCCCGCGGTAAGCACCAACGCGGGGGGAAGGTTGGCGTGACTGGCGTGCAACAGCGGCGAGGCGCGCCAGTCGTCGGCGTCGGTCGCGTGCGGCAGGTAATGCCCTAAAAAATAATCGATTGAGTCGCGCGTAAGCAAATACCCTTGCGCAAAGCGCTGGTGCGATGCGGTGTTGCCATGCATGTCGGTGGCGGGGTAAATGAGAAGCTGAAAACGCGGCGCTGGCAAATCTGCATCACGCCGGCTCAGGCACACCACGGCCGCCAGGTTACCCCCGGCGCTGTCGCCGCCCACGGCGATGTAAGCCGGGTCAATGTGCAACGCCTCGGCGTTGGCAAATACCCAGTTCACGGCGGCGTTGGCGTCGTCTACCGCAGCGGGAAACACGTGCTCCGGGGCCAGGCGGTAATCCACAGCTACAACGGTGTAGCCCGACAACCGGGCGAGGTCGCGGCACAGCACGTCGTGGGTTTCCAAGTCGCCAATCACCCAGCCACCGCCATGAAAGTAAACCAGGGCAGGGCTGGGCGCGTCGCCCTCGGTGTTGCGGTACAGACGCAAAGCCAAATCGCCCGCGGGGCCGGGGCAGGTGAGGTCTTGCACCTCGTGCAGCGGCGCTGGAATGTGTTGGGTGGCAAAGCGTCTTTGCAGGTACGCCTGTCTGGCCTCGGTAGGGCTTAGGGTGTGGGTGGCGGGTATGCCCAGCTCGGTAAGCTTGGCAATCAGGGCCGCGGCCTGCGGGTCAAGGTAAGGGGTGGGAGAGGCGCTGTTCATAAGGGCATGTTGCCACAAATACCCGCTGGGCCAGCCTAGGCGCGCACCGTGCCACGCGCCAGTTGCTCAAGCGCCCATGAGGCCGCCGCCAAGCCAAACGCGCCAGTGACCGCGGCACTGGAGCCGTAGCCGTGGCAGCCCAAGGCGGCGCCAGGGCCGGCGGTCTCGGGCGGGCTGGGCTGTACCGCTTCGGCGCTGTACACGCAGGGCAGGGCCAGCGATTTGGCGGCTTTGCCGGGTGCGGGTCCGGGCACTTGCCACGCGCGTCGGCAACGCGCGCGCAAATTGGCAAGCAGCGGGTCGTGTGTGGTGCGCGACAAATCGGCCAGCTGCACCGCGTGCGCGGCACGTTTGCCGCCGGCGGCGCCCACGCACAGCAGGGCGCGACGTCCTGCCCGGGCCCAGCTGGCCATGGCCAGTTTGGCGAGCACTTGGTCGCACGCATCGATGACCACGGTGCGCTCGCTCAACCACTGCAAGGCCAAACTGGGCCAATTGTCGGCGTCCACCCAGGCGTCCACCGGGTCAACGTGGGCGCCAGGGGCAAAGCTGTGAACACGCTGCGCCATGGCCTGAACTTTGGCCATGCCCAAGGTGGCGTCGGTGGCGTGCAACTGGCGGTTGATGTTGGATTCGGCCACGTGGTCGGCGTCAATTAGGGTAAGGTGCCCCACGCCGCTGCGCGCCAAGGCCTCTACAACCCAGGTGCCCACGCCACCTACGCCTACCACCGCCACGTGCCCCCGAGCAATGGCTTGCGCACCCGCAACGCCGTAAAGCCTAGCCACGCCACCAAAACGGCGCGCGGTTTCGGGCTCGGTTTCAGTCATCGCGCAGCAGCAGCGCCATTTGAAAGCGCAGCCCTGCCACGCCGCCCAGCACAATCGCCAGTACCGCCAGCATGGACGAGACGCTCAGCGTCGACAAGCCCGAGAGTCCCTGGCCTACCGTGCAGCCCAGTGCCACCACGCCCCCCACGCCCATAAGCACCGCACCCAGCAGGTGCAAACCCGTGTCGCGGGCGCCGTGAAAGCCCTCCCAGCGAAAGCGTCCGGCCGCCACGGCCGAGGTGGCCGAGCCCAGCACCATGCCCAGCACCGACACAATGCCAATGTTGAGCACGTTGGAGGCGTCGCTGTAGAGCATGAGCCAATGCAGCGTGTACGCCATGGGTGCGGTAAATGAAAACGACTCGGGTCGCCCACCCACCGAGGCCACATAAAACGGCTCGAGTGTGTCGGGGTGCTCGGGCACGAAACCCAGCGCACCCGTGACCCACCACATGGCCACCACCACCAATCCGATTACCACGCCAGCAACCGCCGGGTGCGGTGAGGCACGAAAACCCGCGTCGCGCACCACCCACGCCACTAAGGCAAGCGCCACCAGCAGCGACAGCAGCAACCCCGCCGTAGGCGGTGCGCCAAGCCCCAAGGCGGCCGCGGCGTCCGCTAGACGGGCCGAGGGCAGGGTGAAAGCCACGAGGTCTAGCGTTTGACTGCGCCACACCCCGGTGATGCCGCGCAGGGTGGCATAGGCGGCCACCCCCATGACGCCAAACACCACCACCGATTTCAAACTGCCTTCGCCGATGCGTACCAGGGTTTTGCTGCCGCAACCCGAGGCCAACACCATGCCAAAACCAAACATGGCTCCCCCCACCAGCAGCGACAACCACGGCACCCGCCCCGCGGCATACAGGGTATCGTCGGCGCGCAGCAAGCCAAGCCACACCAAGGCATGAAACCCCACCATGGCCACCGCCACGGCCAACACCCACGAGCGCATGCGCGCCCAGTCGCCCATGTTGACCACGTCACTGATGGCACCCATGGTGCAAAAGTGGGTGCGCTGGGCGGTGAATCCAAACAACGCGGACAGCGCAAACACGCTGGTCAAAACCCAAAGGGTGAGGGAGGGAAGGTCAGTTTCTTGCATGGGCGCGGATTGTATTCGTTGCGCCGCGCCACGGCTGCGTTTAGCGCATGTCCGTTAGGCGCTTGCGCAGGCGCTCGGCCTCTTCTTCTGAAATATTGAGTTCAAGTCGCAACACCTCAAGCATGCGTGCCTCGTCTTGGGTCACCACGCCGTCGGCCATGGCCGAGCGCATTTCGTCTTCGAACACGGTTTTGCGCCGCGCCACCTGAACCGAAAAAGACGAGGCCAAAATGCCCGTGAGCATGGCCACCACGCACACCCCCATGATGGCGACTCCGGCCCCGATGATCTTGCCAATAAACGTGACCGGCGAAACATCCCCGTACCCTACGGTGGTCAGCGTGATGATGGCCCACCACATGGCGTCTGGGATCGAGGCAAACTTATCGGGCTGGGCGTCGTTTTCGGCCACATAAATGCCGGTGCTGGCCAGCACCACGGCCACCAGCAAAATATAAAACGCGGCAAAAAACGCGCCACGCTCGCTCTTGGCGGCGCGGGCAAAGTCCTCGAGTGCATACGAGTAGTGCGCGAATTTAAAAATCCTTAGCAAGCGCACCGCGCGCACGCTGCGCAAATCGATAAAGGGGTAAAACAGCGAAATCAAACTCGGCAAGATGGCCAACAAGTCCACCACGCCATTGAAGCCCAACGCGTAGCGCAGGCGGCGGCGCAGCGCCGTGGCCCCACCGTCTTCATCACTGGCGGCTGACCAAAGCCGCAGCCCATACTCCAGCGAAAAAATCAACAGCGAAAAATACTCAAACCCATCAAATAATGTGCGGTGCGCCTGATACATGGGCTCGACCGACTCCAAAATCACCGCCAACACGTTGAGCACCACCATCACCATGATGAACCAGTCACACAGCGCGCTGGTTTTGTCGCCTTCTTTGGCGCGTGACAAAATTTGATGCACTCGTTGTTGCGTCAGCACGGCGTCTCCTCAGGGTAGCGAGGGCACAACACCCCCCGTTCTTTTCGCACTTAGTGTAGGGCCACAGCGGCCTAGCCGGAGCGCCAAACGTTGCACAATGGCGGCATGAAACACAAAGTTTGGCTACTTAGAGCGCTGTGGATAACGCCTTTGGCCCTGGCGGTGTGCCTGGGGCTTGCGGTGTTGGCCGCCGCGTGGCTAAGCCGTGCACCGCTGCACGGCACCCAGCCACTGCCCGGGGCACAGGCCCCCGTTTCGGTGGTATACGACACCGCGGACGTGCCGCACATTCAAGCGACCACCGAAGACGATGCCTGGCGTGCCATGGGCTGGTTGCATGCGGCCGAGCGGCCGT
>JAYPEA010000046.1:0-13833 GCA_038125525.1 Burkholderiaceae bacterium | reverse complement strand
TGGACGCCGGTGGCGAATACGCTTGGCGCACCCGTGGCGAAGAGCACATGTGGACACCCGACGCCATTGCCAAGTTGCAACACAGTGTGCGCGGCAACCACTTTGCCACGTATAAAGCCTACGCCCAAATCATTAACGATCAAACCCGCCGCCACATGACCTTGCGTGGGCTGTTTGAGTTCAAGGTAGACCCAGCGCAGGCCATTGCCATTGACGAGGTTGAGCCCGCCAGTGAAATCGTCAAACGCTTCGCCACCGGCGCCATGTCGCTGGGGTCAATTTCTACCGAAGCCCATAGCACCTTGGCCATTGCCATGAACCGCATCGGCGGCAAAAGCAACACCGGCGAAGGTGGCGAAGACACCAAGCGCTACCGCAATGAGTTGAAGGGAATTCCCATCGGCAGTGGCGAGAGTTTGCGCAGCGTGCTAGGCGCCGACCGTGTGCAGGCCGACATCGCGCTGCAGCCCGGCGACTCACTGCGCTCACGCATCAAACAGGTGGCCAGCGGCCGCTTTGGTGTCACCACCGAGTACCTGCGCAGCGCCGATCAGATTCAAATCAAAATGGCGCAAGGGGCCAAGCCGGGTGAGGGCGGTCAGTTGCCCGGCGGCAAAGTCTCAGAGTACATCGGGCAGTTGCGTTACTCGGTGCCTGGCGTGGGGTTGATCAGTCCACCACCGCACCACGACATTTACTCGATCGAAGACTTGGCGCAACTCATCCACGACTTGAAAAACGTCAACCCGTTGGCCGATATCAGCGTTAAGTTGGTCTCTGAAATCGGGGTGGGCACCATCGCTGCTGGTGTGGCCAAGGCCAAGGCCGACCACATTGTTATCGCCGGGCATGACGGCGGCACCGGTGCCTCGCCGTGGTCGTCCATCAAGCACGCGGGCAGCCCATGGGAGATAGGTTTGGCCGAAACCCAGCAAACCCTGGTGCTCAATCGCTTGCGTGGTCGCGTGCGCTTGCAGGTGGATGGCCAAATGAAAACCGGGCGCGATGTGGTGATTGGCGCGCTGCTCGGCGCCGATGAGTTTGGTTTTGCTACGGCGCCACTGGTGGCCGAGGGTTGCATCATGATGCGCAAGTGCCACCTCAATACCTGTCCGGTGGGCGTGGCCACGCAAGACCCGGTGCTGCGCGCGCGCTTCAAAGGCCAGCCTGAGCATGTGGTGAACTTTTTCTTTTTTGTTGCCGAAGAGGCCAGGGCCATCATGGCGCAGTTGGGGGTACGCCGGTTTGACGACTTGGTGGGCCGGGCTGATTTGCTCGACACCCGAGCGGGTATCGATCACTGGAAGGCCAAGGGGCTTGACTTCAGCCGCCTGTTTTACCAGCCCGCCGTGGGCGAAGGCGATGCCCGGCTGCATGTGTCCACGCAAGACCATGGTTTAGACAAGGCGCTGGACGTGCGCTTGATTGAAAAATCACGCGCTGCCCTTGAGCGTGGCGAGCGGGTCAAGTTTATTGACGTGGCACGCAACGTCAACCGCACCGTGGGTGCGATGCTCTCGGGCGAGTGGGTGCAACGCTACCCCGACGGACTGCCCGATGACACCCTGCACATTCAACTCGAGGGCACGGGTGGGCAGTCATTTGGCGCGTTTTTGGCCAAAGGCATCACCCTGTACTTAATTGGTGACGCCAACGACTACACCGGCAAAGGCCTCAGCGGCGGGCGCATCGTGGTTCGGCCCAGCTTAGACTTTCGCGGCAACGCCGAGCACAACATCGTTGTGGGCAACACCGCGTTGTACGGCGCCACCACCGGTGCGGCGTTTTTTAGCGGCGTGGCCGGCGAACGCTTTGCGGTGCGCCTCTCGGGTGCCACCGCGGTGGTTGAGGGCACAGGCGACCATGGCTGCGAGTACATGACAGGCGGCACCGTGGTGGTGCTGGGCGCCACCGGGCGCAACTTTGCTGCCGGCATGAGCGGGGGCGTGGCCTACGTGTACGACCCCGAGCGTCAATTTGCCGCGCGCTGCAACACCGCCATGGTGGATTTGGTACCCGTGCTCAGCGAGGCCGAGCAACGCGCAGACGGCAACCCCGAGCAGTGGCACGGTGGCCAAAGCGATGAGCAGCAACTGCGCCAATTGATCGACGAGCACCTGCGCTTAACTGGCTCGCGTCGGGCGCGTGAAATGCTTGACCAATGGGCGCAAGCCCGTGCGTGCTTTGTCAAAGTCTTTCCAAAGGAATACCAGCGTGCGTTGGCCGAAATGGCCGCCGCACGCGCCAACCGCGACGCCAATACGGTAGCCGCGTAGGAGCTTGAAATGGGAAAAGTAACCGGATTTTTGGAGTACGAGCGACTCGACGAAGGCTACGAAGCGCCGGACAAGCGCATCGGGCACTATCGCGAATTTGTCATTGGTCTAGACAACGAGGCGGCGCATCGGCAGGCCGCGCGTTGCATGGATTGCGGCATCCCGTTTTGCAACAGCGGCTGCCCCGTCAATAACATCATTCCTGACTTCAACGACTTGGTGTACCGCGACCAATGGCGCGAGGCCCTGGCGGTGTTGCACAGCACCAACAATTTTCCTGAATTCACGGGCCGTATTTGCCCAGCGCCGTGCGAGGCGGCCTGCACCCTAAATGTCAACGCCGAGGCCGTGGGCATCAAGTCGATTGAACACGCCATCATCGACCGCGGCTGGGCCGAGGGCTGGGTGACGCCGCAGCTGCCTCAATCCCAAACTGGCAAGCGCGTGGCGGTGGTCGGTTCGGGCCCGGCCGGCTTGGCCGCGGCGCAGCAGTTGGCGCGGGCGGGCCACGCGGTAACGGTATTTGAAAAAAACGATCGCATCGGCGGCTTGCTGCGTTATGGCATTCCCGATTTCAAAATGGAGAAAAGCCACATCGACCGTCGCGTGGAACAAATGCAGGCCGAGGGCGTGCAGTTTGAAACTGGCGTGCTGGTGGGCGATTGGCCCGAGCAAAGCCCAATCACCAATTGGTCCAAAAAGCAGCGCTCGGCTCAACAGTTACTCAGCGACTTTGACGCCGTGCTGCTGTGCGGTGGCTCGGAGCAGTCGCGCGACTTGCCTGTGCCCGGGCGCGAGCTCGACGGCGTGCACTTTGCCATGGAGTTTTTGCCTCAACAAAACAAGGTCAACGCCGGGGATAAGGTGCGCGGGCAGTTGCGTGCCGATGGCAAGCACGTGATTGTGATTGGCGGTGGTGACACCGGCAGCGATTGCGTGGGCACCAGCACCCGGCACGGCGCGGCCAGCGTGACCCAGTTTGAGGTCATGCCCATGCCACCCGAAGAAGAAGACAAGCCCATGGTGTGGCCGTATTGGCCTCTTAAGTTGCGCACCAGTTCCAGCCACGACGAGAGCCAGGCCAAAGGCCTGCTCAAGCGCGAGTTCGCCATCTCCACGCAGGCGTTTGAGGGTGAGGGCGGCAAGGTTAAGCGCCTGCGCACCGTGCAGGTGGAGATGCAAGACGGCAAGTTTGTGGAGGTGCCGGGGTCGCAGCGCACCTACCCGGCCGATCTGGTGTTGCTTGCCATGGGCTTTGTTAACCCCGTGCCCACCGTGCTTGAGGCGTTTGGCGTGGATAAGGACGGACGCGGTAACGCCCAGGCCGAGACCGAAAGTGAGCGGGCGTACCACACCAATGTCGATAAGGTGTTTGCCGCGGGCGACATGCGCCGTGGTCAAAGCTTGGTGGTGTGGGCCATTCGCGAGGGGCGCCAAGCTGCGCGCGCAGTCGACGCCTTCCTCATGGGATACTCGGACTTGCCGCGCTAGCCTTGCCACGGTCACACCGCGCGGCGCCTCAACATGATTGTCTGTCGCGACGTTGATTTTGCTTATCCCGGCGGGGCGCCGGTGTTGCGTGGCTTCTCGCTTGAGCTGCCGCCGGGCAAGGTGTGCGCCATCATGGGTGCCTCTGGCGGCGGCAAAACCACGGTGCTGCGCTTGCTGGGCGGGCAACACGTGGCCAGCCGGGGCCAAGTGCAGGTGTTCGGTCAAGACGTGGCTCAGCTTGGCAGCCACGACCTGCGCGCCCTGCGCCGTCGCATGGGGGTGCTGTTTCAGTTGGGCGCGTTATTTACCGATTTATCGGTTTTTGACAATGTGGCCTTTGCCTTGCGCGAGCACACCCGCTTGCCCGAGCCTGTGGTGCGTGACATCGTGCTCATGAAACTGCACGCCGTGGGTTTGCGCGGCGCGCGCGACCTGATGCCGTCCGATATTTCGGGTGGCATGGCGCGGCGGGTGGCATTGGCGCGTGCCATTGCCCTAGACCCAGAGTTAATGATGTACGACGAGCCCTTTGCCGGGCTTGACCCGATCGCCTTGCGCACCACCGCGCGCCTGATTCGAGAGCTCAACGACGCGCTGAACATGACCACGGTACTCGTCTCGCATGACGTGGACGAGACCTTTCGCATTGCCGATTGGGTGGTGGTGCTTGCCGCTGGCGCGGTTGCTGCTCAAGGCACGCCCGCGCAGCTGCGGGCCTCGGCTAACCCGCTGCTGCAACAGTTTTTGGGCGCACACGCCCAAGGTCCGGTGCCGTTTCATTACCCCGCGCCAAGTCTGGCGCAAGACTTTGCCTTGCCCGGCGAGGCCACGGCGTGAGCCCAACGGCTATGTTGTCGCGCTTGGGGGCGGCCACACGCGAGTGGTTGGCCGGTTGGGGCGCCGGTGCCAGGTTGGCGTTGAATGTGCTGGGTCGCAGTGCCATTGTGTGGCAACGTCCGGGGTTGCTGCGCGACCAGGTGCACTTTTTGGGTAACCACTCGCTGGCCATTGTGTTGGTGGCGGGTTTGTTTGTGGGTTTTGTGCTGGGGTTGCAGGGCTACTACACCTTGCAGCGATACGGTTCGGCCGAGGCCCTGGGCTTGCTGGTGGCGCTAAGCCTCACGCGTGAACTCGGCCCCGTGATTACCGCGTTGTTGTTTGCCGGGCGGGCGGGCACCTCGCTGACGGCTGAAATCGGCCTCATGCGCGCCGGCGAGCAAATTGCCGCCATGGAAATGATGGCCGTTGACCCCGTGCGTCGCGTGTTGGTGCCCCGGTTTTGGGGCGGTGTGCTGGCCATGCCCATGCTCACCGCCATCTTCAGCGCCGTGGGCATTGGCGGGGCGTATTTGGTGGGCGTCTGGCTTATTGGGGTGGACGCCGGCGCTTTTTGGAGCCAAATGCAGTCCGGCGTGGACGTGTGGGCCGACGTGGGCAACGGCATGATCAAAAGCATGGTGTTTGGCTTAACCGTAACCTTTTTGGCTTTGTTGCAAGGGTACGCGGCCAAACCCACGCCCGAGGGTGTCGCGCGCGCCACCACCCGCACCGTGGTGATGGGGTCATTGGCTGTGCTGGGGCTGGACTTTATACTCACCGCTTGGATGTTTAACCTATGAGTTCGCGTTTGCACCTCCTTGTTGCCCTTACGCCAAACGTCACTTGTGGTGGGGTCGCGCCGTGACGCGCCACCCCAGTGACGCCTGGGTCGGCGCGTTGGTTTTGTTGGCTGGCTTGGCGTTGGCGTTTTTGGCGTTGCAGTCGGCCAACCTGCTGCAGACCCAATGGGGCGACAGCACCTACCACATTCGTGCCCGGTTTGATAACGTAGGTGGCCTCAAACCCAAAGCCGCGGTCAAAGCCGCTGGGGTGGTGGTGGGCCGGGTGCGCAGCATCGAGCTCAACGGCACCAGCTTTCAAGCCGAGGTGGTGATGGACTTGGACAACCGTTACCGGTTTCCGCGCGACAGCACCTTGCGCATCCTTACCAGCGGCCTGCTTGGTGAGCAGTATGTGGGCATAGGCGCGGGCTACGACGAGCAATTTTGGGCCGATGGCGCTGGGGTTAAGCGCACCCAATCGGCGGTGGTGCTAGAGAACCTGATTGGTCAGTTTTTAATGAACGCTGCCAACCGCGAGGGAACGCCCGCGAAGTAGCGGGCTGTCGGTATGACGCATCAATGGCCGCCCGCGCGCACCATGCAAGGCTTGTTGCTGACCATGGCGGTTGCCCTCAGTGGCTGTGCCAGCGTGTCCTCCACCGTGCCGCACGATCCGTACGAGTCAACCAACCGGGCCGTGGCCCGCTTCAATGACAACGTTGACCAAGCCGTGCTCAAGCCCATGGCACAAACGTGGCGCGACGTGGTGCCCGAGCCCGCGCGCGATGGGGTGGACAATTTCTTTCATAACCTCTCCGACCTCTGGTCTGCGCTCAACCACGTGCTTCAAGGTCGGCTCGCTCAAGGCGCCACCAACGTGGTTCGCTTCGGCGTCAACAGCGTGTTGGGCTTGTTTGGTGTGTTTGACGTGGCCAGCGACATGGGCTTTGCCCGCGCCGATACAGACGCTGGCGAAACCCTTGCTACCTGGGGCGTAGCGCCCGGGCCATACGTGGTGTTGCCGTTTTTGGGGCCGAGCACCGTGCGAGGTACCACGGGGCAACTGCTGCAGTGGCAAACCTATCAGCCGTTGCAAAATGTGCGCGATACGCCATGGGCAGCCATACAAACCATGCGGGTGGTGGACACCCGGGCACGCTGGCTGGACGCCACCGACTTGGCCGCCGGTATGGCACTCGACCCCTACAGCCTGATACGCGACAGTTACTGGCAACGCGTGCAAGCGCGCGATGCCGCGTTGCGCCGTGCTGCGCGTCCAGAGCCCTTGCGCTAGCCTTGCTGCTATGCTTGCCGCTATGAAAAACTTGCGACGCTGGTTGCTACAGGGCTTGTGGCTTATGGGGTTCATGCTTCAGGCCGCGGCCGCCGTGCCCGATCCGTCGGACTACGTGCGCCAGCTCGGTGCGTCATTACTGAGCGAGGTACGAGCCGACCCTCAGGTGGCCGCCGGTGACAACCGCCGCGTGCTGGCCTTGGTGGACGCCAAGCTGCTGCCCCACGTGGATTTTGCGCGCATGACAGCCGAGGCGGTGGGACGCCCATGGCGTGAAGCCACCCCGGCGCAGCGCCTGGCACTGCAACAGGCTTTTAAAACGCTGCTGGTGCGCACCTACGCTGGCGCCATTGCCCGAGCCAGTGACATGCAGTGGGTGGTTTTTCCCACCCGTGACCGCAACGCCACCGACGTGGTGGTGCGCTCCGAGCTGCGCCCCACCAAAGGCGAGACGTTAACACTGGCTTACCGGCTCACTTGGGACGAGGGCTCAGGCTGGAAAATCTACGACCTCAACGTGTTAGGTATTTGGCTGGTTGAGGTGTACCGTGGCCAATTTGCCCGCCCCCTGGCCGACGGCGGCGTGGCCGCACTCATAAGCGCCTTAGAGCGGCTCAACCAGCGCGCCCAGTCGGCGCGCTAAGGCTTTGCCACTTTCTGCCATGCAGCTGCCCCCTGAGGTTACGCACCAAAACGTTGCCGCGCTGTACGCCGCCACCACCCAGGCAGGGGCGGCGTTGCGGCAGGTTAACGCCAGCGCCTTGCAGCGGTTTGACAGCAGCGTATTGGCTTTGCTGTTGCAAGCTGCGCGCGTGGCGGCACCCGATGCCCAGCCTTTGCGCGTGGTGGGCGCGCCAGCGGCGCTGCGCGCGCTGGCTCAGGCGTATGGCATCGCCGCCTGCTGGGATTGGGACGACGCTTAAAATGCGGGGCTTATGCCCGCCATTCAGTTTGACCGCGTCAGTAAAACCTACCCCAGCACCCGAGGTCAGATCCAGGCGCTAAGCCAGGTCACCTTTGACGTTGAAGAGGGTGAGTTTTTTGGCTTGCTTGGCCCCAACGGTGCGGGCAAAACCACATTAATCAGCATCTTGGCCGGACTTGCCCGTGCCACCCACGGCCGCGTGCGGGTGCTGGGCCACGACGTGGTGGATGACTTTGCCCAGGCCAGGCGGCTGCTGGGCGTGGTGCCCCAAGAACTGGTGTTTGATCCATTTTTTAGCGTGCACGAAACGCTGCGCATTCAGTCGGGCTACTTTGGCCTGCGGCACAACGGCAGCTGGATAGACGAATTGCTCGAAGGCTTGGGGCTGGCCGACAAGGCCGGGGCCAACATGCGCCAACTCTCAGGCGGTATGAAACGTCGGGTACTGGTGGCCCAGGCGCTGGTGCACAGGCCCCGGGTGATCGTGCTCGACGAGCCGACCGCCGGGGTAGACGTCGAATTAAGGCAAACACTGTGGCAGTTTGTGGCCAAACTCAATCAAGCCGGCAGCACGGTGTTGTTGACCACCCATTACCTAGAAGAAGCCGAGGCTTTGTGTGGGCGTTTGGCGATGCTCAAACAAGGGCAGGTGGTGGCCTTGGCGCGTACCAGCGATTTGTTGCAACGCGCCTCCTCTAGTGTGTTGCGCTTTAAGCTCGAAACCCCGCTGCCCGCGGCACTGGCCGAATCGGCCCGGGTTACGGGGCGGGTGGTGCAACTGCCCGCGCCCAGTGCGCAGGCGGTGGAAGACATTCTTGCCACGGTGCGCGCAGCCGGCGGGGTGGCCGAACAAGTCGAAATACGTCCGGCCGACTTGGAAGACGTGTTTCTCCAGGTCATGGAGCAGCGCGAATGAGCGGCTGGGTGACGTTGTTTTTGAAAGAAGTCAAGCGCTTTTGGCGTGTGAGCTTTCAAACCGTGGCCGCCCCCGTGTTAACGGCGTGCTTGTACATGCTCATCTTTAGCCACGTGCTCTCTGATCGGGTGCAGGTCTACCAAGGCGTAACGTACACCGCGTTTTTAATGCCCGGCTTGGTCATGATGAGCGTGCTGCAAAACGCCTTTGCCAACAGCTCCTCGTCGTTGATTCAAAGCAAAATCATGGGCAATTTGGTGTTTATCTTGCTCACGCCGCTGTCGCATCGTCACTTCTTTTTTGCCTACGTGCTCTCGGCCATGTTGCGCGGCGTTATGGTTGGGGTGGGGGTGTGGCTGGCCACCGGCTGGTTTGGTGGCTGGGCCCTGCAAGCGCCGCTGTGGGTGTTGGCCTTTGGTGCCGGTGGTGCGGCGCTGTTGGCTTGTCTTGGGGTGTTGGCCGGTTTGTGGGCCGACAAGTTTGATCAGCTCGCGGGCTTTCAAAACTTTGTCATCATGCCCATGACGTTTTTGAGCGGGGTGTTTTACAGCATTCACTCGTTGCCGGCGTTTTGGCAGGGCATGAGCCACCTCAATCCGTTTTTTTATCTGATTGACGGTTTTCGTTACGGCTTTTTTGCGCGTAGCGACGTCTCACCTTGGTTCAGTCTGCTGGTGCTGCTGCTGGCGTTGGCGGCGGTGGCCACGCTGACCATCAGGCTGCTGGCCCAGGGCTACAAAATAAGGAACTAACCCATGACAGCAACCGAGTTACAAGACATCTTGGCGCAGGGCCTGGTGTGCGAGCATTTGCAGGTGGTGGGCGATGGCCGGCATTGGCAGGCCGTCATTGTTTGTCAGGCGTTTGAGGGGCTCAGCCGCATTCAACGCCACCAGCAGGTGTACGCTGCACTGGGCCAGCGCATGCACACCGACGAGGTACACGCGCTATCCATGCGTACCCTTACGCCCGCCGAGTGGCGCAGCCAAGGCGACTCGGGTGGATAGCCTGCATGTCGTGGGTGGCCAGCCGTTGTGCGGCGAGATACCCATTGCCGGGGCCAAAAACGCCGCCTTGCCCCAGCTTTGCGCGGCGTTGCTGAGCGCCGAGCCCCTTACGCTGCACAACGTGCCGCGCCTGCAGGATGTGCAGACCCTCAAGCGTTTGCTCGAGCCCATGGGTATGTCGGTGTCGGTGGGGGCGCAGGCCGATGCCCCCTGGGTGTTGCATGCTGCACGCATCCAGTCGCCCGAGGCACCGTACGAGCGCGTTAAAACCATGCGCGCCTCCATCTTGGTGCTGGGGCCGCTGTTGGCGCGTCATGGTTACGCCCGTGTGTCCCTGCCGGGTGGTTGCGCCATTGGCTCGCGCCCGGTTGAGCAACACATTGCCGGTTTGCGTGCCATGGGCGCTGAAGTCGACGTCTCACATGGCTACATTGAGGCACGGCTGCCGCCCGGGCGCAGCCACCTGCGTGGCGCGCGGCTGCGCACCGACATGGTGACGGTAACTGGCACCGAAAACCTGCTTATGGCCGCGGTGCTGGCCGATGGGCAAAGCGTACTTGAGAATGCGGCGCAAGAGCCCGAAGTGACCGACTTGGCGCGCATGCTGCAGCGTATGGGTGCGCGCATCGATGGCGTGGGTACGCCGTGTCTCACCGTGCAAGGGGTGGCCGGGCTGCACGCCGCTTCCCACCACGTGCTGCCCGACCGTATCGAGGCGGGCACGTTTTTGTGTGCCGTGGGCATGACCGGCGGTCAGGTGCTGTTGCGCCACGCGCGTGCTGAGCATTTGGGGGCCGTGCTGGTGAAGCTGCAAGACGCCGGGGTGCAGGTACAAGAAACCGGGGACGGGCTGCAGGTGCAAAGCCCAGGCGGGGCGCAATTGCGCGCGCAAAGCTTTCGAACCACCGAGTACCCGGGCTTTCCCACCGACATGCAGGCCCAGTTCATGGCCCTTAATGCCGTGGCACAGGGCAGCAGCCAGGTGGTGGAGACCATCTTTGAGAATCGATTCATGCACGTGCAAGAACTGGTGCGCTTGGGTGCACGAATCCGCACCGAGGGGCACACCGCTTGGATCGAAGGTGGGGCAAGCCTGTCTGGGGCCCACGTCATGGCCACCGATCTGCGCGCCTCGGCCAGCTTGGTGTTGGCTGCGTTGGTGGCCCATGGCCAAACCGTGGTCGAGCGCGTGTATCACCTTGACCGGGGTTATGACCGCATGGAGCGCAAGCTACAAGCCCTGGGTGCGCAGATTTCGCGCCAACCCAGTTAGAGCGGGCGTGGTAATGTGTCGATCTTTGTTGAGGGATTGGGGAGCAGGGGTGTGATCACGTTGGCGTTGTCCAAGGGGCGAATCTTTGACGAAACCTTGCCACTGCTGGCCGCTGGCGGGGTGCAGGTACAAGGCGAGGTTGAGCGCACCCGCAAGCTGATTTTGCCTACCAATCAGCCGCAGCTGCAGGTGGTGCTGGTACGTGCCACCGACGTACCCACCTACGTAAGCCAAGGCGGGGCCGACCTCGGTGTGTGCGGCCTAGACACCTTGCTTGAGTACCGCGCGGCACACGGCAACGATTTGTACCAACCGATTGACTTGGGCATTGCCCGCTGCCGCATGAGCGTGGCGGTGCGTGAGCAGTTTGACTACGCCCGCGCCGTGCGCCGTGGCGCCCGGCTCAAAGTGGCCACCAAATACCTCGACACCGCGCGTGAGTTTTTTGCTGCCAAGGGCGTCCACGTCGATTTAATTAAGTTGTATGGCAGCATGGAGCTGGCGCCGCTGACGGGGCTGGCTGATGCCATTGTTGACTTGGTTTCCACCGGTGGCACGCTCAAGGCCAATGGACTGGTTGAGGTCGAGCACATCATGGACATCTCCGCGCGATTGGTGGTGAACCCGGCGTCGCTCAAGTTCAAACACGGCATCCTCGCGCCGTTACTCGCGGCATTGCAGCAGGCCGTCTCAGCCAGCCAGGCGGAGCCGTCGGCATGAGTCAGTCCGTCTTATTGCCCACCCTGCGCACCACAGAGGCCGATTTTGAATCGCGCTTTGCCGCGCGGCTGCAGTGGTCGGCACAGACCGACGACGCCATTGAAGCCCGGGTGGCGCAGCTTATTGCTGATGTGCGCGAGCGCGGCGACGATGCCTTGCTTGAGGCAACCCGCCAATTCGATCGTATGCCCAACGCCAGCATGGCCTCGTTGACGCTGGACGCCGAGGCCATGGCCGCTGCCTTTGCTAGCCTGCCCGCCGCGCAGCGCGACGCGCTGCAAGCCGCGGCCGATCGCGTGCGCGGCTATCACCAGCGCCAAATGCAGGCCTGCGGGCAAAGTTGGCAGTACACCGACGACCAAGGCAATGTACTTGGGCAAAAGGTCACGCCGCTTGACCGAGTGGGTATTTATGTCCCGGGCGGCAAAGCCGCGTACCCCTCCAGCGTGCTCATGAACGCCTTACCCGCCCATGTGGCCGGTGTGGCCGAGATTGTGATGGTGGTGCCCACCCCTGATGGCCAGCGCAACCCACTGGTGTTGGCCGCGGCGCATGTCGCTGGCGTTACCCAGGCGTTTGCCATCGGCGGGGCCCAGGCCATTGCCGCCCTGGCTTACGGCACGGCAACCGTTCCGCGCGTAGACAAAATCACTGGCCCGGGCAACGCCTACGTGGCCAGTGCCAAACGCCGCGTGTTCGGCCAAGTGGGCATCGATATGATTGCTGGGCCGAGCGAAATTTTGGTACTGGCCGACGGCACCACCCCCGCAGACTGGGTGGCCATGGACTTATTCAGTCAAGCCGAGCACGACGAACTGGCGCAAAGCGTTCTGCTGTGTCCCAACGCCGACTACCTCGAGGCGGTGCATCAGGCCATGCAGCGTTTGCTGCCCGAACTGCCGCGTGCCGACATCGTGCGTGCCTCGTTGCAGGGGCGCGGCATGTTGGTGCACACGCGCAGCATGGAAGAGGCGTGTGCCATCAGCAACCGCATTGCCCCTGAGCACCTCGAAATCGCCAGCAACGAGCCGGCACGCTGGGAGCCCTTGCTGCGCCACGCGGGGGCGATCTTTTTGGGCGCATACACCAGTGAAAGCCTGGGCGATTACTGTGCCGGACCCAACCACGTGTTGCCCACCAGCGGCACGGCGCGGTTTTCTTCGCCGCTTGGGGTGTACGACTTTCAAAAGCGCTCAAGCCTGATTCAGGTGAGTGCCGCCGGGGCGCAGCAGCTGGGCCAAGTGGCCTCGGTGTTGGCGCGTGGCGAGGGTCTGCAGGCTCATGCCCTAGCCGCAGAAATGCGCCTCAATAACGAAGGCCAAGCCCATGACAACCGCTGACTTAAAGGCCCGCATCGCCGCCACCATTCGCCCCGATGTGCAGCACGCACAGGCCTACGTGGTTCCGCCCGCGGTGCCCAACGCGGTCAAACTTGACGCCATGGAAAATCCCTACCGCTTGCCGCCAGATCTCGGTCAGGCGTTGGCGCAGCGATTGGGGCAAGTGGCCATCAACCGCTACCCGGGGCCATCTTTACCGGCACTCAAGGCTGCTTTGGCCGATTACGCCCAGCTGCCCGCGGGCTGCGAACTGATGCTAGGCAATGGCTCGGACGAGCTCATCACCCTGCTCACCGTGGCGTGCATGCAGCCTGGGGCCACTGTGCTCGCGCCTGAGCCGGGTTTTGTCATGTATCACATGGCCGCCCAATGGCAAGGCTTGCCGTACGTTGGGGTGTCGTTACGGCCCGATTTCTCGCTGGACGCCGAGGCCATGGTGGCCGCGGTGCAGCGCCATCGGCCGGTACTGACTTTTTTGGCTTATCCCAACAACCCCACGGCCAATTTGTTTGATCCGCAGGCCATGCAGCGCGTGATTGACCAAGTGGGCGCATTGGGATGCGGCTGGGTGGTTGTAGACGAAGCCTACCAGCCATTTGCCGCGGACAGCTGGATGGCGCGCATGGCGCACCAACCGCACGTGCTCGTCATGCGCACGTTAAGCAAATTTGGCTTGGCCGGTATTCGCTTGGGCTACCTGTGTGGGCACGCGCCTGTCATTGCCCAACTCGACAAGGTACGCCCACCCTACAACGTCAGCGCGCTCAACGCCGAAGCGGCGTTATTTGCGCTGGAGCACGCGGCGTATTACGCCGAGCAGGCCGCAGCGATTCGACAAAGCCGCGAGGCCTTGCTGCAGCAACTGGCCCAACTTCCGGGGTGTACCGTGTTTCCCAGCCAAGGCAACATGGTGTTGGTGCGTGTGCCAGACGCCACGCGCTGGCACCAACACTTGATGCACCAAGGCATTTTGGTTAAGAATGTTTCTAC
>JAYPEA010000045.1:0-14133 GCA_038125525.1 Burkholderiaceae bacterium | reverse complement strand
CTGGCTGCACCACGAACCCCAACTTAAGTGGCTCAACCTGGTGTTTCTCACCATTTACGGCTTCGGTATCATCCGCTACTTCGTTGTCACCATCTAGGCCTGCGCCCATGAACGCTGCGTCCCGACAAGCCAAAGCCCTCGAGTGGCTGGGCGTACTCACCGCCATCGCCTACTCGTTACTGGTCGCCTCCAACACCGGGCACGAGGTGCTGGGCTTTTCTTTGTTGCTGGTCTCATCGGTTGCCATCGCGTGGTGGGCGCTCATCGGTAAGCACCACGGCATGTTGCTGCTGCAATTTTTTTATGCAGCGGCCGGCATCATCGGCGTGGTGCGCTGGCTTTAGACCCGAATAGGCCTGCAGCAGCGCCTGGCCATAGAATCACGGCGTCCTAAACTTTTTGCTCTCGCACCATGTACACGTTACGCATGAGCCCCGCCTCGCCCTACGCCCGTAAGGTGCGCATGACCGTTGCCGCCTTTGGTTTGCAAAACCAAATCACCATGCAAGCCACCGACACCAACGACCTCGCCGACAGCCTGCAAAGCCAAAATCCGCTGGGCCGCATTCCGGTGCTCATCACGCCCGAGGGGCTTTGCCTGTACGACAGCCGGGTGATTCTTGACCACCTCGAGCGCCTGGCCAACCAGCGCCTGTACCCAGCCGGCGGCGCAGCCCGCGATGCCGCACTCACGCGTGCCGCGCTGGCTGAAGGCGTGATTGACTCGGCCATCGCCTGGGTATACGCCGAACGGTTTGCGGGCGACCAACCGCCGTCAACGGTGTGGCGCGACCGGCAACAACACAAAATTCAGCAGGCACTCAACCACCTTGAGCAAGACGTGCCCCACTGGCCAGACCCCAGCGAGGGCCTGGGCGCACCCATTGCCTTGGCCTGTGCGTTGGGTTACCTAAGTTTTCGGGCGATTGCCCCGTGGCAAACCAATCGTCCGCGCCTGACTGCGTGGTACCAAGAGGTGGCCCCAACCTTACCCGGTTTCGCGGACACCGCCCCGGCTTAAGTGACACGCCGCACGGTTTGTTTTATTAGTCTTTGGTTAATGTTTTAGGTGATACATTTAAATCCTTAGTTTAATTTAGGGAGTTCAAATGAAATCATCAAGCATCATTAAATTGTCATTGGTTGCTGCGGCTGCAGTTGCCTCGGGAATGGCCAGTGCCAGCCCGTACTGCACCGACGCGCCTCGAAGTGAGTGGCAAGACTCGATCGCTTTTCAGCAGAAACTTCGCGACCAAGGCCTGCGGGTTGACGATTTTGAAATCACGCGGGGCGGGTGCTACAAAGTTGAGGGCTGGGACAAAGAGAAGCGCCGCGTCAAGCAGTACTACAACGCCCAAACCGGCGAACTGGTGCGTTCGCGCATGGACCGCGACTGGGACGATAGCCGCTACGACGACGACCGCGGCCACATGGGGCGGTGGCACGACGGGATGATGCGCCGCTGGTCTGACCGCTGAATCCGGCCAACTCAAAGGGGCTTTTGTCACCTAGGGTATGGCCCAGAGGCAAACATGCACCTACCATAAGGGCGTGTTTGCTATCCCCTCACCCTGCCCATGAATGCTCCGCACGTTGCTCCGTTTTCTGCCGCTGCGGCGGCACCCGCCCAACCCCATGCTGTAGCTGACCAATGGCTAAACCAATGGGAGGCAGCCTGCGCCAGTGGTCAAGCCGACGCTGTAGCCTCTTGCCTTACGCCAAACTGCCATTGGCGCGATCTGGTGGCGTTTGACTGGTCGGTTCAAACGTGGTCGGGGCAAGCCACCGTGGTTGAGCAGTTGTGCAGCCGCTTAGCCGCCACCCACCCCACCCAATGGCGGCGCCATGCCACCAAGCCAATCACCCGGTGGGTGGAGCGAGACGGGCATCATTGGCTTGAGGTGGGCATAGAGTTTGACACCCAACTCGCACGGGGCGAGGGCCTGGTAAGGCTCAAGCCTCAGGGCAACGGACAGTGGCAGGCGTGGACGCTGATGACAACCGTGCAGTGGTTTAAGGGGCACGAGCCGCAACACATGCGCCGTGCCGCGCCCACCGAGCACATACGCCGCTTTCAGGGCCCCAACTGGGCAGACCGCCGCGCCGAGGCCATGCAATACAACGACCGCGAACCTGAGGTGTTGGTGGTCGGTGCCGGGCAGGCTGGGCTGTCGGTGGCGGCTCGCCTTACCCAACTGGGGGTGGACACCCTGGTGGTAGACAAGCACCAACGCCTGGGCGACAACTGGCGCACGCGCTATCACGCCTTGGTGCTGCACAACAAGGCCACCGTCAACCACCTACCCTTCATGCCGTTTCCCTCCACATGGCCCACTTACATCCCCAAAGACAAGCTGGCCGACTGGATGGCTTACTACGCCGAGGCCATGGAGATCAACCACTGGATGAGCACCGAATTTCAGGGTGCGCAGTGGCAAGAAAGCACGCAAACCTGGCACGTTAGGCTCAAGCGCAACGGCACCGAGCGCTTGGTACGCCCGCGCCACGTGGTACTGGCCACGGGTGTCAGTGCCGTGCCCAACCGTACGCCCTTAGAGGGCATGGAGGCTTTTGCTGGGCAAGTTATGCACACGCACGACTACCAAGGCGCACAGCCTTGGCTGGGCAAACGCGTGGTGGTGTTTGGCTCGGGCACCAGTGGCCACGACGTGGCGCAAGACCTACAAAACCACGGTGTTGAGGTGTGCATGGTGCAGCGCAGCCCCACCATGGTGCAAAACATTGAGCCCACCGCGCAACTGCCTTACGAACTGTACGACGGCGAGTTGGGCACCGACGTGTGCGACCTGATTACCGTGGGCACGCCCATGGACATGATTAAAGCGGCCAACCTGCGCTACCTTAAGCTGGCCCAAGCCTCAGACATGGAGCTGCACGAGGGCCTGCGCCGTGCTGGTTTTCGGCTAGACGACGGCAGCAGCCACGGCATGAACTGGCAAATGCTGTACCTCACGCGCGGTGGCGGCTACTACTTCAACGTCGGATGCTCCAACCTCATCGCCGATGGGCAACTTCCGGTGCTGGCCTTACAAGACATTGCGCATTTCGAAAGCGACGGCCTGCGCATGAAAGACGGGCGTCACGTGCCGGCCGACCTCATGGTCACCGCCACGGGCTACCACGGCATCTCAACCATGGTCGAACAACTCATGGGCAAAGACATCGCCGACCGCGTAGGGCCAGTTTGGGGGATTGACGAGCAAACCCAAGAGCTTGCCAACATGTGGCAGCCCACCCCGCAGCCAGGACTATGGTTTATTGCCGGGGCATTTGCCCAGTGCCGCATTTACTCGCAGCCCCTGGCGCTGCAAATTCAAGCCCAGCTGCGCGGCCTAAACACGTAGCTAGGCCAAATCGCGCAGCGGATGCGCGTGGGTGGGCCACGGGCTGACAAAAAAGCCGGCCACGTCCTGCGCCAACACCTCAGCCATGGCAGCTGGCTGCCATTGTGGCGCGTGGTCTTTGTCCACGGCCAAGGCGCGCACGCCTTCAAGGGTTTCGCTGGCGGCCACACCACGCCAATGAAAGCAGTGTCGCACCATGTCACGCTCCATGCGCAGCACATCGGCCAGCGGCATACTGCGGGCGCGACGAATCTGTTCCCAAATCACGTGGCACATCAGCGGCGAATGCCCGGCAATCGCCTCGCGCGCGGCGCTGGCCCACGCGCCCTCAACCTGCGTCAAGGCGTGCAGGGCTTGAGGCAGCGAAGGCAGGCCAAATACCGCGTCGATGGCGTCGACCGCTGCATGCCACTGCGAGGCCGCGGGTTGCGCGGCCTCGCGCGCGGCCTGCAGTGGGTCAGGCGACTGCCAAATGGCGGGCAGCGCGTCTGTGGGTACACACCCATCAGCCAACCCAAAGGCCACCGCGTCCCCAGCTTGCAGCACCTGCCCCGTCACGGCCAGCCATTCGCCCACATGGCCCGGGCAACGACTTAAAAAATATCCACCCCCCACGTCCGGAAACAGGCCAATGCGCGCCTCGGGCATGGCCATGCGAGTGCTCGGCGTAACCACACGGCACGCCGCGCCTTGGCTCAGGCCCATGCCCCCGCCCATCACCACCCCGTCCATCAACGCCACGTAGGGCTTGGGATAGACGTGAATCAAGTGATTGAGCTGATATTCCTCGGTAAAAAAGTCTTCCAATGACGCATCACCGGAGCGCGCTGCCTGGTGGAAATAGCGAATGTCACCGCCGGCGCAAAAATGCCCAAACGGCCCTTGCTTGTGGCTGCCACGAATCACCACCTGCCGCACCGCTGGATTGTGCGCCCACTGCCTAAGCGTGTGGCTTAGCGCACGCACCATGGACAGCGACAACGCGTTGAGCGCTTGCGGGCGGTTCAGCGTGATGCGCCCCACGCCGTCTTGTCCAACTTCCACCACCACGTGCTCACTGCTTGCTTGTGCAGGCCCAGTCACCATGCCTATCTCCTTATCGCAACGTCCGTTCAACTCACACGCGAGGCACGCTTGCGCTCGTGCTCTTTCAAAAATCGCTTACGCAGCCGAATTGACTTGGGCGTGATCTCAGCAAGTTCATCGTCGTCAATAAACTCTACCGCGTACTCCAGTGTTAACTCAATCGGTGGGGTCAAACGAATCGCGTCTTCTTTGCCAGAGACGCGAAAGTTGGTGAGCTGCTTGGCGCGAACCGGGTTCACCACCAAATCGTTGTCACGGCTGTGAATGCCCACGATCATGCCCTCGTACACCGGATCGCCGGCCCGCACAAACATGCGCCCGCGGTCGTCGAGCTTACCCAGTGCGTACGTCACAATCTCGCCGGTGTCTTGGCTAATCAACACACCGTTTTTGCGCCCGCCCAACTCACCGCGGTGCGGCTCGTAGCCGTCAAACACGTTGCTGGCCAACCCCGATCCTCGGGTGAGGTTAAGAAACTCGTTCTGAAACCCAATCAAACCCCGCGCTGGAATACGGTACTCCAGCCGTACCCGGCCGCGGCCATCGGGCTCCATGTTCACCAACTCGCCCTTGCGCTCGCCCAGGGCCTGCATCACACCGCCTTGGTGCGCCTCTTCCACGTCCACCGTCAGCCACTCAATGGGCTCAAGCCGCTCGCCGGCGGCGTCTTGCCTAAACACCACGCGCGGCTTGGATACCGCTAACTCATACCCCTCGCGCCTTAGGTTTTCCAGCAAAATCGTTAGGTGCAATTCGCCGCGACCTGAGACCTCAAACACCCCGTCTTCTTCGGTCTCGCGCACGCGCAACGCCACGTTGCTTTGCAACTCGCGTTGCAAGCGGTCCCACACCTGACGACTGGTCACAAACTTGCCCTCGCGTCCGGCCAGCGGGCTGGTATTCACGCAAAAGTTCATGGTCAGGGTGGGCTCATCAATGGTCAACATAGGCAAGGGCTGGGGCTGGTCGGTGTCGGTAAGCGTCACGCCAATGCCCACTTGCTCCACGCCGGCTACCAGCACAATTTCGCCTGGCCCGGCTTGCTCGGCTGTGGCGCGTTCAAGCCCCTCAAAGCGCAGCACCTGCATCACCTTGGCTTTACCCAGATTTTGCTCAGGCCCAGCCATTACCACCACCTCTTGCCCTTGGCGCAGCGTACCCGCGTTGATGCGCCCCACCCCAATGCGCCCCACATAGGTCGAGTAGTCCAGAGAAGAGATTTGTAACTGCAACGCCGCTTGCGGATCCCCGCTGTGCACCGGTACCCGCTGCACAATGGTGTCAAACAGCGCGGCCAAATCGGTGCCCCACGCTGTTTCGGGCTCACCCTGCTCCAGTGCAGCCCAGCCATTGAGGCCCGAGGCATAGACCACCGGAAAATCCAACTGCTCCTCGGTGGCCCCGAGTTTGTCAAACAAATCAAAAGCAGCGTTGACCACGTGGTCAGGCCGTGCACCCGGGCGGTCCACCTTGTTCACCACCACAATCGGGCGCAAACCAAGCGCCAGGGCCTTTTTGGTCACAAAGCGGGTTTGTGGCATGGGGCCTTCAACCGCATCAATCAGCAGCAACACCCCATCCACCATAGACAATGCGCGCTCCACCTCACCACCAAAGTCAGCGTGCCCTGGCGTGTCCACAATATTAATGTGTGTGTCTTGCCACTTCACTGCACAGTTTTTGGCCAAAATCGTGATGCCACGCTCCCGCTCCAGGTCGTTGTTGTCCATCACGCGTTCGTCCACCTTTTGGTTGGCGCGAAACGTGCCCGACTGGCGCAGCAACTGATCAACCAACGTGGTCTTGCCGTGGTCAACGTGGGCAATGATGGCAATGTTGCGTATGGTCTTCATGCAGTAATTTCCTGTTGACTAAGGGTTTGTTCAATTTCAATCGGCGAGAGCAATCGCAGCGCAATCAATTCGTCGGCCACGCGCTTGGCCATGCCAAGAAAGGCTCGGGGTTGGCTGCCCCATACCGCCAGCGGCTCAGCCGCAGGCCCAGCAAGCCGCAGGCGCGCACCGGTTAAAAATCGGCCCGCCTGCTCAGGCGTAAGCGTAACCTGAGGCGCATCACCCAGCAGCGCAGAGGCGGGCAACCAAGGCAACCGGGCGCCTTGTTGCACCCGTTCGTGCAACTGGTCCTCGGTGATGCTGTGCTCAGTGGTAAACCCACCGGTGGCTGTGCGGCGTAACGCCCGCAAATGCGCGCCACAACCCAGGGCTTGCCCTATGTCTTCGGCCAGCACACGAATGTAGGTGCCGGCGCCACATTGCACATGCAAATCCCAGTGCAAGGGGTCGTCGGTGGGCTCAACCCGCAGACTGTCAATTTGTACCTGTCGCAAGGGGCGCTCCACTGTTTGCCCTGCTCGCGCGTAGGCATACAACGGCCGGCCTTGATGTTTGAGCGCAGCGTACATGGGCGGCTTTTGCCATATCGCACCGGTCATGCGCTGCAGCACCTGCTGCCATTGCGCCGCACTGGGGGCAACCGCATCACGGGTTTGCACCACCTCGCCCTCGGCGTCGCCCGTGGTGGTGGTAACGCCCAACTGCATGCGCGCCACGTAGCGCTTGCTGCCGTGCAGGTGCAAGCCACTAAACTTGGTGGCCGCACCAAAACACAGTGGCAGCACGCCGGTTGCCAGTGGGTCAAGCGTGCCGGTGTGCCCCGCCTTCTCGGCACGCAGCAGCCGCTTGACGCGTTGCAACGCATCGTTACTTGATAGGCCAAGGGGCTTGTCCAACAACAACACCCCATGAAGTGGGCGTCGGCTCGGGCGCCCCGCCTGCAAAGTGGCGGGTCGCTGCATGTTACGCGTCGGGCCCGCGCGATGCCACCGCTTTGGCAATTAACGCGTTCAAATCCGCCGCACGCTCAGGGGTGCGATCAAAGTGAAAATGCAGGGTAGGCACGGTGTGAATCACCAGGCGCTTAAACAACCCGTTACGCAAAAAACCCGCCGCCTGATTCAGCGCTTGCTCGGTCTGCTGGGCATCCCCAGTGAGGGTGCTGAAATGCACTTGCGCGTGCGCGTAGTCGGCCGACACTTCAACCGACTGAATCGTAACCATGCCCACCCGCGGGTCTTTAAGTTCGCGCGCAATCAAGGCCGACAAATCACGCTGGATTTGGTCGGCCACACGCAAACTGCGGTTGGGCTGCTTGGGCTTGCGCATGGCTTAAAGGGTACGCGCCACCTCTTTTACCTCAAAGAACTCGAGCTGATCGCCCTCTTTGATGTCGTTGAAGTTTTTGATGTTTAAGCCACATTCAAAGCCTTCGCGCACTTCTTTGGCGTCGTCTTTAAAGCGCTTGAGCGAATCCAATAGTCCGGTAAACACCACCACGTTGTCACGCAGCAGCCGCACCTGCGCGGTGCGGCGAACCACACCCGAGGTGACCATGCACCCGGCAATGGCGCCGATTTTGCTCACCCTAAACACCTGACGAATCTCAGCCCCGCCGATGACTTCCTCTTTCTCATCGGGCGAGAGCATACCGGCCATGGCCGATCGCACCTCGTCCACCGCGTCGTAAATGATGTTGTAGTAGCGCAAGTCAACACCATTGGCCTCGGCCAGTCGCCTCGCCCCAGCGTCGGCACGGGTATTAAAGCCAATCACCACAGCCCCCGAGGCAATGGCGAGGTTCACGTCGCTTTCGCTGATGCCACCCACGCCAGCCATCACCACCTGTACCTTCACCTCGTCGGTTGAAAGCTTTTGCAGCGACGACGACAGCGCTTCTTGCGAGCCTTGCACATCGGCTTTGATGATGAGGGTAAGCACCTGCACCTCGCCGCTGGCCATGTCGGTGAACATGTTCTCCAACTTGGCCGCTTGCTGCTTGGCCAATTTGGTGGTGCGGAATTTGCCCTGGCGATACGTGGCAATCTCTCGGGCGCGACGCTCGTCTGACAAAACCATCAGCTCATCACCGGCACTGGGCACTTCAGATAGGCCCTGGATTTCAACTGGAATGGAAGGCCCGGCTTCCTTCACAGGTTTGGCGTTCTCGTCTAGCATGGCCCGTACCCGGCCGTGGGCTTGGCCGAGCAACACCACATCCCCCGTACGCAACGTGCCCGACTGCACCAACACCGTGGCCACTGGTCCGCGCCCTTTGTCTAAGCGCGCCTCAACCACCAAGCCGCGTGCCATGGCGTCAACCGGGGCTTTGAGCTCAAGCACCTCGGCTTGCAACAGCACTTGCTCCAGCAGGTTGTCGATACCGTCGCCAGTTTTGGCCGATACCGGAACAAACGGTGCGTCGCCGCCAAACTCTTCGGGCACCACCTCTTCGGCCACCAACTCACCGCGCACCCGATCCGGGTTGGCTTCGGGCTTGTCCATTTTGTTCATGGCCACCACAATCGGCACGCCAGCTGCCTTGGCGTGTTTGATGGCCTCACGGGTTTGCGGCATCACGCCGTCATCAGCCGCCACCACCAACACCACCACATCAGTGGCTTGTGCGCCACGGGCCCGCATGGCGGTGAATGCTTCGTGACCGGGCGTGTCCAAAAACGTGAGCATGCCGCGCGGCGTTTGCACGTGATAGGCACCAATATGCTGGGTGATGCCGCCGGCCTCACCCGAGGCCACTTTGGCCCGGCGAATGTAGTCAAGCAGCGAGGTCTTGCCGTGGTCTACGTGGCCCATCACGGTCACAACGGGGGCACGTGGCAGCTGCTCGGCCTCGTAGGCACCGCTTTCTTCGTCGGTGAAAGCCTCTGGGTCGTCCAGTGTGGCCGCTACGGCCTTATGCCCCACTTCTTCCACCACAATCATGGCGGTGTCTTGATCCAGCGACTGGTTGATGGTGGCCATGGTGCCCAGTTTCATCAGCTGCTTAATCACCTCAGAGGACTTAACCGCCATCTTGTGCGCCAACTCCGCCACCGTGATGGTCTCAGGCACGTGGATTTCCATGGCCTTAAATTCGACGGGGGGCGCCGCTGTCGGGGTGCTTTGCTGGCGACCACGGTCGCTGCCGCGCCGGGCCCGGCCACCCGGGCCTCGCCAACCGCTGTGGTTGCCTGCGTCGCCGCGGGTTTTGATTTCTTTCTTCTTGGCCGCGTCGTCCTTCCACGTCGAAGACATGTTTTCCGACTTGATTTCTTTCTTTACTACCGGTGCCTTCTTGGCCTCGGCGCTGCCCTCTTCGGATTTTTTGGCTACCAACACCCGCTTGGGCGAAGCCATCATCGCGCGAATCGCCGCGGCCTCGTCTTCAGCCTTGCGGCGGCGCACGTCGCTGGTCGCATCTGCGGCTTTGGCTGTCACCCGCGTCACCTTGCTGCGCGTGGACGTGGTCGCCGGCACTGCCGCGTCACCGGCAACTGGCTCGGTGCCCGATTCGACAGGGGCGACATCACTGGCGGCTGTCTCAGGCGTGGCAGTTGGTGGCGCGGCCTCGGCTGCGCTGGCCTCAGGCGGGGCATTGTCGTTTTCTGCCTTGGCCTTGGCCTCGCGCTCGGCTGCACGCGCCTGCGCTTCGGCCTCTTGGCGGCGCAACAACTCGGCGTGCTGTTGCGCCTCGGCTTGCCGCTTGGCCAGCTCCGCCTCGTCAACAACCGAAGGCACGGTTTTGGCTGCCAACTCGGCTGCCGGTTCAACTGGCGCCGCTTCCTCATCGCGCCGCACAAAGGTGCGCTTCTTGCGCACTTCCACCTGAATCGTCCGCGCCCGGCCCATGCCGTCGGCTTGGCGTATTTCAGACGTCGAGCGTTTCGTCAACGTAATTTTTTTTCTTCCTGTTGACGTTGCCCCGTGACTGGACTTGAGGTGATCAAGCAAGGACTGTTTGTCGGCGTCCGAGACCACATCGGCCGCCCCTTTTTTGCCCACGCCGGCGGCCTTGAGTTGCTCCAGCAGCACCTCTGGTTCACGATTGAGTTCGGTTGCCAAATCGGCAACGGTTTGGTTCGACATAAACTTCCTCTCCTGCCCCGCCTTAGGCTTTGGCCTCGTTTTGTTCGTTGACAAACCAATGCTCGCGCGCGCGCATGATCAGCGCCACCGCATCCTCCTCGGCCATGTCAACAATCTCGCATAACTCATCGGTAGCCAAGTCGGCCAAGTCGTCGCGCGTCATCACGCCTGCACCCGCCAGTTTGGCAAGCGCCTCAGCCGTCAAGCCGTCAAAGTCTTTCAGGTTTTGCGACACCTGCTCCACCCGCTCTTCTTGTGCCAGCTCTTCATTGAGTACCGCGTCTTTGGCGCGGGCCCTGAGCTCTTCAACGGTTTCCTCGTCAAAGCCCTCAATCTCCAACATCTCCTGAATGGGCACATACGCCACTTCTTCAAGGCTGGAAAAACCCTCGGCAATCAAGATGTCGGCCATTTCCTCGTCCACATCGAGTTTTTCCATGAACATGGTGCGTACCGTCTGCGATTCTTCGGCCTGCTTCTGAGCCGACTCGTCGGCCGTCATGATGTTGATGCGCCATCCGGTCAGTTCCGAGGCCAAGCGAACGTTTTGTCCGCCACGACCAATGGCCATGGCCAGATTTTCTTCGTCAACCACCACGTCCATGGTGCTTTGTTCTTCGTCAACCACAATCGACTGCACGTTGGCTGGGGCCAAAGCGCCAATGACAAACTCAGCCGGGTCTTCACTCCACAACACAATGTCCACACGCTCACCGGCCAACTCATTGGTCACGGACGTGACACGCGACCCACGCACCCCCACGCACGTGCCAATCGGATCCACCCGCTTGTCGTGCGACAACACAGCAATCTTGGCCCGCGAACCGGCGTCACGCGCGCACGACTTGATCTCCAACAGACCCTGTTCGATTTCAGGCACCTCTTGACGAAACAACTCCACCATGAAGTCTGGCGCGGCACGCGACAACAGGATGGGCGCGCCGCGCAGCGTGGCGTCTACCTCGGTAATCAGACCTCGAATACGATCACCCGGACGAAAGTTCTCTTTGCTGATCATATCGCCGCGGCGCAGTCTGGCCTCAATGCGCCCGCTCTCCACAATGATGTCACCCTTATCCATGCGCTTGACGGTACCCATCATGATTTTTTCGCCACGCGCCATGAACTCATTGAGCAACATTTCGCGCTCGGCTTCACGAATTTTCTGCAAGATGACTTGTTTGGCCGCCATGGCCCCAATGCGCCCCAGCGGCACCGATTCGCTCGGCTTTTCTAGGTAGTCACCCACTTCGATGTCGGCAATTTCTTCGCGTGCTTCGCTTAGCAACTCTTCGGCCTCCGGGTTTTGTAGGCCAGCTTCATCAGGCACCACCAACCACCGCCTAAACGATTCGCTCTCACCCGTGTCTTTGTCTATGGAGACGCGAATATCTGCACCTTCGGCGTACAGTTTTTTAGTTGCCGAAGCCAATGCTGCCTCAACCGCGGCGAACACCACGTCGCGTTCAACATTTTTTTCGCGCGCGATGGCCTCTACCAACATCAACAATTCGCGATTCATGACTTTGCCCTTTCCTGCCTCATCGGTTGCTTTGCCGGGGTTCGTTGCCCACGGCCTTTAAAGTTCAGTTCCGGCGACAGGCGCATTTCGCGCACGTCGCTCCATTCAAACGCCAGCACCTGCCACGGCAACTTTTCGGTACGCTGGCTTGGGCGACGCCCCGGCCGCGAGGTAGCCGGTTGGTCTTGCCACGCCACCAGCCAACCCGGTGCCTCTTCGTTGCGTTGCAGCACGCCCCGAAACTTTTTTCGCCCCGCTCCTACGCCGTGGCTTTGGCTGCCAATGGGGGCATGCAAGGTCAGTACCACGCATTCGCCCTCAAACCGCTGGCAGTCAGTCTCATCACGCAGCAACCGGTCAACACCCGGTGAACCCACTTCGAGCCGCTGGTAATCAACCGACTCCACCTCCAAAACCAGTTGCACTTGGCGCGTGACGGCCTCGCAGTCGTCTACGGTAACCATGCCCTCGGGTTGCAAGGGGTCAAACGGCTTGTCGATGGTCACGCGCAACAACCCCGCCGTGGCGCGCTGCACCTCGACCGTTTCAAACCCCAGCGCCGCCACCGCGTCCCGCACCGCCTCTTGCCAAGCCATCTGGCCACCATTTCGTCTGAGTTGCCGTGTTTGTCCAAAAAAAAAGGGCGGTCTTGGCCAGCCCGCCCTGTTTTCTTGTGCTCCGCGCATTCTAGCGCAAGTTAGTCAGGGTATCCATCCCCGAGCACGCCTTGTTCCCATGGCTACCCGCTCGTCTTTGGCCCCAGCGCTTCAAGCCTACGCGCGGCCACCTCAGCCGCTGGCGTACCAGGATAGGTTGACAACACCCGTGTGAAGCGCGCTTTGGCACCATCCACGTCTTTGAGCTCGATCAAACTGTTGGCCAGCGCCAGTTCGGCCTCGGGCAGTCGCGCATAGCTTGGCGCACCCTGAACCAGCTTTTCAAAGGTCTGCTTGGCCAAATCAAACCGCTCGTTGGCGTACTGGGCGTTACCCAGCCAAAATAAGGCCGCAGGCAAATAGCCCGACTCGGGGTACCGGGTCAAAAACTCACCCAACGCTGGCTCCACTTCGGCAAACTTGCCCTCTCGCACCAGAGCCAGCACCCCTTCAAAGGCCGCCTTCTCCTGCGGCAAGGCGGTGAAAGTTTGCCCGTCAATCGTCACTTGCTGGGGCTCAAACTTGGCCATGCGCTGCTCGAGTTGCTCACGGTACGCCGTTTGGCCCGATTGCAGGGCTTGCACTTGCTGCTGCAACAGCTGGTTGTCCCGGGTTAGCACCTCGTTGGCCCCCCTGAGCGCGGCCAGCGCGTCTTCGAGTTGCTGCAAGCGCTCGGTCAGCTGAAACAAACTCGAGTCGGTCAGCGCCTGCGCTTGGGCTTGCTTGATTTCGTCTTGCGCTTGCCCCAATCGGTTAACCGACTGCCTAAGTTCAATGATGGCATTGCGTGCCTGAACGTCTTCAAAAAGCTGAGCGCGGGCGGTACCGCTTAGCAAGCCAGCCGTGACCAGCACAGCCAAGCCCACCAAGCGGCCCATAAAACGACCCACAGCAGCCATTAACGGTAGGTGATTTCAACCCGGCGATTGGCTTCCCAAGCGCCCTCGTTAGACCCCAACATGGCCGGTTTTTCTTCGCCAAAGCTCACCGCCTCCATGGCGTTTGCCTTGGCACCAAACACCAGCATGGTCTTGGCCACGGACTCGGCACGGCGCTGGCCCAGGGCCACGTTGTACTCGCGGCTTCCACGCTCGTCGGTATGCCCCTCAAGCACCACCCGGCGCTCCGGGTTGGCGCGCAAGTAGCGCGCATGGGCCAGTATCACCTCGCGTGATTCGGGCTTGATGGCCGAACTGTCAAAGTCAAAGTACACCACCCGACCGACGTTCTCTGGCCCCATGTCGCCCAGCTTGGCCGACTTCACAGCTACCGGGGCGACTTTGTTGGCACCAGCAGACTGGCTAGCGGCGTCATCCGACTTGGATTTATCGACCACGGTTACCTTACCCGCATCAAGCGGTACCGTGGATCCACACCCGGCCAGTACGGCCGCTACCACCAGTGCGCCCAACCATTGGGCCGTTTTGGATTTCGTTGCAAACATCAGGTCGTCTCCTTTCGCTATCACCCCGGTACGGGGATTAATAAAAATGGTTCCCGGCATCGGGCAGCTTCAATCTCGAAATGGTCCCCATGCTGGTTCGCGAATGTCGCCCTTGGCACCA
>JAYPEA010000044.1:0-14489 GCA_038125525.1 Burkholderiaceae bacterium | reverse complement strand
TTTTTTGCTGATGGCCGCTATCAAACCAACTTTTTGATCAACCTCGGCTACGCCGACGCAAGCAAAACCTTTGCCCGCAACCGGCGGCTGGATTTTGCCGAGGCTTGCCAGGTCCTCTAATCAGGCGCTGCTACCTGCGCCCTCGGCAAATAAGGCGTCGTCAAAAATCGCCACGGCCCGCGTCCAGCCGGCCGAGGCGCCACGAATTTTGTGCGGAAAGCAACTGATATAAAAGCCGCTGCTGGGCAGCGACTCCAGGTTGTGCAGCTTCTCTAGGTGGCAGTAGCCAATGTCGCGGCCGGCCTTGTGCCCCTCCCAAATCAGTGAGGCGTCGCCGGTGGCGCCGTATTTTTGCGCGGTGTGCACAAACGGCGCGTCCCAGCTCCAGGCGTCGGTGCCGGTTAAGCGTACCCCGCGCTCAAGCAAATACATGGTGGCGTCGTATCCCATGCCGCAGCCCGAGCTCACGTAATCGGGTTGCCCGTAGCGCGAGCCGGCACGGGTGTTAACCACCACGATCTCAAGCGGTGACAACGTGTGGCCAATACGCTGCAATTCTTGCGCCACGTCTTGCGCGGTGACCACATAGCCGTCGGGCATGCGCGTGAAGTCAAGCTTCACGCCGGGCTGAAAACACCACTCTAACGGGACCTCATCAATGGCAATGGCGGGTTTTTTCTCGCCCAGCGCCTTGTCCATGGTGCTATGAAAGTGGTAAGGCGCGTCCAAGTGCGTGCCGTTGTGCGTGCACAGCTGCACCATCTCCACGGCCCAGCCTTCGCCGTCGGGTAAGTCCTCTTTTTTTAACCCCGGAAAAAACGGCGCGATCTGCTCGTAGGTTTGCTCGTGGGTAAAGTAGTCGATGTTGGGCTTAAACGCCGGTGGGTCGCTCAGCACATCGTTTTCTAAAAATATCGACAAATCAACAAAACGGCGGGTCATGGGCGTTGTTCCTAGGGTTTTCGATAGCCGGGGCACACCAAAGTGTGCATACCCGCATGGGTATCGGCCTCATGGTAGCCCATGGTAAACACATGGCCAAGTCCGTGTCACCTCGCCGCTGCCGTTTGCCCCTGCCTCGGGGTAGACTGCCGGGTCTTGCCGAGGCTGAACTCGGAATCATTTTCAAGGAGGCATTAAGCCATGCATTTACTTAACTTCATTGGCGACGACGGCGCGCCCCGACTCGGCGTGGTCAAAGACGACGCCGTGGTCGATTTAACGAGCAAAGGCTACCCCAGCAGCGTGGACGAATTGCTGCGCAGTGGGCAGTCGCTTATCGACGCCATCAAGGCCGACTGGAGCGCGCTCACGGCGACCGTGAGCCTCACCAGCGTCAAGTGGTTGCCACCCGTGCTTAACCCCAGCAAGGCGATTGCCGTGGGGCTGAACTATGTGGACCACGCCGCAGAGTCGCCCTACAAAGATGCCCCCAAGTACCCGGTGCTGTTTCATCGCTTCCCCTCGTCGTGGGTGGCGCACGAGCAGCCGCTGATTCGGCCCCGCATCTCTGAGCAGTTTGATTACGAGGGCGAGATCGCCGTGGTCATCGGCACCGCTGGGCGATATATCAAGCCCGAAGACGCACTCAAGCATGTGGCCGGCTACGCCTTGTTTAACGACGGTTCGATTCGCGACTACCAGTTCAAGTCGCACCAATGGATGATGGGCAAAAACGTTGATGCCACAGGCAGCTTCGGCCCCACCTTGGTCACAGCTGACGCCCTGCCTGCTGGGGCCGAAGGCTTGCAATTGCAAACGCGGCTCAACGGCCAAACCCTGCAAGACGCCAACACACGCGACATGATTTTCAAGGTGCCCACACTGGTGGCCACGTGTTCTGAGGTGTTTGCGCTACAGCCGGGTGACGTCATCATCTCTGGGACCCCCGCGGGCGTGGGTTTTGCACGCAAACCGGCAATCTTCATGAAAGCCGGTGACGTGGTGGAAGTTGAGGTCGAGGGCTTGGGCGTGTTGCGCAATACAGTGCAAGACGAAGCCTAAGCCGCTAGGGGCTGCCGCGTATGTTGCTCAGTGACCGCGCGCCGTACCAGGCTCAGGTTGACCGCCCCCCGCTGCAAGGCCTTGATGGGGCCAGCCTGCTGGTGTGGATCATCGTCAACGTCGAGCACTGGCGCATTGACGGGCCCATGCCCCGCACCGTGCTCTCGCCGCCCATGGGGCAGCCGCTGCAGCCCGATTTGCCCAATTGGGCGTGGCACGAATACGGTATGCGCGCCGGGTTTTGGCGCCTGCACCGTGCCTTAACCGAGCGCGGCATGGTGCCCACCCTCGCCATCAACGGTCAGGTGTGCCACACCTACCCAAGGGTGGCCGAGGCGGCGCTGCAGGCGGGCTGGGAGTTCATGGGCCACGGTTTCGTGCAGGGCCCCACGCATCACGTACATGACCAAGCCGAGGCGGTGGCGCGCACCATCGAGGCGTTGCAACGCTTCACCGGGCAGGCTCCGCGCGGTTGGGAGAGTCCGGGTCTTACCGAAACCGACGCCACGCTGGACGTGCTCTCGGCCGCTGGGGTGGAGTACGTGGCCGATTGGGTGCTGGACGATTTACCCACCTGGCTGCACGCCTCGCCGCGGCCCGTGCTGTCGGTGCCGTACACGGTGGAGGTCAACGACATCCCCCTCATGGCGATTCAGCACCACAACGCAGATGAGTTGCTGCTGCGTGGCCAAAAACAGCTGCAGCGCTTGGCCCAGGAATCGCTTGAGCAGCCACGCGTCATGGCCATCAGCGTGCACCCCTACATCACTGGGGTGCCGCACCGCATCGGGGCCTTTGAGCAGTTGCTCGACGCCGTGCTGCAAACCCCGCAGGCGCGTTGCGTGCCCGGCGTGGCGGTGGCCGACTGGTACGCCTCGCAGGTGCCCGCGCCGGCGAGCTAGACCGCGCTTGCCGTCTCCTTGGCGGGTTGGCTCGCGCCAATGGCAGCGTTGACGCGCGGCATCACCTCCTCGGCCATCAACTCCATGGAGCGGCGACCCAAGGCTGGGTCTTGCCAGTCATGGCAGGCGTAGAGCAGGGTGCCAAAGTCACCCACTTGTTCGCGAAACGCCAATATTTGGTCAACCACGCTGTTGACCGATCCAGCCAGCACCAGCTTGGGTGCTACGGTATCGGCTGAGACCGAGTCGTCGGGCTCGTTTTGGTCGAGCTTGAACAAGTTTGAGCGCCCGGCAAAGCCCACCAGTTTGCGAATCAACTGCTTGAAATAAAAGTGATACGGCCCGCCCGCCTCGTGCGCGTAGCGCTTGGCTAAGGCATCGTCGTCTTTGGTCACAAAAATGCTTTTGGCCACCCGCCACTCGCTGACTTGCGGTGTGCGTTGGGCTTGCTCGCAGCCTTGCACGTAGCTGTCCCAGTGGGTACGTACCCATTGAGGCAACAAAAAGTTGGCCGATATCGGCATCCAGCCCCGCGCCGCGGCGGCCGCGACCCCCTTAGAAAACGGTGCGACCGCGGTGACCACAATGGGCGGATGGGGTGTTTGGTAGGGTTTTAAGATGATGCCTTGCCCAATCTCCGGAATCATGGTGCGCGCCGTACTCACTTCAAAATGCTTGCCCTTGAGGTTGTACGGTGCTTCACCAGCCCAAATGTTAAGCACCATGTCAATGGCCTCTACAAACATCTCGAGGCGGTCTTTGCCAAAGTTGCCAAATACCTCGGCGTCGGACATCAAGCCGCCCGGGCTGATGCCCATGATGAAGCGTCCTTTGAGCATGTGGTCCACCATGGCAACGTTTGCAGCAATGGCCGCCGGGTGGTTGTTGGGCATGTTCAGGGTGCCCGTGCCCAGCTTAATTTGCTTGGTTTGCGCCGCCACGCTGGCCAAAAAAATGAGACACGACGTGACGTTTTCCGCCAAGTCGGTGACGTGTTCCCCCACGTAAGCCTCACGGTAGCCCAAGCGGTCGGCAAGCAAAATGGCCTCCCGGTCCTCTTGCAAGGTCTCGCTGGGCACCCGCCCGGGCGGGTGTAAGGGCATCATGAAGGTTCCCAGTTCCATCGGTGTGTGCTCCTGTCTCAACAAAAAGACAATTGAAGAAATACGTTATTTATCTTATTATCAATAAATTATTTCAGCAACACAACCAAGCCCCGCTTCTTTGACATGACCGCCGTCCCCATTTCGGCCCCAGATCGGCGTGCCTTACGCGATGTACTGGGCCATTTTGCAACTGGTGTAACCATAGTGACCGCTTACACCGATGACCAAATACCCATCGGGTTAACGGTCAACAGCTTCACCTCGGTGTCGTTGGAGCCCGCCTTGGTGATGTGGTCTATTCAAGAGCACTCGCCCAACAAGCCGGTGTTTGGGGTGGGGCGGAGGCACCGAATCCACGTGCTGGGCGCCGGACAAGAGGCCACGGCCATGCGCTTTGCCACGGCCGGAGCCGACAAGTTTGAAGGCATGGAACTCACCCCGGCCGAAGCGGCTCCTGGGCTGCCTCAGTGGTTGGTGCAGTTTGACTGCGAGGTGGTGCAAACGCACCGCATGGGTGACCATGAGGCCATCGTGGCTCAGGTTATGGGCTACCGCGTGGGCGAGGGTGAGCCCTTGCTTTTTTGGCGTGGCCGTTGGCTGGCCTGCGGTTCGGCGGCCACCAAGGTGGGATAGATAGCTCGCGCGCCATGCAAGAACAGGTCAATGGCATCGTCGCTGCGCTGGGCAAACGGCACCAGTGGATTGGCCTGAAAAATGTTGCGTCGAACCGCCCAGTAAAACATGCTGCCATGCAGGGTCCAGGCCAGCTCCAGTTCGCGCGGGCCGGCCGGTTGGTGCCGCGCGCGGCCCATGAATTCGTGGTGCAATTCTTGGCAGATAGGCTGCAGCAACTGATCGCGCACCAGTGCCAAGTAATCGCGGTTGAGCGGCATGTTGGCCAGTCCGGCGTACATGTACAGCCGAATCCACTCGGGGCGATAGGTGGCATCGGCGTAGCGCATGTAAAAGGTTTGCAAGCGCTGGCGCAGTGGCACCGCTCGGTTGGTCAGATCCGTGGCCCAGTCGGCACGCAAGGGCTTCAAAAACACCGCCTCAATCACCGCCTCAATCACCGCGTCTTTGGAGGCAAAGTACCGGTACAAAAGCGGTTGAGAGACACCGATACGCTTGGTCAACTCGCGGGTGCGCACCGCAAAGCCGTGCTCGGCAAAGCAGGCAATGGCCGACTCCAAAATTTGCTGGCGCCGCATCGCTGGATTGAGGCGTTGGCGAGTGGTGGACGCTGGCGTGTTCACAACGCCGCATTCTAGGCTGGGTACATACATGGCAGCGCATCGAGCATTGATTGTCGGCGGCTCCATGGGGGGGCTGGCTGCCGCGTGTGCGCTGCGGCAAATCGGCTGGCAGGTTAAGGTGCTCGAGCAGTCTGCACAAGCGCTGAGCGCGCGCGGCGCTGGCATCGTGACCCATCAAGGCTTGCATATGGCGTTGCAACGCTTGGGCCTATCGGTGCGTGGGGGGTTGGGTCTTTCGGTGCCCAAGCGGGCTTTTGTCAGCCCATCGGGGCACACACTGGCGCGCAGCGAATGGCCACAAGAGCAAACGTCGTGGCAGCAGCTGTGGCAAAAGCTGCGCCGCGCGGTGCCCGATACCTGCTACGTGCTGGGTGCCTCGGTGCGCAGCGTTGAACCAGGCGGCGCCGACAGCCTGGCACGCGCCACCTGGCAGGCCGGGCAGGGGCAGCCACCCGCTGGCGACGATGCCGATCTGGTGGTGCTGGCCAGTGGCCTGCGTTCGCCGTGGCGCGGCCTGTGGTTTGACGCACCGGATCCCTCGTACGCCGGTTACGTGGCGTGGCGTGCCTTGGTGCCGTTGGCCGACTTATCGGCATCCGCGCAGACGATGTTTGGTCAAACATTTGTGTTTTCGCAAGCCCCAGGCGAGCAAATTTTGGCGTACCCCGTGCAAGGTCAACAGCAGCGCACGTACATTAATGTGGTGTGGTACCGCGCCACCAACGAGGCCGTGCGAGATGCCATGCTGACGGACGATCAAGGCGTGTATCACGCGCACGGTGTATCCCCGCATCGGCTGCTACCCAAGTGGCCCACAGCGGCCATCGAGGCGGCCACGCAGCTGTGGCATCCAGCTTGGTCCGAGGCCCTGCGGCGCGCCCCGCAACTGTTGCTGCAAGTTATTGCCGACGCCACGACGCCGCGCATGAATCATGCCCGCGTGGCCTTGCTTGGCGATGCGGCCTTTGTGGCCCGCCCGCACGTGGGCCAAGGCGTCACCAAAGCCGTGGGCGATGCGCTGGCCTTGGCCGAGGCCCTGCAGCGTGAACCCAACGTCGGCCAAGCCTTGATGCACTACAGCCGCACCCGCGTGGCCGTGGGGCAGCGTGCCGTGCAGCAGGGCCAACGCCTAGGCGCCGTGGTGGCGCACCAAGGTCAGGAAATGGCACGCTGGGCCCAGCACTATGCACAACCGCGACACCTGTTGGCCGACACCGCCGTTGAAATACCGGGTGTGGCACACGTGGTCGCCCCTTCACCTCATGTTTAGCATCTAAGGAATTCGTCATGGCCAAATATCACGTCGGCGTCGACATCGGTGGCACCTTCACCGACTGCGTGGTAATTGACGAGCGCGGCCAGCTCACCGCCGCCAAGTCACCCTCAACCCCACCGCACTTTGCCAACGGCATGCTCGGCGCGATGGAAGTGGCCGCGCAGCGCCTGGGCTTGGACATGCCTACCTTTTGCGCCAACATACGCATGCTCACTCACGGCACCACCGTGGGCACCAACGCCTTAATTCAACGCCGCGGCGCCAAAGTCGGGCTAATCACCACCCTAGGCCACGAAGACGCCATTCACATCATGCGTGGCTCACGAGGCGTCACCTCTCGCAACCTCAACCAGGTGGTGCATTTTCCCGAAAGTCAAAAGCCTACGCCCATCGTGCCCAAACGCCTCATCCGTGGCGTCTCCGAGCGTATCGACTGTTTTGGCGAGGTGGTGGTGCCACTGAACCTCGCGCAAGTCGACCGCGCCATTGACGAGCTGCTGGCCTTGGGTGTGGAGGCATTTGCGGTGTGCTTGCTGTGGTCGTTTAAATACCCCGAGCACGAGCACCAAATTGCCCAACGCTTGCGCGACAAAGCACCCGATGCGTTTGTGAGTTGCTCGGTGGACTTGGCGCCCAAGTGGGGCGAATACGAACGCATGACCGCCACCGCCCTGAACGCCTACATTGGCCCAGTGACTTCACGGTACCTGCGCGCCCTCGATGGCCGTTTGCGCGAAGCCGGCTACACCCGGCCGCTACAAATCACGCAGTGCGGGGGTGGCTCCATCTCGGTGCAGCGTGCCATCGAAGCACCCTTGCTTACCTTGGACTCTGGCCCAGTCTCGGGCGTCACCGGCTCGGAGTTTTTGGGCAAACGCATGGGCTGCGAGCACATCATTACCACCGACATGGGTGGTACCTCGTTTGACGTCGGCGTGGTGCGAGACGGCGTACCTGCCTACAGCTTCATGGCCAACGTGGCGCAGTACGAGTACTTTATTCCCAAGGTAGATATTCAGGCCATTGGCTCAGGCGGCGGCTCACTGGCGGTGGTGGACGCCGCCTTGCGCACCCTGCGCGTGGGTCCTGAGTCTGCCGGGGCTGACCCCGGCCCGGCATGCTACGGTAAGGGCAACACCGTACCCACCGTGACCGACGCCGACGTCGTGCTGGGCTACCTTGACCCTGATAACTTTTTGGGTGGTCGTATGCGGCTGGACAAAGCCAAGTCGGTGGCTGCGGTGCAGGCCGTGGCCGACCAGCTGGGCATGGGGTTGTTGCCTACCGCCGCCGGTATTGCCAAGATTGCCGAATTCAAAATGGCCGACATCATTCGTAAAACCACCGTAGAAAAAGGCTACGACCCACGTGACTTCACCGTATTTGCCTTTGGTGGGGCCGGGCCGGTGCACGCAGGGGTTTTTGCCCGAGAACTCGAAGTCAAGCAAGTGGTGGTGCCATTGAATCGGGTGGCCTCAACTTGGTGTGCCTTTGGCGCAGCCACGGCCGACGTGCTGCACATCCATGAGCAAGTGGATATTTTGAGCTCGCCGTTTGATGCGCCCCGCATGCAGGCCATATGGGCTGAACTCGCGCAGCGCGCAGCCAGCCAAATGGACCACGACGGCATTGCAAAAACTGGCCGCTCGTTTGTGTTTTCGGTAGACATGCGCCATCGCGGCCAAATTAACGAAGTGGAAGTGAGCGTGGCCGGTGGCGGTGTGCGCGGGCCTCGCGTGAGCACGGCGTTGTTGCGCCGATTGCAGCAAGACTTTTACACCCGGTATGAGGCGTTGTACGGCAAGGGCTCGTCTTACGCCGCGGCCAAGCTTGAGGCCGTGACGTTTCGCGTTCGTGCCACCGCACCTACGCAGCGCTTGACCCTGCCTAAGGCGCGCATGGCGCGCGGCGCGCCACCGGCGGCCGCGTTGCGCGGCCGGCGTGAGGTGTACTGGAGTGACTTGGGCAAAACCCAGCGCAGCCCCGTCTACGATGGCGCACACCTGCGCCCGGGCCACGAGGTTAAAGGTCCGTGCATCGTCGAGACCACCGAAACCACCATCGTGGTGCACCCCGGCCAACGCCTGCGGGTGGACCCATGGGGTAATTTTGAACTGCTGTTTAACCGGAGTACCCACGCATGACCGCCGCCACTGTTGCATTTGATGGCCGCCAAAGCGGCTACGTTCCGCCGGCCAAGCTCACCATATCGCCCAAGCTGCGCCTGCAGCAAAAAGCCGCCAGCAAGCTCGACCCTATTACCTTTGAGGTCATACGCCACAGTCTGTGGAACATCAACGAAGAGCACGGCGCCACCATCCAGCGGCTGTCGGGCTCCCCAGTGGCCATGTACGCGCTTGACCTTAACCCCTCTATCCTCACCGAAGACGGTGAGTTCGTCTTCTTTGGTCCGTACATGCAGTACATGTCCGGCGTGACCGACACCCAGGTCAAGTGGATACTGGAGAACCGATCGGACAACCCCGGCATACAAGACGGCGATATGTTTTTGGCCAACGACCCGTGGGTGGGTGCCGCGCACCAGCAAGACGTGATGTTGATCTGCCCAGTGTTTCATGAGGGGCAATTGTTTTGCTGGGTTACCAATTGCTTGCACCAGTACGACATCGGCGGTATCACGCCGTCGAGTTTTTGTATGGCGGCGGAGAATGCCTATGAAGAAGGTATTCTGATTCCACCGGTCAAAATTGTGGAGCGTGGCGAGATACGCCGTGACATCGAAGAGTTGTACCTGCGCGCCAGCCGCAAACCCGATGCGGTGGCGCTGGACTTTCGCGCCCAGCTCGCTGGTAATCTCACCGCCAAAGACCGCATGCACAAACTGCTGCAGCGCTATGGCCCTGAGGTGGTCAAGGCCGTGATGCGAAAGATTTTGGATGACGGGGAGCGCGCGTTTTTAGAAAAAATGAAACGACTGCCCGACGGCACCTGGCGCGACCGCACCTACGTTGAGTGTTGCCGCCCGGGTGATCGCCAAACCCACCGTGTGCAACTCACCTTGCACAAGCGCGGCAGCACACTGACTTTTGAAAACGACGGGACAGCGCTGCAAGACGGCGCCATGAACGCCACGTATTCCGGGTGGCGTGGCTCCATCATGGTGGCACTGAACCAACTGCTTTGTTGGGACCAATACTTCGCCATTGGCGGGGCGCTGCGTCATGTGCGGTTTGAATCCACGCCTGGCACCATGAACAGCGCCAACTTTCCGGCATCGGTGTCCACCGCGCCCGTACAGGCCATGGAAATCTCGTTGTACCCCACTTATAACGTGCTGGCCAAAATGATTTACGGTGACCCACACATGCGTGGCGACATCATGTGCATCGGTGGCACCAGCCAGTGGCCCGCCACGATTTTTCGTGGCACCGACCAGTGGGGTGACCCCTTTGGCTACTTATTGGTCGACCCCATTGGCGGGGCCATTGGCGCGTTTGCCACCGGTGACGGCATCTCAACCGGCGGGCAGTCGCGCACACCCATTTGCAAGCTGCCCAACATCGAGCATACCGAGCAAACCTTTCCGGTGCTGTTTCTCTATCGCAAAGAAGTCAGTGACTCCGGCGGCGCCGGTAAACACCGCGGCGGCTTGTCGGCCGAGTCGTGCTTTGTGCCGCACGGTACGCCGGCCATCACGCACGACACCCTGTCTTCGGGTAACGCCATGCCCACATCCACAGGGATGATGGGTGGCTACCCGGCGACGGTGAACGTGTACAAATTTTTGCGTGACAGCGACGTGGGCAGCCGCATGGCGCAGGGCCGTATGCCCAGTGACATCGCTGACTTGCAAGGCACACCCGAAACGCTGGGTCTTCGCCAACAAAACTTCACACAACACCCCAGCGACGTTTACGCTGTGATTTGGACGGGTGGGGGTGGCTTTGGCGATCCGTTACAGCGCGATCCGCAGCAAGTGTGGCACGACGTGGTGGAGTCACGCTCGGTCTCGCGCGAGGCCGCCGCCACCATTTATGGTGTGATGGTGACTGAAGACGAGGTGCTTGACCCTGCAGCAACGGACCGGCTACGGGACACCATGCGCCAGGGGCGCCGTGCGTATCGCCACGCCAGCCAAAAAGCGTGGCAACCCGGCGCGGTGCTACAAGGCCCAGTGCTGCGTGAGGTGACTGAGCAGCTGGCGGTGCGGGCCCCCCAAGGCTTACGTGGCGCGCGTGCCAAGCAGCAGGCGCGCTGGTGCTGTCGGCAGTGTGCCACCGACTTGGGGCCCGTGAGCGCCAACTACAAAGACGGCTGCGCGCGCCACGACGCGCCCATTGAACACAGCAACCCCAACGTGGGCGACTGGCGCCGCTACATCGACCACGAGCCGGTGTTCCGTCAGTTTTTTTGCCCAGGATGCGGCGCGCTGATCGAAAACGAAGTCGCCCGGGTGGACGACCCGCCACTGCGCGATATTGAGCTGACGCTTTAGTCTGACAGCTTGCCCAACGCCGTAAGCACCCGCTGCGGCGTCATGGGTTGCGCCGTAATCAGTTCGCCGTTAAGCAAAGGCGCCAGCGCGTCGTTAACGGCGTTCATCAGCGCACCCGGCGCGCCGGCCGTTCCGGCTTCGCCGGCGCCTTTGGCGCCAAGTTCCGAGGTGCGGGTTGGCGTTTGCACGTGGCCCACCTCGATGTCGGGCATCTCTACGGCCATAGGCACCAAATAGTCCGCCATTGAGCCATTCAGGAGCTGACCGTTGCTGTCGTACTGGCACTCTTCGAGTAGCGCGCCGCCCAAGCCTTGCACAATGCCGCCGCGAATTTGCTCGTCCACCAGCATGGGGTTGATCACCGTGCCGCAGTCCTCCACACACCAGTGCTTGATCAGCTTAATAAACCCAGTGTCTGGGTCCACTTCCACCAGCGCGGCTTGTATGCCGTTGGTGAACGTGAAGCCATAAGCCCGGGGCGTGTAGTGCCGCGTAACGGTCAGCTCAGACTGAAAGTCCATGGGCAAGGTGTCTGGCCTAAAGTACGCCACGCGGCCAATTTCGCTCAGCGGCGTGAGTTCGGCGCCTGTTAGCTTGTCAACCACCATGCCGGCAACCACGTCAAGGGTCGCCTTGTCCTTTTCTAGCACGCAGGCGGCCACATCCAAAATATGGCTGCGTAGCACCTTGCCAGCTTGCAGCACCGCTTCACCGCCAATACCCGCGCCGCGCGAGGCCCAGGTGCCACCACCGTAGGGCGTCACGCCCGTGTCGCCGGTGGTCACACGCACGTGCTCCACCGCCACGCCCACTGCGGTGGCCGCTATTTGCGCAAAGATGCCCTCGGTGCCTTGGCCTTGCTCGGTTACGCTTACCAGCACGTTGACCATGCCCGCCGGGTCAAGCCGCACGGTGGCGCCGTCTTGCGCCGAAATGCGTGCCCCGCCCACGCCATAAAACGCTGGGCTGGGGTTGGTCACCTCAATCATGGCGGCCAAGCCAATGCCGCGGTACACACCCTTGGCGCGCAGTTGGGCTTGCTCGGCGCGTAGGGTGTCGTAGTCCATCATGGCCAGCAGCTTGTCTAGGCACTGGTGATGCGACAACTGCTCAAACTTTATGCCTGAGGCAAAGGTGTACGGATAGGCATCGTCGGCAATCAGGTTGCGCCGTCTAAAAGCCGCCGGGTCCATGCCAATCGCCTTCGCGGCTTCATCCACAATGCCCTCGGTGAGCGCCACGGCAATCGGGTGGCCCACCGCACGGTATTGACAGGTCACGTTCTTGTTGGTGAACACCACGTTGAGGTTGGCGCGGTAGGCCTTGTGTTTGTACGGCCCGCCTACCAGATTCACCACTTGGTTGCCCTCGATACCGCTGGTGCGTGGGTAAACCGAATACGGGCCAATCGCCGTCAAATCGTCCAAATCAAAGGCCAAGATATCGCCGTCTTTGGTGCAGCCCAAGCGCACCGTGGCCTCGTGTTCGCGGGCATGAATGTCGGTGAGAAACGATTCAATGCGATCGGCCACAAATTTGACGGGCCGCTTGAGCATGACCGATAACGCCGCCGTGGCCATCTCATCGGCGTACACGTGCACCTTGATGCCAAACGAGCCGCCCACGTCCTTACACACCACGCGCACTTGCGACTCGGGAATACCCAGGTGCCGCGAAAAAATATCTTGCATCATGTGCGGCGCTTGGGTGGCGTGGTACACCGTAATGGCGTGCTCGGCCGGGTTGTAGTCGGCCAAAATAGCACGCGGCTCGTTGGTTACCCCCGTGTGGCGGGCAAACGAAAAGGTCTTCTCCACCACCACGTCAGCGCGGGCCATGGCGTCGTCAAAATCGTCGGTTTTGAGCGAGCGGGTAAAGCAAATGTTATCGCCCAAATCGGGGTGAATCACCATGTCACCTCGCAGCGCCGCGTGCATGTCGGTGACCGCTGGCAGCACCTCCCACTGCACCTGTACGTGGTCCAGTGCGTCCTCGGCTTGGCGGCGGGTTTGCGCCACAATTGCGGCCACCGCTTCGCCTTGCCAGCACACCCGGTCAATCGCCACGGCGTGTTGCGGGGCCGATTTAATGCCCTTGAGGTGACCCAACACCCCCACCCACGGTGTGCAGTAGGCCTCAATGTCCTTGCCGTCAAAGGCGGCAATTACCCCCGGCTGGCGCCGGGCGCCCTGCAAATCCAGCGAAACCACCTTGGCGTGGGCGTGTGGACTGCGCACAAACACCACGTGCGCCAGGCGCGGCAGGCGCATGTCGTCAAGGTAGGTGCCGCGCCCTTGCAGCAAGCGCTTGGCCCCGGCGCGCGGCGTGCTCGCCCCGATGTAGCCGGTTTGCACCTCGGTACGCGACTCGGTGCTGGGAAATTCAAGTCGTGCGTTCATGCTTGGACCCCCTGTGGCGCGGCAAAGTTGCCTTGCAGTACCGACTCAATGGCATCCACAATCGCCTGATAACCGGTACATCGGCAGTAGTTGCCCGAGATGTGCTCGCGTATCTCTTCGCGTGTTGCCTGAGGCCGCTCACGCACCAATTCGAGCGCCGAAAGCAGCATGCCCGACGAGCAAAAGCCGCACTGCAGCGCATTGTGTTGCAAAAACGCCGCTTGCAGTTGTGCCAACACGCCTTGCTCGGACAAACCTTCGATGGTGTCGATTCGCTTGCCGTGGGCTTGCACCGCCAGCGTTAGGCAGCCGCGCACCACCTCGTCGTCTACCATGACTTGGCAGGCACCACATACCCCGTGCTCGCAGCCTAAGTGCGAGCCGGTTAGGTCCAGCGACTCGCGCAAAAAATCGGTTAGATGCATGCGCACCGGTACCTCGCGCTGTACCGCTTCGCCGTTGACCACGGTCTCAATGACTTGCGTGACTTCTTTCATAACGTCTCCATCACTTGCTGCAGCGCGCGGCCCAACAGCACCCGCGTAAGGTGCCGCTTGGTTGTTGCACTGGCGTGGGTGTCGCCCTGCGCCTCCACTTGCTCGTCAATGGCCGCTTGGGCGATGCGCACCGCTTCGGCGCTGAGTGTCTTACCCTCAAGGCACCGCATCACCGGCTCAAGCAAAGCTGGCTTACTGCCCAGTGCCAGCGGCACCACACGCACCTGGCTGGCTTGACCTTGCGATACATCCATCGATAGCGCCAGCCCGGCCATGGCGTAGTCCCCGTGGCGTCGTGCCAATTCGGTAAATACCGCCCGCTGCGTGGGTTGCGTCTTGGCAAACTCCACAGCCACCAGCAGCTCATCGGCCTGCCGCGCGGTTTGGTACAAATCAACAAAAAAGTCTTGCGCCAATACGCGCCGCTCACCGCCAGCCCGGGCCAACACCATGGTGGCGTTCAGCGCCAGGCCCACCGCCGGGTACTCCGCGGCCGGGTCGGCCAACGACAGACTGCCACCCATGGTGCCGCGGTTACGAATCGCCGCATGCGCCACGTAGGGGACCGCCTGTGCCAGCAGCGGCACATGCTG
>JAYPEA010000043.1:0-14585 GCA_038125525.1 Burkholderiaceae bacterium | reverse complement strand
GGCGACTTCGGTTTTGCCAAAGCCCACGTCGCCGCACACCAAGCGGTCCATGGGGCGCGGCGCAATCATGTCTTGCACCACGGCGTGTATGGCCGCGCGCTGGTCAGCGGTTTCTTCAAAGCCAAAGTCGTTGGCAAAGCGCTCGTAGTCGGCGGCTTGGTAGCGAAAGGCGTGGCCTTGGCGCGATTGGCGCAGCGCGTACAGGTTAAGCAGCTCGGCGGCGGTGTCGCGCACCTGCTCGGCGGCTTTGCGGCGGGCTTTGTCCCATTGGCCGCTGCCCAGTTTGTGCAGTGGCGCCTCGTCGGCGGCCACGCCGGTGTAGCGGGCAATCAGGTGCAGTTGGCTCACGGGCACGTACAGCGTGGCCTGTTGCGCGTATTCAAGGTGCAAAAACTCTTGCATGGCCGGCCCTCCGCTGGGGGTTAGGCCAACTTCGAGGTTAACCAGCCCGCGGTAACGCCCAATACCGTGGGCGTTGTGCACCACGGGGTCGCCTGGGTTGAGTTCGCTGAGATCTTTGATCAGCGCGTCAATGTCGCTGGCTTGCTCTTGGCGACGTTTGCGACGCTGCCCCGGGGGCAAGCCAAACAGCTCGGATTCGGTGACCAAGGCCACGCCTTGGGCCTGCCACCACAAGCCGCGCGAGAGGTTGCCCACGCATAGCCCAAGGGCTGCGTTGTCTTGCAAAAACGCTTGCAAGTCGTCAAACGCCTTGGGTGTCACGCCCCCGCCGCGCAGGTGGTCGGCAAGGCTTTCGCTGCGGCCGTGGCTTTCGGCCACCACCAGCACACGGGCTTGGGCGCTGGCCACCATGTGCTGCAGCTTTTGCCAGGGTTGCGCGTCGTCACGCACCACGCTGAGGTCGGGCAGGCAGGGAAAGTCAACCGAAGCCGCGTGGCCCGCAGCCGGGCGTAACGCCACTTGTGCCAGCGGTTTGGCTTGCACAAAAAACGCTTCGCTGTCTAAAAATAAAGTTGCTGGTGGCAGCGCCGGGCGGTCGGGGTCTTGGCGCAGCAGGTTGTAACGCTCGTGCGTGTCGTGCCAAAAACGCTGCATGGCCGCGTCCACGTCGCCGTGTAACACCAAGGTGGTGGCCGCGCCGGTGTAGTCCAGCAAGGTGGCCGTGTGTTCAAAAAACAAGGGCAGGTAGTACTCCACGCCGGCGGCGGCCACGCCGTGGCCCATGTCTTTGTATACCCGGCTTTTGGTGGGGTCGCCCTCCATGTGTTCGCGCCAGCGTTGGCGAAACATGGCCTGCGCCGCCTCGTCCATGGGAAATTCGCGCCCGGGTAAAAGTTGCACCGAGGGCACCGGGTACAGGCTGCGCTGGGTGTCGGGGTCAAAGGTGCGTATGGTGTCGATTTCGTCGTCAAACAAATCGAGCCGCAGCGGCATGGTTGCGCCCATGGGAAACAGGTCAATGATGCCGCCGCGCACCGCGTACTCGCCTGGACTGATGACTTGGGTGACGTGCCGATAACCCGCCATGACCAATTGCGCACGCAACGCCGACTCGGCCAGCTTTTGGCCGGTGGCAAAGGTAAAGGTGTAGCCAGCCAAAAACGCCGGTGGTGCCAACCGATGCTGAACCGCGCTGGCGCTGGCCAGCACCACTTGCACCGGTTCGTTGTGGTGCGCGCGTTGGTGCACTTGCCACAGGGTAGCCAAGCGCTCGCTGATGAGGTCTTGGTGCGGCGAAAAATGGTCGTAGGGCAGGGTCTCCCAGTCGGGCAGCACCGCCGCACGCGTTTGCGGGGCAAAGAAGTGCAGCGCGTCTTTGAGCCGATGGCAGTCAGCGGCATCGGCGCAGACCACCAGCACCAAGCGGCCGGCTTGATGTTCTTGTTCGGTTAGGGTGGCCAGCCAAAGGGCATCACCGTCTGGTGGCGGCATGGGGCAGGCCACACGTTGGCCAGCGACCCGAGAAGGTAGTTGCATGGTTGAGATTTTAGAATGTCGCGATGGGCTCTTTTGCCGATTCCGCCGATTCCACCGATTCCGCCGTGCAGCCGCGCTGTCACGTCGTGGTGCCGTGTGCGGGCACGGGGTCGCGCATGGGGCAGGAGCTGCCCAAACAATACGTGCGTCTGCACGGCCAGCCGTTGGTTTTGCATACGCTGGCGGCGCTGCGTGCCGTGGCGGCGCTGCAGCGCGTGGTGGTGGTGTTGGCGCCGCACGATCGGCATGCCGTGGACTGGCCCAGCGGCTGCGAAACCCTGCACCAAGGCGGCGCCACGCGGGCCGATTCGGTACGCGCCGGGTTGGCCCATTTGCTTGGCACCGGGGCGCTGGCCACCGATTGGGTGCTGGTGCACGATGCGGCGCGGTGCCTGGTGACGCCGGCGCTGATTGAACGCCTAATGGATGCCTGCGCGCACGACGAGGTAGGCGGCCTGCTGGCGCTGCCGCTGGCCGACACCCTCAAACGTGCAAACGCCGAGCAGCGCGCCGTGGAAACTCCATCACGCGAGCACCTGTGGCTGGCGCAAACACCGCAAATGTTTCGCCTGGGCCTGCTGCACCAGGCGCTGACGCAGGCCCAGGGTGCGGTAACCGACGAAGCCGCCGCGGTGCAAGCGCTGGGCTTGCGGCCCAAACTGGTTGCGGGTGACCCGACCAACATCAAAATCACGCTGCCGGCCGACTTGACGTTGGCCCGGGCATGGTTGAGCAAACACGAGGAGACCCCATGAGCGCAGCGTTTCGGGTGGGCCATGGTTGGGACAGCCATCGCCTCAAGGCTGGCCGTCCTTTGTGGCTGGCTGGCGTACAGGTGCCGCACACGCAGGGCCTTGACGGCCACTCCGACGCCGACGTGGTGCTGCACGCGCTGGTTGATGCGCTGCTGGGCGCGGCCGGCTTGGGCGACATTGGCACCTTGTTTCCCGACACCGACGCGGCGCACCACGGCGCAGCCTCATCGGGCTTTGTGCAAGAGGCGTTGCGCCTGGTGCATCAAGCCGGTTGGCACGTAATGAACGTGGATATTACGGTGCTGGCGCAGGCGCCCAAGCTGGCTGCGCACAAGGCCGCCATGCGCGCGCGTGTGGCCGAACTGCTTCAGGTCAACGCCTCGGTGGTTAACGTCAAAGCCAAAACCGCCGAGGGCCTGGGCCCCGTGGGCCAAGGCCAAAGCATGGAAGCGCACGTGGTGCTGCTGCTGCAGCCCGCGTAGTGCGCCCCGGGCGCGCGGCCAGCGGCGCTTTACTGCGCCGTCCAGCCGCCGTCCATGGTCCAGGCCGCGCCTTGCACGTTGCTGGCGGCGTCTTGGCACATAAACACCGCCATTTCAGCCAATTGCTCGGGGGTGGTGAACTGGGTTTGCGGCTGCTTTTCGCCCACCAATTGGCGTTTGGCCTCGTCCACGGTGATGCCCAGCGCTTTGGCCTTGGCGTCAACTTGTTGCTGCACCAGCGGCGTGAGCACCCAGCCCGGGCAAATGGCGTTGCAGGTTACGCCGGTGTTGGCCGCTTCAATGGCGGTGACTTTGGTCAAGCCAATGATGCCGTGTTTGGCGGCCACGTAAGCGGCCTTTTGTGCCGATGCCACCAGCCCGTGGGTTGAGGCGATGTTGATGATGCGGCCCCAGCCCGCTTGCGTCATACCCGGCAGGGCCAGCCGCGTGGTGTGAAACGCGCTGCTGAGGTTAATGGCAATCACCGCGTCCCAGCGCTCGGTGGCAAACGCCTCAAGCGGCGCCACGTGTTGGATGCCGGCGTTGTTGACCAAAATGTCAACGCGGCCCATGCGCGCGGCGGCCTCGGTCATCATGGCCTCGATTTCGCCGGGTTGCGTCATGTCGGCGCCGTGGTGCATCACCTTGGTGCCGTGTGCGGCCACGGCATCGCACGCGGCTTGGGCGTCGCCAAAGCCGTTGAGCACCACGTTGGCCCCGTGGCGGGCCAGGGCGTGCGCCATGCCCAAGCCAATGCCGCTGGTCGAGCCCGTAACCAGTGCCGTTTTTCCCTTTAAAAATTGCATGATGATGTTCCGAAGTCAAGTACGATAAGGCCAGCCACGGCCGCTTTGGTGCGACCCAGGCACAGCATGACAAAACCCACATTACACCACCTCACCCTTACCGATGCCCTGCAAACCGGCGGCCAGCGGCGGCTGGCGTGGTGGCAATGGCAGCACCCGGCGTGCGCTCAACCCGAACACGTGGTGCTGGCCGTGCATGGGCTGACGCGCCAGGCACTTGATTTTGATGTCTTGGCGCAAGCGCTGGCCCCGCACCGCCGTGTGGTAGCTTTGGATGTGGCCGGCCGCGGCCACAGCGACTGGCTAAGCGACCCCGCGCGCTACGCCGTCCCCACCTACGTGGCCGATGCCTTGGCCCTGATTCAACACCTGCAGCCGCGTGAACTCAGTTGGGTGGGCACCAGCATGGGAGGGCTGATTGGCATGGCGTTGCTGGGCAGTGGCGCGGCGCAGGCGCGCGCCTTGGTGCTAAACGATGTGGGGCCCACCTTGGAGTGGCCGGCGCTTAGGCGCATTGGTGCCTACGTGGGGCAGGCGCCGGTGTTTGCCACCCAAGACGAGGGTGTGAACCACTTGGCCTTATTGCACGCGAGCTTTGGTGCCCACAGCCCCGAGCAGTGGCGGGCGTTGTCGCTGCCCATGCTGCGGCCCACCACCAACGGCTGGCGGTTGCACTACGACCCTGCCATTGCGCAGGCGTTTGTGGGCATGCCCCAGACCATGGACCAAGCCGCGCACGAGGCGCAGCAGGCACTGTGGGCGCTTTACGATGCAATTGCCTGCCCCAGCTTGTTGCTGCGTGGTGCGCAATCCGATTTGCTTTCGCCGGCCACGGCGCAGGCCATGACGCAGCGCGGGCCACGCGCCACCTTGCACACGGTTGCTGACGTCGGGCACGCCCCCACCTTGATGCAGCCCGCACAGATCAACGTGGTACGCGACTTTTTGCTCTCGCCCGTGGCGCCATGAACGCGCGCGAACTCGCCGCTGCGCTGCTGACCGATGCGGTGACTTTTGCTGAACAGCCCGAGCTGGACCACGCCGACCGGGTGGCCGCCCTATTGGCTGGCATTGACGCCGACCCCGTGCTGCGCGACGCGGTGTACGCCACCCATGCGGCGGCTTACTTGCAAAAACCCCGCGAGGCCCTGCCCAAGCGCTTTGCCACCGACGTGGCGCAACTGGCGCTGCAAGCATGGGCGCTGCAACAAACCGAAAGACAGGCCAGCACGGCCACTGGGGCCGGTGCCACGGGCGCCCCCGAAATCGAGACCGTGCGCAAAATGCTGCTGGCGTTCTCCAAAGACGTGCGGGTGGTGTGGTTGCGACTGGCCTCGACCTTGGAGCATTTGCGCTGGTTGGCCGCGCACCCCCACCCCGCGGCCCAACCCATGGCGCAACGCGTGTTGCAGGTGTACGCGCCGCTGGCCAACCGGCTGGGCGCGTGGCAGCTTAAGTGGGAGCTCGAAGATTTGGCCTTTCGGTTGCTCGAACCCGAGGTGTACCACGCCACGGCACGCAAGCTCGACCAAAAGCGCACCGAACGCGAAGCCTACATTGCCGCCCGTTGCGAGCAAGTGCAGCAAGGGCTGCAGGCCTTGGGCCTGCGCGCGCAGGTGACCGGGCGGCCCAAGCACATTTACAGCATCGTCAAAAAAATGCGCGGCAAAAACCTCGACTTTGACGCCGTGCACGACATTCGCGCCTTGCGCGTGGTGGTACCCGAGCGCGACGATTGCTACACCGCACTGGCTTGGGTGCACCAGCAATTTCAGGCCCTACCCAGCGAGTTCGACGACTACATTGCCAAGCCCAAGGCCAACGGCTACCAATCGCTGCACACCGTGGTGCGCGACGCGCAAGGACGCAGCCTAGAGATTCAGATTCGCTCCCAAGCCATGCACGCCCACGCCGAGTTGGGGGTGGCCGCGCACTGGGCCTACAAAGAGGCCGGGGCGCAAGGCTACGGCGGCGTAAAGGCCGACTCAGCCTACGACCACAAGCTGGCCACGCTACGCCAGCTGCTGGCCTGGGGCAACGACCTTACCCAAGCCGGTAAGGGCTTGTTTGACGACCACATTTACGTGCTGACCCCCCAAGCCCAGGTGGTGGAGCTGCCGCTGGGGGCTACGGCGCTGGACTTTGCTTACCGCCTGCACACCGATTTGGGCCACCGCTGCCGCGGGGCCAAGATAGACGGTGCCATGGTGCCCCTAACCACCCCGCTGCAAAACGGCCAAACGGTAGAGGTGGTCAGCGCCAAAGAAGGCGGCCCCTCGCGCGACTGGCTGCTGGCCGAAGGCCGCTACTTGGTAACGGCAAGGGCGCGCGCCAAGGTAAGGGCGTGGTTTAACGCCCAAGCCGCCGCCGAGCACGTGGCCCGTGGGCGCGAACTGGTGGACAAGCTGCTGCAGCGCGAGGGCAAAACCTCGCTCAAGCTCGACGACCTGGCCCAGCGCTTGGGGTTGGCCGACGCCGCCCAATTGTTTGAACTGGTGGGCAAAGACGAGCTTTCTTTGCGCGCCATCGAGGCCCAGTGGCGCCCAACGGTGGCGCCCGAGGCCGAGCCCGCGCGGTTGATGCGCAGCCCGGCCAGTGCGCCGGCCAGCGGTGACGTGCTGGTGGTGGGCGTGGATTCGCTGCTGACGCAATTGGCCAGGTGCTGCCGCCCGGCCCCACCTGACGCGATTCGGGGTTTTGTCACCCGTGGCCGCGGCGTGAGCATTCACCGCAGCGATTGCCGCGAACTGCTTGCCCTGGCGCGTCAGCACGGCCAGCGGCTGATTGACGTGACATGGGGCGAACGCGCCGGGCGTGCCGATGCGGTGTACCAGGTGGACGTGTTGGTGCACGCCAGCGACCGACAAGGCCTGCTGCGCGACGTCAGCGACGCCTTGGCCCGACTCAAAATTAACGTGGTTGGGCTGCACACCGCCTCAGTCAAAGACGCCGCGCACATGACCTTTACCTTGCAACTGGCCAGTGCCAAGGCATTACCCCAGGTGTTGGCCGCGCTGCAGGCGGTGCCTGGGGTCAGCCGTGTTGGGCGTCGTTGAGCCTGCCGGTATCATCGCGCCATGACGCGCACCTACGCCAGCCACGCCTTTAAGGCCTACGACATTCGCGGGCGTGTGCCCGAGGTTATTGATGCCGATTTTGCGTACGCCCTGGGCTTGGCGTTTGCGCAGCTCGCCCGCGAGCATGGGCAAACCACGGTGGCGGTGGGGCGCGACGGGCGACTAAGCGGCCCGATGCTTTCGCAAGCCTTGATGCAGGGCTTGCTTGCCGGCGGCGTGGACGTGATGGACGTGGGCATGGTAACCACCCCCATGCTGTACTTTGCTGCACACACGGTGTGCGCCAGTGGCGTGCAAGTTACCGGCAGCCACAACCCCAAAGACGACAACGGTTTTAAGATGGTGCTCGCCGGCCAGGCCATTTACGGCCCCACCATTGAACGCCTGCGCGCCTTGATGCACCAGCCGCCGGCACCGGCGGCGCAACCGGGGCGGGTGCGGTGTTTGTCGCTTGACCAACCCTACGCCCAGCGCGTGCGCCAGGGCTTAAGTTTGGCGCGCCCCATGCGCGTGGTGGTGGACTGTGGCAGCGGCGTGGCCGGGGCCTCGGCACCAGCCATTTTGCGCGCCTTTGGCGCCGAGGTGGTGGCCTTGTACAGCGAGGTGGACGGGCATTTTCCGCATCATCACCCCGACCCCAGCAAGCCTGAGAACCTCGCCGATTTGGTGCGCGCCGTGGCGCAGCACGGTGCCGAACTGGGCTTGGCGTTTGACGGCGACGGTGACCGCTTGGGTGTGGTTACGGCCGACGGACGCATGGTGTTTCCCGACCGGCAGCTGATGTTGTTTGCGCAAGACGTGCTGCGCCGCCACCCCGGCGCACCGATTGTGTTTGACGTGAAATGCACCCAACAATTGGCCCCGTTTATTCGCCAAGCCGGCGGTGTGCCAGACATGTACAAAACGGGTCATTCACTGATCAAGGCGCACATGGCACAAAACGGCGCCCCCTTAGGCGGCGAAATGAGTGGCCACGTGTTTTTTAAAGACGGCTGGTTTGGCTTTGACGACGCCACCCACGCCGCGCTGCGTTTGCTTGGCATCTTAAGCCAGCACGCCAACGCCACCGCGGTGTTTGACGCCTTGCCCAACAGCGTCTCCACGCCCGAGCTCAACGTGGCCTGCGCCGAGGGCGAATCGCACGCCGTGGTGCAGCGCTTGGTTCAGCAAGCTGTGTTTGAGGCGCCGGCCCAGATGTGCACGATTGATGGCTTGCGCGTGGATTGGCCCGATGGCTTTGGCCTGATTCGAGCCTCCAACACCACCCCGGTGCTGGTGCTGCGCTTTGAGGGGCAAACCGAGGCCGCCCTGCAGCGGATTCGCCACACCCTGTGGCAAGCTTTGTGCGCGGTTAAACCGGACGCGACGCTGGCCGACGCGTTGCATTAATTGCCGCCTGCTGCAAGGCTTGCAGCATGGCCCGAGCGGGGCCGGCAGAGGCCGCCCAGGCTGGGGCGGTGGGCGGGGCCGCCCACGTGGCCGCAACCGCGTGCGCCAACTCGGTGGCGGTGTGCACGCACTGGCTGTGCTGGGTTGGGTGCAACGCCGCGTAGTCTTCGGCAAAGTTGTGCACGTGTGGCCCGTGCAGCAGGTGGCAGCCTAAGGCAAGCGGCTCGTAGGGGTTGTGCCCGCCCACGTTGGCCCAGCTGCCGCCCACCGCCGCCACGCGCGCGAGGCGCCCCCAAAGACCGACTTCACCCCACGCATCAATAACCAAGGCCTGCTGCTGAGCCACGGCGTGAGGCGGCACCGACTGGCTTAAGGTAGCCGCCACACCGCACAACTGCAAGGCGCGCTGGGCGCTTGTGGCCTGAGACGGAAAGCGAGGCATCAACAGCAACAAGGCCTGCGGATGTGACGCAAGTAACGCCGCGTGGGCTTGGGCCGCCAACGCAAACTCGCCTTCGTGCGCCGACACCATGAGCCACAGCGGGCGGCTGCCCAGTGCCTGTTGCCACGCGCCTAACCGATGCGGGTCGGCACCAGGTGGCGGGGCCAGCGCCTTTAAGTTGCCGCCCAGGTGCGTGCGCGCGGGCGGCGCGCCCAGCGCCAGCAAACCCTCGCGGGTGCTCACGTTTTGCGCATACACCGCAGCAAACTGCCCCAGCATATGGCCATAAAGTGCCCGCGCCCAGCGGCGTTTGTGCAGCGATTGCGGGTACAAACGGGCGTTAACCAGCCACATCGGCACGCCCCGCATGGCCGTGCCCATGACCAGGTTGGGCCACAAGTCCAACTCGCACCACAGGGCCAGCGCAGGTTGCCAGTGGCGTAAAAAAGCTTGCACAGTGGCCGGCGTGTCTAGCGGCGCGGCTTGCACGGTGCTGGCGTGCGGCAAATCGTTTGGGTCCAGCGCGGCCTGCGCGCCAACCGATTGTGTGGTGAGCAAAAAATGCACATCGGGTAGGGCCGCGGCCAAGTGCGTGAACAACCCAGCCAACGCGCGCGCCTCGCCCACACCCACGGCGTGCCCCCACACCACAGGCTGAGACGGCCGTGGTGCCGGGTGTCGCATGGTTTTTTGCGCCAGTGAGGCCGGGCTTTCTTTGCCGCGTGCCAACCGCCGCCGCAAAACCGCGTGCCACAGCGGGGTGGCCAGTGTCATGCACGTGGCGTAGGCGCGCCATGTGAGCCAGCCAAGTATTGAGCCCGTTTTCATGCCGGGGGTAGCCACGTGCGCAGCACCGCCATGTGCTTGGCCGTGGCGTGGCGGTGTTGCTGAAAAAAATCGTCTACCTTAGCGCGCCACTGCGCCAGCTCTTGGGGCTGCGTCAGCCACGTCACCAGTTCGTCCGCCAAGGCCTGCGTATCGGGTAGTTGGCGCACCACGCCGGCGGCTTGCGCCTCAACAAACGGGTACTCAATACCGGTCACGCTGGGGCCAATCAGCACCGGCTTTTGTTGCGCCAGCGGCTCAATGATGTTGTGCCCACCGCGCGGCACAAAACTGTCGCCCACCACCACCACGTCGCACAGCGCCAAGTAAAAGTGCATCTCGCCCAGCGAGTCGCCCAGCAACACATCGGGCGGGGCGGCTTGCTCGAGCGGGGTTGGGCCGCGCCATGAGAGATCAGTGGCCAAGCACGCGCTGCGCCGCGCCACCCGCCACGGGTAGGCCAGGGCAGCCTGATGCGCGCCATCAAAGCGCGCCGGGCGCCTGGGCACCAGCAGCCACAGCGGTGCTGGCACGCCGCGCTGCGCCAAGGCGTGGTTAACCTGTTGCGCGGCGGCCAGTAAGGCCTCGTCTTCGGCCACCGCCGTACTGGCCAAACACACCACGGCCCGCCCAGCCGCCCTGGCCCAATGCGCGCGCAGCGGCTGGGCCGCTTGTAACTGGGCTTGGGGCAGCGGCAGGTCAAACCGGGTTTCACCCGCCACCTCAACCCGTGTGCACCCCACCTGGGTAAAGCGCGCCGCATGCGCGCTTGATTTGCACAACACCAAATCGTAATGCCGATACACCGCCGAGCGCAGCCCACCCCAGCGGGTGTCACGGGCCAGGCTGCGGGCGGGGTATTGGGCGTTGGCCATGGCCAACGGCACGCCCGCGCTGCGCAAGGTGCGCAGCCATATGGGCCAGCTGTCAATCTCGCACATGATGGCCGCGCGCGGCGCCACGCGTTGCACCACCCGGCGTACAGCCCAACCCAACTCCAGCGGCGCATAGGCCAGTTGGGCTTGCCCTTGGCTAAGTGCTTGCGCAAATTGCGCCTGCGCCTCGCGCCGTCCGGCCGGGGTAAGCGTGGTAATAAATAACGGGTAACCCGCTTGAAGCAGTGCATGCCAAAGCGGCGCGGCGCCGCGCAATTCACCCAGCGAGGCCGCGTGCACCCAAACCGGGCGGGTGGTTGTGGGTGCCACCGCGCCCAAGCGCTCGGCCCAGTGCGCACGGTATTCAGGCTCGCGGCGACCCCGCCAAGCAAAGTAGACAAAAACCAGTGGCCATGCCACCTGCCACAGCAGCGCCACAAACTGCCAAAACCAGCTTACGTGCAGGGGGAGGCGAGGCAAGGAACGAAGCAACCAGGAACCACCGTTGAGTTTGTGTAGCATGCGCAGTGTAAAGCCCCTTTTGCTGCGCATGAACCCAACCCCGCCTTCACCCTGGACTGCCGTTATTCCCATGCGGGCGGGCTCGCGTGGGTTGCCCAACAAAAACCTGCTGCCCCTGGCCGGCCAGCCGCTGTTTTGGCACAGCCTGCAACAAGCCCAGCAAGCTGGGGCGGCCCGCGTATGCATCACCACCGACATCGCGCCGCTTGACCTACCCCCGGCCCTGAACCTGCCGGTGCAGGTGCTCACCCGACCGGCCCACCTGGCTGCTGACGACACACCCATGCTGCCGGTGCTGCAGCATCTGCTTACCCAAACCGACCTCACCGGCACGTTGGTGCTGCTGCAGCCCACCTCGCCGCTGCGCCAGGCTGCCGATATTGCGCAGGCATTGGTCTTGCACCGCAGCGGCGCCCACGATTTGGTGATGACGGTGACCGAGGCCGACCGTGGCGTGCTGAAATGGGGCCAACGCGAAGGCGAACGGTTTGTGCCGCTGGGCTCACCCGAGATGTGTTTTGCCAACCGGCAAAGCCTACCGCCCGTGGTACGGCCCAACGGTGCGGTGTATGTGTTTGACGCCGACTGGCTGCGCACGCACGGCACGCTGGCCACGCCGCGCACCGGTGTGGTGGTGATGCCACCCGAGCGCAGCCAAGACATTGATAATGCACACGACATGGCGCGCTGCGAAGCCTTGTTGTCGTCTACCCCCAACCCAGCCACCGCATGAACACCTTTGAACTTGCCGACCGCCCCATAGGCCCCGCGCACCCGCCCTTGGTGGTGGCCGAAATCGGCATCAACCACGGCGGCAGCCTTGAAGTGGCCAAGGGTATGGTGCGTGCCGCTGCCTTGGCTGGGTGCGAAATCGTTAAGCACCAAACCCACGTGCTCGAAGACGAAATGACGCCCGAGGCCAAAACCATCTTTCCGCCCAACGCCGACAAGTCGATTTGGGACGTGATGCAAGACTGCTCGCTGAGCTTAAGCGACGAGGAAAGCCTGAAGCAATACGCCGAGTCGTTGGGGTTGATTTACTTGTCTACGCCATTTTCCAGAGCGGCGGCCAACTTTTTGCACGACATCGGTGTGGTGGGCTTTAAGATTGGTTCGGGCGAATGCAACCACGTGCCCTTGGTGCGGCACATCGCGCGCATGGGCAAGCCCGTCATCATGAGCACGGGCATGCAAACCATTGACGGTTTGCGCCCCTCGGTGCAGGCCTTGCGCGACGCCGGCGTGGGCTACGCCTTGCTTGAATGCACCAACCTGTACCCCTCGCCACCCGAAATCGTGAGTCTGCAAGGCATGGACGAACTGCGCACCGCGTTTGACGACGCGGTGGTGGGGTTTTCTGACCACAGCATTGGCCCGGCCATGGCGCTGGCGGCGCTGGGGCGTGGCGCGTGCATCATCGAGCGGCACTTCACCGACAGCCGCTACCGGCAAGGCCCGGACATCGCCTGCTCCATGGACCCCGCCGAGCTGCGCTACTTGGTGGACCGTGCCAAAGAAATTCACACCGCGCTGCGCAACGCCAAGCACCGATCAGCGCCCGAAGACGCGGTGTATCGCTTTGCCCGTGGCTCGGTGGTGGCCGAGCGCGACCTGGCCGCTGGCCACGTGTTGGCGGAGGGCGACCTGTGGGCGCGCCGCCCCGGCACGGGCGAAATTTCGGTGCAACACATGGACGCCCTGATGGGCCACACCCTGGCCGTGCCCTTGCGGCGTAACCAGCAATTGCGCTGGACTGACATGGTGGACGTGCCACCCAAGGCGCAGGACTGAGCATGGGCCAACGCTTGCTGTTTGTAACAGGTACGCGCGCCGACTACGGCAAACTTGAGCCACTGGCCCATGCAGCGTTAACGGCTGGCTACGACGTGAGCTTTTTTGTGACCGGCATGCACATGATGGCGCGCTATGGCGAAACCAAACTTGAGGTGCGACGCTTTGCCGGCCAAGAAATTTTTGGCTCAGCCCACGCCAGGGTGGGGGTGTTTGAATTTGTGAACCATCGCCCCGGCGACACCCAAGACGTGGTGTTGGCCAAAACCATCATGGGGTTTTCTGACTTTGTGTGCGAGCATCGGCCTGACATGGTGCTGATTCACGGCGACCGTGTAGAAGCCATGGCCGCTGCCACCGTGTGCGCCATGCAGTACATACGCTGCGCCCACATTGAGGGCGGCGAGGTATCGGGCACCATAGACGAGAGCATACGCCACTGCAACACCAAACTCTGCCACGTGCATTTGGTGAGCTCTGAGGCCGCCAAAGCCCGCGTGTTGGCGCTGGGCGAAGCGCCCGAGCGGGTGCATGTGATTGGCTCGCCCGAGCTCGATGTGCATGCCAAGCCCAGTGGTGTAACTTTAGAAGAAGTGCGGCGCTACTACGCAATTGACTTTGACGAATTTGGCATTGTCATCTTTCACCCCGTCACGTCAGAGGCGGCTGACATGGGCGCACAGGCCCAAGCGCTGTTTGCCGCGCTGCAGCAAAGCGGCCGCTGCTTTGTGGTGATTGCGCCCAACAACGACCCCGGATCGGACGCCATTGCGCGTGTGATTCAAGCGCTACCCGCTGCGCAATTTCGGGTGATACCCTCGATGCGCTTTGCGTATTTTTCTGAACTGATGCGCCACGCCAAAGTGATGATTGGCAACAGCAGCGCCGGCGTGCGCGAGGCGCCATTTTTGGGCTTGCCCAGTTTGGACGTGGGCAGCCGCCAGCACCAACGCGCCCAGGCCCCCAGTGTGCAGGCCGCTGCGGCAGATGAAGCACACACTATCCAAGGATTTTTGGCCACCCAATGGGGCCAACGCCACGCCCCAGACACCAGCTTTGGCCAGGGCGACGCCGCCGCGCGCTTTGTGAAAGTGCTGCAGCGGGAGGCGTGGGGTGTGGGGTTGCAGAAGTGAGGTGGCTTGTCAGGGGGCAGCCTGGTGGCGCACTGGGCGTAGGTTGGCGCGACGGCGCTGAGCGCTTGGGTCGGGTGGGTTGTTTGGTGATGGCTTTTGGTATGCCAGTATCGATCAGCATCACGGGTTTGGGGGCGGTCATGATGTTGGCTGGGTGGCTGGCATCGTTTGCGTTTCGCTCCACGCTTGACTATTTGCGTGGTTCGCATGTGGTCAGGGCCATCGCCCTTTTGGTTATGCTGGCGACATTCGGTTGGCTCTACTCCGATGCCGATTTTGATCATGCCATGCGCGTCTACACGGCGTACCTAAAGTACGGCTTGGTGGCCGTTATGGCCTACCAACTGCGTGACGCGTGGTGGCTGCACCGCGCTTTTCTTGCGTTTGTCGCGGGAGTTACCTTCACCATGGTAAGTACCTTGTTGGCGTTGTGGGCTCCTGTGCCCTGGGCGGCATCGCAAGCGGCAGGGTTTGGTAATGATTTATCGGTGGTGAGCAATTACATTGTTCAATCGCTTACGCTGGTGGCGTTTGTTTGGTATGCCGTGGG
>JAYPEA010000042.1:0-15022 GCA_038125525.1 Burkholderiaceae bacterium | reverse complement strand
GGTGTCTCTGGTGCCTTGAGCCGGCAGTGGGGCTGGCGCGCGAAGGTGGACAATTTGACCGATGCGGTTTACGAAAACTTTAAAGACTACCGCGCCCCGGGCCGGCGCTGGAGTATGCAGCTTGAGTGGCGCGACCGCTAGGCGTGCCTGTGCGTGGCTGGTGGTGGCGCTGGCAGCCGCTGTTGTGCCGGCAGCGAACGCGGCCTTGCGTGTGGTGAGCTTACAGCCAGCCCTTACCGAGGCGGTGTGCATGCTCGGTGCGTGCAACACGCTGGTGGCGGTGGACCGCTACAGCAACTGGCCCGCGCAGGTGCAGGCGTTACCCAAGGCCGGCGGTGGGCTAGACCCCGACCTGGAGACGGTGCTGGCGTTGCGCCCCGATGTGGTGTTGATGTCGGCTCACGCCGTGCGCAGCGTGCCGCGGCTGCGTCAACTGGGCTTGCGGGTGGTGACGCTGGACGCCGAACGCCAAGCGCAGGTGTTGCCCTTGCTGCAAGGTGTGGCGCAGGCGCTGGCGTTACCCAGCGAGACCGCGCCGGCGTTATGGCAGCGCATGCAGCAGCAGGTGCACGCCTTGGCCCTTACGCTGCCGCCCCGGGTTCGGGGTGCGCGCGTGTACGTGGAGGTCAGTGGTGGCGGCTACGCCGCGTCGCAGCAATCGTTTGTGGGCGAGTTGCTGGCGCAGCTCGGTGCGCGCAGCGTGGTGCCCGGTAGCATGGGGGCGTTTCCTCTTGTTGACCCCGAATGGGTGCTGCAGGCCAACCCCGACGTGTTGATGCTGCCCGAGGTTGGCTGGAAGCAGCTGGCTCAGCGCCCGGGTTGGCGCCATTTGCGTGCGGTTCGACAAGGGCGGGTGTGCCACTACACGCCAGATGAAGGTGATACGCTGGTGCGGCCTGGCCCGCGGCTGGTGGATGGCGCGCGTTGGATGGCGCGTTGCTTGCAGGCGGTGATGCCGTGACCACGGCCCGCGCTGCCGTTGGTCTGATGCTGTTGCTTGGGTTGGCATCTGGGTTGTTGGCGTGGTTGGGCTTGCAGGTGGGCGCGGCGTCGTGGCCGCAGACCATGCCGGCGTTTGTGTTGCACGAAGTGCGGTTGCCAAGAATTTTGGCCGCGTGGTTGTCGGGCGCGCTGCTGGGCTTGGCCGGGGCCATTGCCCAGGGGTTGTTTCGCAACCCGTTGGCTGACCCGTACCTGTTGGGCAGCGCTTCCGGGGCCTCACTGGGGCTGGCTTTGGCACTGGTGTGGCTGGGCACCGGCATGGTGGGCGGCGGGCTATGGATGAGCTTGGGTAGCACCGGCGCGGCCTTGGTGGGGGCGGTGGCCGCGGTTTGGTTAACCCTGCTGTTGGCTCGTGGCGCGCAACACACCTTGCGCTTGTTGTTGGCCGGCGTGGTGGTGGGGGTGGTGCTGGGGGCCATGGTGTCTTTGGCCGGGTATTGGCAGCCGCGTATTTTGTCGGTGATGCAGGGTTTTATGCTGGGCTCAACCGCGTTTGCGGCATGGCCAGCGGTGCGCATGATGGGGGCCGTGTTGGCCGTGGCGCTGTTGTTGGCATGGGGCTACGCCAAGGTGCTCGACGCGCTGGCCGCCGGCGAGGAGACCGCACAAAGCCTGGGCTTACCGCTGCGTAGCGCGCGCGTGGTGCTGGTGTGGACGCTGGCGGCGGCCACCGCCGCTTCGGTGGCACACACGGGGTTAATTGCGTTTGTGGGCTTGGCCGCGCCGCACATGGTGCGCGCTTTGGTGGGTGTGCCTTATCGCTGGCGCTTGCCCTTGGCGGCAACGATGGGCGGGGTGCTGCTGCTGGCTGCGGACTTGGCCGCGCGCTCGCTGTTGGCGCCTCAGCAGCTGCCGGTGGGTGTGCTAACGGCCGTGTTGGGCGGTGGCTACCTGCTGTGGTTGATGTCGCGCCGCCGCGGCGCATGGGGCAGCCCATGAGCACGCCAGCGCTGCAGGCGCAGGGGCTATACGTTACGTTGGGTGACCGCGACGTGGTGCGTAACGTCAGCTTGGCGCTGCGGGCCGGGCAGGTCACTGCCCTGGTGGGGCCTAACGGTGCGGGCAAGTCCACCTTGGTGCGGGCCTTGGCGGGCTTGCTGCCCAGCCGTGGGACGTTGTACTGGCAAGGCACCCCTAGCGAGCAGTTGGGCCGCCGCGCGCGCGCCCAACGCGTGGCCTGGTTGGGGCAGGGTCAAGTAGCAACCGAAGACTTTGTGGTGTGGGATTTGGTGGCGCTGGGGCGACTGCCGCATCAAGGCTTGTGGCGCGGCGCGTGTGCCGCCGACACCGAGGCGGTGACGCGGGCGTTGCACACCACCGCCATGTGGCCGCTGCGGCAGGCCAAGCTCAGCGAGCTCTCGGCCGGGCAACGCCAACGCGCGGCCCTGGCCAGGGCGCTGGCCACCGAGGCCTTGGTGCTGTTGTTGGATGAACCGCTTACCAATCTTGACCCAGCGGCGCAAACCGATTGGTTGGCGTGGTCACGCCAATTGGCCACGGCTGGCGTGGCGGTGTTGGCTGTGTTGCACGAGGTGGCAGCCGCGCTGCACGCTGACCGGGTGTTGGTGATGCATGAGGGCAGTTTGGTGGCCGATGACGCGGCGCACCAGCCCACCCTACACCGAACCCTAGAAAAACTGTTTGACGACCGGATTCGCGTGGTGCCCAATGGCAGCGGCTGGGCGGTGGGCCCAACCGTGCCGTCTACGCTAAACGCTTAGTCGTTGGTTGAGGCTTCGGCTTGCGGCGGCTTGCAGTCAAAGCAGACAAACATGGTGGAGTTACCAAACATACGCTTGAACGCACCGTGTTTGCGAGGCTTGTGCTGCCCACACTTGATGCAGCTCATGGTGCCGCCCGTGGTGCCTCTGCCGGTGAAAGGAGAGCCGGCCTTTTTGGATTTGTAGCGCAGGCCGTTTTCGCTGGTGATGGTTTTGTCGTCATTTGCCATAGGGGTATTTTAACCGCTGGGCAATAGCCCCCCATTGGCCTGGGGTACCCGGTTTGGCCCTAGCCCCCTAGGTGCATACCAAAGGCCTAGTCAGCCACTTTGAGCATGATTTTGCCAATGTGCGCCGAACTCTCCATTAGGGCGTGGGCTTGCGCGGCTTGGGCCAAATCAAAGGTTTGGTAAAGCACCGGGGCCACCCGCTGCGAGGCCAGCAACGGCCACACGTGTTGTTGCAGCTCGCGGGCGATTTGTGCTTTGTCTTGGGGCGAGCGTGGGCGCAGCGTGCTGCCGGTGAAGTGCAGCCGTTTGGTCATGAGCGTAAGCCAGTCGACTTCGGTTTTGGAGCCCTGCAAAAACGCCACCTGAATCAGGCGTCCGTCGGTAGCCAGGGCTTTGAGGTTGCGCTGCATGTAGCTGCCGCCCACCATGTCCAGTACCGCGTTGACGCCTTGCCCATCGCCAAAGTCCAGCGCGGCTTGCACAAAGTCTTGCTCGGTGTAAACGACGGCCTGACTGGCACCGGCGGCCAAGCACGCTTGGGCTTTGGCGGCATTGCCTACGGTGGTCATGACGCGAGCGCCAAACGCGCTGGCCAATTGAATGGCCGTCAGGCCAATGCCCGATGAACCACCGTGCACCAGCAAACGCTCACCCGCTTGCAGCCGCCCGCGTTGAAATACGTTGGTCCATACCGTAAAGAAATTCTCGGGCAGAGCCGCGGCTTGCTCCAGACTAAGACCGGCCGGAATGGGCAAGGCCTGCCCCGCCGGAATGGCCACGTACTCGGCATAGGCCCCACCATTGCACAGGCCACACACCGCATCGCCCACTTGCCAGTGGCTTACTTCGGCGCCTACGGCCACCACGGTGCCAGCGGCTTCAAGCCCCAAGATGGGTGAAGCGCCCGGCGGCGGCGGGTACGTGCCCATGCGTTGGGCGCAGTCGGGGCGGTTGACCCCGGCGTAGGCCACGCGGACCAGCACGTCGCCCGGCCCCGGGGTGGGCACCGCGGTGCGGGCCACGTGCAGCACCTCGGGTGCGCCGCCTTGGCCGTGGTCGATGTACTGCATGGTGGAGGCAAGGGTCATGGTGGGCAGGCGGCAGGCTAAAGCGCCGCGATGTGACTGTTGAGGGGGTCGGCGATAAGCATGGCGCCGGGGGCGTGGGTGATGCAAATCGGCGGCTTGGCCTGCGCCAAGGCCGCTTGTGGCGTCACGCCACAGGCCCAAAACACCGGCAATTCATCGTCAAGCACGTCCACCGGGTCGCCGTAATCGGGCCGTTGCAGATCGCCAATGCCGATTAGGCCGGGGTTACCCAGATGCACCGGCGCGCCGTGCACCTGCGGAAAACGCGAGGTGATTTGCACCGCCCGAATGGCGTGCTCGGCACGCATGGGCCGCATGCTCACCACCAGTGGCCCGGCAAAAGGCCCGGCCGCGTTGGTGGGTACGGAGGTGCGATACATGGCCACGTTGCACTGCTGCGCCACGTGGCGCAGCGGCACACCGGCTTGCAGCAGGGCTTGCTCAAACGAAAACGAACACCCCAGCACAAAGGTGACCCAATCGGCTTGCCACAGCGCGCCAATGTCGGTGGGTTCGTCAACCAGCTCTCCGTGTTGCCACACGCGGTAGCGCGGCACATCGGTGCGGATGTCGATGTCGTGGCCGAGCGCGGGCAGCATGGGATCGCCGGGTTCACTTACGGCCAGCACCGGGCATGGTTTGGGGTTGCGCTGGCAAAAACGCAAAAAATCGTTGGCCCAGCTCGCGGGCAAGATCACCACGTTTCCCTGCACGTGCTCGTCGGCCAGGCCGCTGGTGTGGCCGGTGTGTGCGCCGCTACGAATGTTGGCCCTGGCGCGCTGGGCCGGGGTTGGGCCGCTCACGTGGCGCTTTTGAGGCGTTCGTTAGAAGGGAACATGGCCGCCTTGGCTTGATCGTCCATTTCGGTTTTGAAGCTGTGGCGTTTTCTCAGCGCCTCCACCCGCTCGGCCGCGGGGCGGGCCGACACCGCGTCGAGCAGCCGCTTGCAGTGGGGGTAACGGTCCCACGTGTCGTCGGCACCCAGCACAAACGGCATCATGCGCGCCCAGCCCCAAAACGCCATGTCCACAATGGAGTAATCGTGGCCGAGCAAGTAGGCACGGTTGGCCAAGCGTTGCTCGATGATGCCCCAGTGCCGGTGCGCCTCAAAATCGTAGCGGTTAAGGGCGTAGGTTTTGGGCTCGGGCGCGAAGTGCCTAAAGTGCACCGCCTGTCCCGAGTACGGGCCAATGCCCGAGGCAACAAACATCAGCCACGACAACATCTCAGCCCGCGCCGGCAGGTTGGAGGCCTCGGGCACAAAGCGTTGGGCGCGCTCGGCCAAAAACAGCAAGATGGCGTTGCTATCAAACAAGGTGATATCCCCGTCGACCACGGCAGGGACTTTGGCGTTGGGGTTGACAGCCAAAAACTCAGCGGCGTGTTGCTCGCCTTTGCGCGTGTCCACGGCTACCGGGTCGTAGGGCAGTTGCAGTTCTTCGAGCAGCAGTGCCACCTTCATGGGGTTGGGGGCGGTGTTGTAGTAAAAGGTCAGCATGGCTTGGGGGGTGAGGGTGGAGAAAAAAAAGCGGACTCAGCCCAAAGGCTGGAGTTCGGCGATGTCTTGAATCAATTCTGCCAGCGATTGGGCCACGGCGGCGAGCACGGCTTGTCCCTTGTGCGCGCTGGCGGCGCTGGCGTTGCCCACGGCCCCGGCGGGGTTGAGGTCTTGCGCCTGCCACGCGAGTTTGGCGCTAAGGCCGTTGCCCAGCACACGCGTGGTGCGCGCGCGCTGCTCGCTGGTTGAAGAAAAATCCGCCGCGTGCTCCATGTGCACCAACTCGGGCGCAAGGGCCAGCATGATGGAGGTTTCCATGTCGCCGGCGTGTACGCCAAAGCGGTGCTCGTGGTCACTAAAAAGCGCGCGCACCGCTTCGGGCATTGGCAGCTGGTACCAGTTGCACGTCACCACCGTTAGCCCACATTCGGTGCGCAGCATGCGCGCGGCGGCATCGGTGAGGCTGGCTTGCCCGCCGTGGCCGTTGAGCAGCAACAGCTTGCGCAGGCCGCTGCGCGCCACGCCATACCCCAGCTGCTGCCACAGCGCCAACACGGTGCTGGGTTGCAGCGACAGGGTGCCGGCAAACGCGCCATGCTCGGGGCTTAAGCCAATGGCTTGCACGGGCAGCACCGGCGTGGGTAGCTCAGGCGGCAGCAGCGCCAGGGCACGCTCGAGCATGGCTTGAATCAAGAAGGTGTCCACGCCGGTGGGCAGATGAGGGCCGTGCTGCTCCACCGCAGCCACGGGTAATACCGCGACGGCGCGCTCGGCTTGATCGCTGTGGCGCAGGGTGTCAAAGTCTGGGCTGGTCCACTCGGCCCAGGCGCGGGGGTAGGGAGTGCTCACGTGGCCTTAGCCTTTGACCCAACGCGCCATCTCGGCCACGTCTTCAGGAAACAGTTGCCCGCGCTCAGCTTGCAGCACGCGCGCGTTGGCGCCGCGCACCACGGTAATGGGTAGGCCCTGTGGCTTGGGCCGGGCCTGCGCAAACTCGGGCGTAACCCAGGCCGAGGGCCAAACGTAGCCTTTGAGCTTGAGGTAGTCCTGTGCGCGTTGCGGGGTTTTGTCAATCGAGAGGCCCAAAAACGCCATGCCTTTGGGTGCCATGGCCCGGTACAGCTTGTCCATTTCAGGACTCTGTAAAGCGCAAAACGGGCAGGTGCTGGCCCACCAGTACAGCACCAAAACTTGGTTCGGATCGGCGGTAAACGGTGTGCCATCCAGCCGCTTGATGCTGGGCACGGCAAAGACCTCGCCCACCGCGGGCAGTGGCGGCGCGTTAACCTCGCTGGCGGCCGCGATGCGCGGCGCCAGCGCGCAGGCGCCCAGGGCAGAGGCGTAGGCAAGGGCTTGGCGGCGGGTGCTCATGTCAGCTGGGGTACAGGGTTACAACAGGTCAAGTAGCATACTCCAGCCACGTGCTTTTTTCCACGAACGGCAGCGCGATTGCCGCAACCATTGGAGCAGTAACCATGAAAGTGGACGTCAACGGCGTAGGAATGTATTACGAGGTGTTGGGTCAGCAAGGCGATTGGGTCACCATGTCGCACTCGTTGTGTTGCAACGTGCACATGTGGGATGGCTTGGCGCAAGAGCTGGCGCAAAACCACCGTGTGTTGCGTTTTGATACGCGTGGCCATGGCCAGTCCGACGCCCCGCCTGGGCCCTACACCCTAGCGCAGTTGGGCGCCGATGCCTACGGCGTCATGCAGCATCTGGGTATTGCGCGTAGCCACTGGATCGGCTTGTCCATGGGCGGCATGATTGGTCAAACCATGGCGCTGGCCTACCCCGGGTTGTTTGCCAGCATGGTGTTGGCCGACACCAGCGCGGGCTACCCCGCTGCGGCCCAGTCCACGTGGGCCGACCGCATGCGCCTGGCACGCGAGGGCGGCATGCAGGCGGTGGTGCAAGGCACGTTGGCGCGGTGGTTCACCGAGCCGTTTCGCCACGCGCGTCCTGATGTGATGGCCCAGGTGACCGACATGATTACCGGCACCCCCGTGCCGGGTTACCTAGGCTGCTGCGAGGCGATTGCCGCGCTTGATTTGCTTGACCAAATCGCTGCCATTGAATGCCCCACCCTGGTGGTGGTTGGTGACCAAGACGCCGCCACCACGCCGGACATGGCGCGCGACATCGCGCAGCGCATTGCCGGGGCCCAGCTGCACGTGGTGCCCAACGCCTCGCACATTGCCAACATGGAGCAGCCCGAGAATTTCAACCAGGCGGTGCATCGCTTTTTGGCGTCGTTGGCCTAGTGCGCCATGGTGGCGCCGTCGCGTCTGGTGTTTATTGACGTCGAGACCACCGGCGGCTCGGCGCAGCGTGACCGGCTCACCGAGGTGGGCTGGGTTGAGGTAAACGGCGCGCAGGTGCGTCGCGGCCAACACCTGGTTAACCCCGGCGTGCGGGTGCCGCCGTTCATCGAGCGTCTCACCGGCATCACGCAGGCCATGGTGGACGAGGCGCCGTCGTTTGACGCTCTGGCCCCGGCGTTATCCGCGTTGCTTGACGGCGCGGTGATGGTGGCGCACAACGCGCGCTTTGATTACGGGTTTTTGCGCCAGGCCATGCAGCGTGCCGGCCTACCCATGCGTTGTCGGGTGCTGTGTACGGTTAAGCTCTCGCGTGCGCTTTACCCCGAGCACAAGGCGCACGGGCTGGACGCCTTGATTGGGCGCCACGGCCTGCAACCCATGGGGCGTCACCGAGCGTTGGCCGACGCCGATTTGTTGTGGCAGTTTTGGCAGCGCATGCAACAGGCGTGGGGGCAAGACACGCTGCAGCGCACGGTGGTACAGCTGCTGCGTCAAGACAACTGGCCCTCGCACCTTGACCCAGCCTTGCTCGAAGCTCTACCCGATGGGCCGGGGGTGTACATGTTTTTTGGCGACAACGACGTGCCGCTGTACGTGGGCAAAAGCAAGCACATACGTCGCCGCGTGCGCTCGCATTTTGCGGCCGATCATCGCAGCGGCAAGTCCATGCGCTTGTCGCTGCAGGTGCGCGACATTCGCTGGGAAGAAACCGCAGGTGAAATCCAAGCGCTGATGCGCGAGGCGCAACTCGTTAAGCAGTGGCAGCCCGCGCACAACCAGCGACTGCGGCGTAACCGTGGCATGACGCTGTGGCATGTGCCGCCCGAGTTGGGCGCGCCGCTTCAGCTGGGCCGTGCCGAGGCCTGGCGCGGTTCAGACGCGGGTGAGGCGTACGGCCCGTTTCGCTCGGCGCGTCAGGCCAAAGCCATGCTGGAGCAAGCCGCCGACGAGCATGGGCTGTGCAAGGTGGTGTTGGGCTTGGAGTCTGCACCTAAGGGGCGCGCCTGTTTTGCGCGTCAATTGGGGCGTTGCCGTGGCGCCTGCGTGGGCGTCGAGTCCCTCGCTCTGCACCGCGCGCGTCTGCTTGAGGTGTTGGTGCGAACGCGATTGCAGCGCTGGCCTTATGCCGGGCCGGTGGCGCTGGCTGAAGGGGAGGGTGAGGCCCGGGTGTGGCACGTAATTGACGCGTGGCGCCATGTCGGCACGTGGTCAGAGGCGCAAATGGCCAATACCCAAGACGCACCAATCGATTGGCTTGAGGCCGGGGGCGACACCGCCGCTCCAATGGACTGGGACTTGTATCCGATTTTGCGCCGCGCCCTTAAGGTGTTACCCCAGCGTCAGCTTACGCGGGTAACCGCCTAGCGCTCTTTGGACTGAAATTGTTCACGCATGCTGCCCAGCGTTCGATCGATACGGCCGCTGCTTTTGCATTGGGTGGTGATGCGCACCTGGGGGGCGGCCTTGACCCATGGCGATTCAAAGCCAAAGTCGGGGTACTTGGCGCTGGCACGCACCATGATTTTGGCGTCTGAGCGGGTGCGTAACACCGCCACGCCCTTATCAAAGGCGGCGGTGGTGCCGTCGGGCTCGGCCACGGCCACAAAGGCATCGTCCACCAGCCCACACTGGTTGTCCAGGGCCACTCGTACCATCATGGGTTGTGGGCCGGCGCTGGCCTGGCTCCACACGCTGGCGGCATACCATATGGCGATACCCAGCGCCGCGACTGCTGCCATGACTTTAAGTAAGGTCCACGTGACTTCATTGTTGGATGATTTCATGCGCGTAGCATACCGCACCGACCGCACCGGTTGTTGGGCAGAACTCGAGTTGAGGCAAGCGTGGAGCATGTAGATACGGTGGTGATTGGGGGTGGGGTGGTGGGTCTGGCCTGCGCGCAGGCGCTGGCTGCACGCGGCGCACAGGTGTGGCTGCTCGAGCGTGAGCGCTTGGTGGGCAGCGGGGTTTCGGCGCGCAACTCCGAGGTACTGCACGCCGGCATTTATTACGCCAACGGGTCCAACAAAGCGCGCTGGTGTGTGCAGGGGCGCGAGGCGCTGGTGGCGTTTTGCCAGTCGCACGGGGTGCCGTACCGTTTGTGCGGCAAGCTCATCGTGGCCACCCACAACGACCAGCGCCCAGCGTTGCAGGCGTTGGCAGCCCGCGCGCAGGCCAATGGCGTGACCCTGCAATGGCTTGAGGCCGAGGCCGCACGTGAACTCGAGCCGGCCCTAGCGTGTGTGGCGGCGCTGCACTCGCCGCACACCGGCATTGTGGACAGCCATGCCCTGATGTTGGCCTTACAAGGCGAGTTAGAGGCCCGTGGCGGCGTGGTGGCATTGGGTGCCGAGGTGGTGAGTGGCGTGTGCGGCCCGGCTGGCGTGCAGCTGCAGGTGCGCACCGACGATGGCGACATGGAGTTGCATGCGCAGCGCGTGGTCAACGCCGCGGCGCTGCACGCGGTGCAAGTGGCGCAGCGCTTGCGAGGTATGCCGCCCGAGCACGTGCCGCACGCCTACTTTGCACGTGGGCACTACTTTACGTACAGCGGTAAGGCGCCGTTTACGCGACTGATTTATCCCGCGCCACAAGACGCATGGTTGGGCATTCACCTCACCCTTGACTTGGCTGGGCAGGCGCGTTTTGGCCCCGACCAACAGTGGCTGCCTGAGGTAGACGTGGACGCCTTGCGCTACGACGTAGACCCCGCGCTGGGTGAAACGTTTGAAGCCTCGGTGCGGCGCTACTGGCCGGGGCTGCCACCGGGCTCGTTGCAGCCAAGCTACGCAGGCATTCGGCCGCGTATTTTTGGGCCGGGGCAGCCAGCAGCAGATTTTCGCGTGGACGGCCCCAGCCAGCACGGGGTGCCGGGTTTGGTGCACCTATTTGGCATTGAGTCACCCGGCTTGACCAGCAGCTTGGCCATTGCCCAACACGTCGCTGACACCTTAGGTTTGCCGCCCTAAACGGGGTCGGACGCCGGTTGCGGGCGGGGTGCGCGCCGCAGGGCCTGCGCCACCTCGTGCACCAGCGCTGGCCCGCGGTAAATCAAGCCGGTGTACAGCTGCACCGTGTGGGCGCCGGCCTCGGCTTTGGCGCAAGCGTCGGCGCCGCTGAGCACGCCGCCCACGCCGATGATCGCAAACGCTGGCCCCAGCGCCTGGCGCATACGCGCGAGCAGGCCAAGGCTGGCGTGGCGCAGCGGCGCGCCAGACAGCCCGCCGCTTTCGTTGGCGTGGGGCAGGCCGTGCACCGCGTCACGCGCCACCGTGGTGTTGCTGATGATGAGCCCCAGCGTGTGATTGGGCCGCCCGTCGGCGTCACAGCCCAGCTCGCGCACCACCTCGGCCAGCGCCTGGGCTTGCGCCGGCTCCATGTCGGGGGCGATTTTGAGAAAAATCGGTTTGCCCTGGCCGTGGCGTTGTGCCAGTTGGGCGCGCGCTTGCAGCAACGACTCCAGCAGCTCGCGCAGTGCCGCGTCGTGTTGCAGTTGGCGCAGGTTTTGGGTGTTGGGGCTTGAGACGTTAACCGTCACGTAGTCGGCAAACGGGTACACCCCCTGCAGCCCCAGCAGGTAGTCTGCTGTGGCCTGCTCAATCGGGGTGGCGGCGTTTTTGCCAATGTTGAGCCCAATGGCCGGACGCTGCTCGGGCGGCGCGCCCCAGCAGCGGGCGGTTTGTACTTGCCGCACAAAGGCCTCAAGCCCCTGGTTGTTGAACCCGAGACGGTTGATTAAGGCTTGCGCGGCCACCAACCGAAACATGCGCGGCTTGGGGTTGCCTGGCTGCGCCAGGGGCGTTACCGTGCCCACCTCCACGGCGCCAAACCCCATGGCTGCCCAGGCGTCAATGGCGCACGCGTTTTTGTCTAGGCCTGCAGCCAGCCCCACGCGGTTGCGAAAGCGAACGCCAGCAACCTCGATGGGGTCATGCACCAGTGCTTGACGATACAGCCGCGCCAGCGGCGTGTGCTGCGTGCGCTGCAGCCACGCCAGCGTCAGCTCATGGGCGGCCTCGGCGTCTTGACAGAAAAGCAGCGGGCGAAGCGCGGGGTAAAGGTCAGACCACATGGGCGCTATTATCGGGGGCGATGAACGAACAAGATTTGGCCAAACAACGCGTGGCGCAAGCCGCGGTGCAGCGCCTGCCCGCGCACACTCGGTTGGGCGTGGGCACAGGCTCCACGGTAAACCACTTTATTGACGCGTTGGCCGCCAGCGGCAAGCCGCTGGCGTGCGCCGTATCAAGTTCAGAAGCATCGAGCCAGCGCCTGCGTGCCTTGGGCTACGCGGTGCACGATGCCAACGACGTGCCGGCACTGGACTGGTACGTGGATGGTGCCGATGAGATCGACGCCAGTGGCTGCATGATCAAAGGCGGCGGGGCGGCGCTGACGCGCGAGAAAATTGTCGCGGCCATGGCAGAGCGGTTTTTGTGCGTGGTGGACGAGTCCAAGTGCGTGGCCACGCTGGGCGCGTTTGCCTTGCCCGTTGAGGTCATACCCATGGCACGCGAGGCAATTGCGCGGCGCTTCGCCCAACTCGGTGGTCGTGCCGTGTGGCGTCAGGTCAATGGCCAGGCCGTGGTCACGGACAACGGCCAGCACCTGCTGGATGTGCACGGTTTGTCCATCGATCAGCCGTTGGTGCTGGAGCGCGCGGTTAACGATTGGCCCGGCGTGGTCGCCGTGGGCGTGTTTGCGCTGCAACGTGCGCACGTGGCGCTGGTTGGCAGCGCGCAGGGCGTGCGCGAGATGGCGTTTGCCGCCTAGGCCATGCCCTGATGGCGCAACAGCGCGTCCAAGCTAGGCGGGCGGCCGCGAAAGGCCTCAAAACTTTGCATGGCCGGACGGCTGGCGCCCATGGCCAAAATTTCTTGCTCAAAGCGCTGACCCGTGGCCGCGTCAATCACGCTGCCGGCGCGGTGGGCGGCTTCTTCAAAGGCGGCGTACGCGTCGGCTGAGAGCACCTCGGCCCACTTGTAGCTGTAGTAGCCTGCGGCGTAACCACCGGCAAAAATGTGGCCAAAGGTGTGCAGCGGGCGGGCGTACTCGGGGCTGGGCAGCACCGCCACTTGCTCGCGTACCTCGCGCAGCACCTGCATGGGTGGCTGGTCGCGGTAGGCGGCGCGGTGCAGTCGCATGTCAGTTAGCGCGTACTCAACTTGGCGCAGCGTTTGCAAGCCGCTTTGAAAATGCCGCGCCGCGAGCATGCGGTCAAACAAATCGCGGGGCAGCGGCGCGCCGGTCTCAACATGGGCACTTAGGCCTTGCAGCACCTCCCACTCCCAGGCAAAGTTCTCCATGAACTGGCTGGGCAGTTCCACCGCATCCCATTCCACACCGTTGATGCCGGCGATGTCGCGCTCGTTGACCTGGGTGAGCAAGTGGTGCAGCGCGTGGCCAAATTCGTGAAACAAGGTAACCACGTCGTCGTGCGTGAGCAGCGGTGCCTGGCCGTTGTGCGAGGCGGCAAAGTTGCACACCATATGGGCCACGGGGGTTTGTTGCTCGCCGTGGTCGGGACGTAGCCAGCGGTCGCGTACGCTGTCCATCCAGGCGCCGCCGCGTTTGCCTTGTCGCGCCGAGGGGTCAAGGTAAAAGTGGCCCAGTGTGTGCCCGCTGCGCTGCCGCCGTACCTCGTAAAACCGCACATCCGGGTGCCAGGTGGGCGCCTGTGCCGGCTCAATGGCTAGGCCGTACAGGCGTTGCACCAAGTCAAACAGGCCTTGCAGCACACGCGGCGCGGGAAAGTAAGCTTTGACTTCGGCCTCGCCAAAGGCGTAGCGCGTTTCTTTGAGGCGTTCACCCACGAACGTCCAGTCCCAGGCTTGCGGTTGGCCCAACCCCATGGTCTCGGCCGCGTGGGCGCGCAAGTCGGCCACGTCCTGCTCAGCATGGGGACGAGCGCGCTTGGCCAAGTCAAGTAAAAACGTTTCGACTTGCTCTGGCGTGTCAGCCATTTTGCTCGCCAGCGACAGGCTGGCGTAATCGGCAAAGCCCAGCCACTGGGCCTCTTGGTGCCGCAACGTCAGCAGCGTGTTGAGCGTCTCGGTGTTGTCCAGCGCCGGGTCGCCGTGTTCGCTGGCGCGGGTGACGTAGGCACGGTACATCGTCTCGCGCAGCGCGCGGTCTTGACCAAACTGCATTACCGGCAGGTAACACGGCATGTGCAGCGTTAAGCGATGGCCGCTGACGCCTGCGGCCTGGGCCAACGCCGCGCTGCTGGCGCGCAAGTCATCGGGTAGGCCGGCCATTTGCACAGTGCTCACGTCCCAGTGCGGGCCGTCGGTGGCGTCCAGCGTGCGCTCGGCAAACTGCTGGCCCAATTGCGCTTGTTGCGCTTGGTTGGCAGCAAAGGGCTCACGCAGCGCAGGCGGCAGCTCAGCCCCACCCAGCCGAAAGTCGCGCATGGTTAGGGCATGCGCACGGCGCTGCTGCGGCGACATGGCATTGGGTGACATGGCGCGGTACGTGGCGTGCAGCCCGGGATGGCTGCCGAGTTCGGTGAAAAATGCCGAGACCTCGGGTAACAGGGCGTTGTAGGCTTGGCGCAGCGCCGCGTTGTCGGCCACCGACTTGAGGTGACCCACCGCGCCCCAGGCCAGACTTAGGCGCTCGGTGGCGCAGTCCAGCACCGCCGAGACCGCCGTGTAATCGGCTGCGAAGCCCGGCGCGGTCACCGTGGCCAGCGCCTCTTTGGCTTGGGTCAAAAGGGTGTGAATCGCCGGTTCAATATGCTCGGGGCGGATGGCATCAAAGGCTGGCAGCGGCGTGTGGGCCAGAAGCGGGTTGTTCATGACGTACGCGAGGGTTTTTGCAGTTGCACTTTTTTGTTGCTGACCTGACGTGTTTTGCGTCGTTTGACCTGGCCACTGGCCGTTAGACGTTGGTTACCCACCAGCTTGACGCGCCTGACCTCGGGACGCTGGCCGCCACGGCCGCTGTTGCGAACCACTTTGACCTCCCGCACCGGTCGCCCCTGACTTGGCGAGGCCTCGGGCGGCGGCAGCGGACGCCAAAGCACCAGCAGCTTGCCAATGTGCTGCACGGCCGCGGCATGGCAGCACTGGCACAAGGCCTCCAGCCATTGGGCGCGCTGGTTGCGGTCATCGCTGCTGGCTTTGACCTTTATCAGCGCGTGCGCAGCCAGGGCGGC
>JAYPEA010000041.1:0-15753 GCA_038125525.1 Burkholderiaceae bacterium | reverse complement strand
GGCATCAGCCACGAGGCCTGCGCCTTGGCTGGGGCGTGGCAGCTGAACAAGTTGGTGGCGATTTACGACGACAACGGCATCTCGATTGACGGCCAAGTCAAGCCATGGTTCGTTGATGACACCCCGGCGCGCTTTGCCGCCTATGGCTGGCACGTGATTGGCCCGATTGACGGCCACGACATGGCCGCCATTGACCGCGCCTTGGCCGACGCCACACGCAGCGAGCGGCCGGTGTTGGTGGTATGCAAGACCCACATCGGGCAGGGCTCGCCCAACCGCGCGGGCACGGCCAAGGCGCACGGTGAACCCCTTGGCGCTGATGAAATTGCCTTGACGCGCGAGGCACTGGGCTGGCAGGCCGCGCCCTTTGAATTGCCCGAGGCGGTGCGACAGGCGTGGGACGGGCGCGCACGCGGCGCCGCGCTGCACCGCCAATGGCAGCAGCGCTGGGACGCCTACGCCAAAGCGCACCCTGAGTTGGCTGGCGAGCTCAAACGCCGCTGGCGTGGTGACTTACCCAAGGGCCTAGGGCGCGCGCTGCAGCAGGCGCTGGCGCAGGCTGAACAAAAAGCCGAGGGTGTGGCCTCGCGCAAGGCCTCGCAAATGGCGCTTACCGTGTTGGCCAAACAACTGCCCGAACTGCTCGGTGGTTCGGCCGACCTAACGGGCTCCAACCTCACGCTTACCCCAGACATGACCGCGTTGCGCATGGACTTGGCCGGGCGGGTGGTGCACGCCAGCAGCCAGGCGCCGGTGCACGTCAACTACGGCGTGCGCGAGTTTGGCATGGCCGCCATCATGAACGGGGTGGCGTTGCACGGGGGGTTCATTCCGTACGGCGGCACGTTTTTAACCTTTAGCGACTATTCGCGCAACGCACTGCGCATGGCCGCGCTGATGAAGCGCCGCGTGGTGCACGTGTTTACCCACGACAGCATTGGCTTGGGTGAAGACGGCCCCACCCACCAAAGCATTGAGCACGCGGCAAGCCTGCGCCTGATTCCGGGGCTGGACGTGTGGCGACCGTGCGACGTGAGCGAGACCCTGGTGGCTTGGCACGCGGCGTTGCAGGACGCGCGCCGCCCCAGCGCGTTGCTGTTGTCGCGGCAAAACCTGCCGCACGCGCCGCGGGCGCACACGGGCGACATCGCACGTGGCGGCTACGTGTTGGCCGAGCCTGCCGAGGTGGGACAGGCGCGCGTCCAAGCGGTGCTCATTGCCACCGGCTCGGAGGTGTCGTTGGCGTTGCGCGCGCAAGATTTGCTCAGCCAACGCGGGGTCGGGGTGCGTGTGGTCTCCATGCCCTGTACCCAGGCGTTTGACCGACAAGACATGGACTACCAACAGCAGGTGCTGCCGCCGCACCTGCCGCGTGTGGCCGTGGAGATGGGCAGTAGCAGCGGCTGGTGGAAGTACGGCTGTGCGGCCGTGGTCGGCATTGACGTGTTTGGCGAGTCCGCCCCGGCGGCTGATTTATTCAAGCATTTTGGCTTTACCCCGCAGAACGTGGCCGACACGGTGCACGCCGTGTTGGCCAGCTCGGCGCGTTGAGCGCTGAGCCGATGAATGAACAACAACCTGACCAAAGGAACATGGCATGACGCTACGAGTAGGAATTAACGGTTTTGGACGTATTGGGCGCATGGTGTTTCGTGCGGCCGTACAAAATTTTGCGCAAGACATTGAGGTGGTGGGCATCAACGATTTGTTGGAGCCCGATTACCTGGCCTACATGCTGCGCTACGACAGCGTCCACGGCCGGTTTGCCGGTGAAGTGGCGGTGGACGGTAACACCTTGGTGGTTAACGGCAAGCGCATTCGGCTCAGCGCCGAGCGTGACCCGGCGGCCCTGCGCTGGGGTGAGGTGGGGGCGCAGGTGGTGATTGAGTCAACCGGCTTGTTTCTGACCAAAGACACCGCCCAAAAGCACCTGGATGCTGGTGCGCAAAAGGTGATCATGTCCGCACCCTCAAAAGACGACACGCCGATGTTTGTGTACGGCGTCAATCACACCATGTACGCTGGCCAGGCGATCGTAAGCAACGCCAGTTGCACCACCAACTGCCTAGCCCCAGTGGCCAAAGTGCTCAACGACACCTTTGGCATCAAGCGCGGCTTAATGACCACGGTGCATGCGGCCACGGCGACACAAAAAACCGTGGACGGCCCGAGTAACAAAGACTGGCGTGGTGGGCGCGGCATTTTGGAGAACATCATCCCCAGCAGCACCGGCGCGGCCAAGGCAGTAGGGGTGGTGATTCCTGAGCTCAACAAAAAGCTCACGGGCATGGCTTTTCGGGTGCCCACGTCCGACGTCTCGGTGGTTGACCTAACCGTGGAGCTGCTGCGCGACGCCAGCTACGACGACATTTGTCAAGCCATGAAAGCCGCCAGCGAAGGCGCGATGAAGGGGGTGTTGGCTTACACCGAAGACAAGGTGGTGGCCAGCGACTTTAGGGGCGAGAGCTGCACCAGTGTGTTTGATGCCGAAGCCGGCTTGGCGCTGGACAGTACGTTTGTCAAAGTCGTCTCGTGGTACGACAACGAGTGGGGCTACTCCAACAAGTGCCTTGAAATGGCGCGCGTGATCGGCCGCTAGCGTACGGTGTCCGCTGCCATGGGCGGGGTGGCCGGCAGCATGCGGTCGGGGGCCACCACCACTGGTGCGGGCTGGCTTGCCGCTGGGCCCAGGCCCCAGCGCAGCAAAGCGCCGCTGCCCCATAAGGCCATGGCCACGTTGGCCAGTATCAAAGCCACCACCAAAGTTTTTAGCACGGTCTTACGCTCACTTCCTCTGTCACGATGGGTTGCACACCGGCGGCGGTGCGCAGTTGCAGCGCGCCTTGATGGGTGACCCCTAGGGCTTGCCCTTGGCGTCCATCTGAGAGCCAGACTTGGCGTCCCCGCAGCGCGTCACGTGCGGCAAAACGCCCGGCCCAAGGTGCAAAGCCATCGCGCGCAAAGTCTAACAGGGCCGCCAGCACCGCGGGTACCAACCGCGCCAGCCAGTCTGGGGTGGCCACCTCGGGTGCCAGTGCGTGCAAGCAGGTGGCGGTTTGCCCCACCGCCGCGGGCGGGGCTGCACCGTTGAGGCCAATGCCCACCACGCAGTAGGCGTGCTCGCCGCGCTGCACCGACTCAATCAACACCCCGCCTAACTTGGCGTCGTTGACCCACAAGTCGTTGGGCCATTTCACCTGAACCGCCTCGGGCAGCTGCTCGGCCAAGGCCACGCCTACCACCAGCGACAACCCGCTCCACGAAACGGGCTGCAGGGGCAGCCCGAGCGACAGGGTGAGGTGTTGGCCAGGGGCGCTGACCCACTGCCGTTGGCGCCGGCCGCGTCCGGCGTCTTGGTGGTACGCCACCCGCAGGCACGGCTGCCAGTGGCCGGCGCGCGCGCGCGCCAGCAAGTCGGTGTTGGTTGAGCCGGTGCGTGCCACCAGCTCGGCTTGCAGCGGCATCAGGTCAGCGCAAGCCTGCGCGGCTTGCTGCGTGGCGTCTTGCCAACGGGCTGGGGGGGCAGGGTAATGCAAGCAGGGGCCCAGGCGGTGTGGGCAATAGGGCCTTAGCGTCGCGCCGCCAGCATGGTGCCGCGGCAACGTTTGGCGCCGCAATGGCAGGCGTATTCGCGCTTGAGTTTGGCGGTTTGGCGCCCGTCAACGTCAAGCTCGTAGTCGTAGTTGAGTTCTTGGCCGGTTCGTATGGCGCGCAGGCTACGAATGTAGACGCGCCCGCCTTGCTCAAACGCCTCGCAGTTGGGTTGGCAGCTGTGGTTGATCCAGCGCGCCTTGTTACCACCGTGGGCCGCATCGATGACGCGGCCATCTTCGAGCGTGAAATAAAAGGTGTGGTTGGGTTGGCTGGGGTCGTGCGGGTGGCGCTTGAGGGCTTTTTTCCAGCTGATGCGCTCGCCTTTGTACTCAATGAGCACCTCGCCTTTGGGAATGTCAACCAAAGCAAATACGCCTTTGCCGTGTACCGATGAGCCGCGCGTTTGCAAACGCAGGCGCGGTGGGGTTTGAACCAATTTGGGCATGGTGGCAAAAAAATTTGGTAAGGTGGGTGTGCACGGGCGCGCGCGGGCGCGCACGAGAAGGGATTGTAGACACAGCCATGAAAACCTTGGTCATTGCCGAAAAGCCGTCGGTTGCACAAGACATTGTGCGGGCCTTGACGCCACAGTCAGACAAGTTTGAAAAGCACGACAACCACTTCGAAAACGAGGCGTGGGTCGTCACGTCGGCGGTGGGGCATCTGGTGGAGATTGCCGCGCCCGAGGGGGTTGATGTCAAACGCGGCAAGTGGAGTTTTGCCAACCTGCCGGTGTTGCCGCAGCAGTTTGAGGTCCGCCCGATTGAAAAATCCAAAACCCGCCTCAATGCCGTGATTAAGCTCATCAAGCGCAAAGACGTGGGCCACATCATCAACGCGTGCGACGCCGGGCGCGAGGGCGAGCTGATTTTTCGCCTGATTTTGCAATACGCCCAAGGTGCCAAAACCGCCGCCAAGCCGGTGCAGCGGTTGTGGTTGCAGTCCATGACACCGCAGGCCATACGCGAGGGCTTTGCCGCCTTGCGCAGCGACCAAAGCATGCAGCCATTGGCCGATGCGGCTCGCTGCCGCTCCGAGGCCGACTGGCTGGTGGGCATTAACGGCACGCGGGCCATGACCGCGTTCAATTCGCGCGACGGCGGATTTTTTCTCACCACCGTGGGCCGTGTGCAAACGCCCACGTTGAGCTTGGTGGTTTCGCGCGAAGAGGCCATACGCAAGTTTGTGCCGCGCGCCTATTGGGAGGTGCATGCCAGCTTTGGCGTGGCCGCTGGGGCCTACGCCGGCAAATGGTTTGACCCGGACTTTAAGAAAAACGAAGACAGCGACCGGCGCGAGGACCGACTGTGGGACGAGGCCAAGGCCTTGGCGATTGTGCAGGCGGTGCAGGGCCAGCGCGCGCAGGTGACCGACCAGGCCAAGCCCTCGAGCAAAAGCAGTCCGCCGTTGTTTGACCTCACCTCGCTGCAGCGCGAAGCCAACGCGCGCTTTGGGTACTCGGCCAAAACCACCTTGCAGCTGGCGCAAAGCCTGTACGAGCGGCACAAGGCACTAACTTACCCGCGGACCGACTCGCGTGCGCTGCCCGAGGACTACTTACCCACCGTTGAGCAAACCGTGGCCATGCTGGCCGACAGCGGGTTAAAAGATTTGGCGCCGCACGCACAAAAAGCGCTGGCCGACGGTTACATTCGCAAGTTACCGCGGGTGTTTGACAACAAAAAAATCAGTGACCACTTCGCCATCATCCCCACCTTACAGGCGCCTAGCGGGCTTTCAGAGGCCGAATTCAAACTTTACGGCTTGGTGGTGCGGCGATTTTTGGCGGTGTTTTATCCGGCCGCTGAGTTTTTAATTACCACCCGCATCAGCCGTGTGGCCGAGCACGCGTTCAAGTCTGAGGGCAAGGTGTTGGTCAAGCCTGGCTGGTTGGCGATTTATGGCCAAGAGGTGCAAGAAGAGGGCGACGACGACAAAGCCCTGGTGCCGCTGGTGGCCGGCGAAGACGCCAGCCTAGACGACGTGTTGGCCAAGGCCTTGCACACGCGGCCGCCGGCGCGCTACAGCGAGGCCACGTTGCTCTCGGCCATGGAGAGCGTAGGCAAGCGCATGGAAGACGACGAACTGCGCGAAGCCATGGAGGACAAAGGCTTGGGTACGCCAGCCACGCGGGCAGCGATTATTGAAGGCTTACTGGGCGAGAAATACATGCTGCGCGAAGGGCGCGAGTTATTGCCTACGGCCAAGGCGTTTCAGCTCATGACGTTGCTGCGTGGCCTGGACGTGGAGGAGTTGACACGTCCTGAATTAACCGGTGATTGGGAGCACAAACTGTCGTTGATGGAGCGCGGCCAACTCAGCCGGCAGGCTTTTATGCGCGACATCACCGAGATGACCGAGCGCGTGGTGGCCAAGGCCAAGTCGTACGACCGCGACACCGTACCCGGTGACTATGCCACTTTAAGCCAGCCCTGCCCGCAATGCGGCGGCATGGTGCGCGAAAACTACCGCCGCTACGCTTGCGTGGGCGCCGACGGCCAAAGCGCGGGGTGTGGGTTTTCGTTTACCAAGTCGCCCGGGGCGCGCCTGTTTGAGGCCCACGAGGCCGATGCGTTTTTGCAAGCGCGGCGCATTGGGCCACTCGATGGGTTCCGCTCCAAGGCTGGGTGGCCGTTTGCCGCCGAGCTGGCGCTGGTGCAAGACGATGACACCAAGCAGTGGAAGCTGGAGTTTGACTTTGGCCAACCTAAGGACGGCACCGATGACGCGCCAGCCGACTTCTCGGGGGCTGAGTCGCTCGGGGGTTGTCCCAAGTGCACCGCGCCGGTGTACGAGCACGGTAACCAGTACGTGTGCGCCAAGTCGGTGAGCACGCCCGAGCAAACCACGCCCAGTTGCGACTTCAAGAGCGGCAAAATTATTTTGCAGCAACCGGTGGCGCCGGAGCAAATGCGCAAGCTGTTAACGCAGGGCAAGACCGACTTGCTCGACAAGTTTGTCTCCATGCGCACGCGGCGGGCGTTTAAGGCATTTTTGGTGTACGACGCCAAGGCCGGTAAGGTGGCGTTTGAGTTTGAGCCCCGTGCCCCGCGCGCGCCCCGCAAAACCGTAGCGCGCAAGCGCGGAGGGCAAACCGCGGGCTAGCGCCAACGTGTCACAATCGCGACCCACGGAGGATATTGATCAATGAAAAAACTTTATTTTGGCCCCGGGGCCTGTTCGTTTGTGCCGCATGCGTGCCTGGCCTTGGCTGGCGCCGAGTTTGAGCCCATCATGGTGAAGTTACACAAAGGTGAGCAGCAGGCCGAGGCGTTTTTGTCGGTTAACCCGCGCGGCCAGGTGCCGGTGCTCGTTGACGGCGATTTGGTGCTTGACCAGGTGGTGGCCATTACGCTGCACTTGGACGCCACTTACCCCCAGGCCCAACTGCTGCCCGCTGAGGGCGTGGCAAGGGCGCAGGCGTTGCGCACACTGGTGTGGATGAACAACACCGTGCACCCGACCTTTACCCATGTGTTCATGCCGCACAAGTACACCGACAACCCGCAAGCGCAAGAGGCACTGCGCGGCTTTAACACCGGCTTGTACGAACAGCGCTTGGGCGAACTCGAAGCCTTGGTGCAACAAGCTGGCAACGGCTGGTTGGGCGGCGCCAAGCCCGGGGCACTCGACGCTTATGCCCTGACGTTGCTGCGCTGGGGCAGCATCGCGCGCATTGACCCGCTGCAATTCACCCACACCTGGGCACTGGCGCAACGGTTTGCCGCGCTTGCCCCGGTGGCTGAGGTGGTACAGCGCGAGCGCTTACAGCTGAACTTAATGGCTTGATTCGTCCGACGTCGGGTCGCGGCCGCGCGCACCAAAGCGCACGCTCACCAGTAAGCCCGGTTGCTCGCGCTGCGGGTGGGCGTCGCTCATTTCTACCTCGCCGCCATGTTGCGTGGCCACTTGCTGCACGATGGCAAGCCCCAGACCCGAGCCCTCCACGTTGGTGCCCAAGGCACGGTAAAAGGGCTGCAGCACCAACTCGCGTTCGGCCGGGGCAATGCCTGGGCCGTTGTCCTCGACTTGCAGCACCACCACCCCGCTGAAGCGGTCGGCCAACACCCGCGCGGTGATGCGCCCGCCCTCGGGCACGTATTGCAAGGCGTTGTCGAGCAGGTTGCGCACCAGCTCCATCAGCAGCACCGGGTTGCCCTCGCGCAGGCATTCGGCGGGCAGGCGCTCAGGGCCTTCGTAACCCATGTCAATACGCTTGTTGAGTGCGCGCGAGACGCCGTCTTGTACGGCCTCAATCACCAAGGCGGCCAAGTCCACCGGCACGGTGGCCTGGGTGCGTCCGGTGGTCTCGGCGCGGGCCAAGGCCAGCAGCTGATTAACCGTGTGCGTGGCGCGCACGCTGGCGCGGGCAATGTGTTGCAGCGCACCCTGCAAGTCGTGCGGCTGGGTTTGGCGCTGTGCCAGGTCGGCCTGCATGCGCAGCCCGGCCAGCGGCGTTTTGAGTTGATGCGCGGCATCGGCCAAAAAGCGCCGCTGCGAGGACAACGAGGTTTTGAGCCGAGCCAACAAATCGTTGATGGATGAGACCAAGGGCGCCACCTCTTGCGGCACTTGCTGGTCGTCCAGCGGACTGAGGTCGTAGGGGCGGCGCGCGCGGATGCGGGCTTCCAAATGGTTGAGTGGGCGAATGCCGCGCACCAGCGCCAGCCACACCAGCAGCACGGCCAGGGGCAAGATGACGAACTGCGGCACCATCACCCCCTTGATGATTTCGGTGGCCAGCGTGGCGCGCTTGTTGGTGGTCTCGGCCACTTGCAGCAACGCCAGTGTGCCAGACGCAGCCGCGGGCTGCTGCACCCACATGTAGGCCACGCGTACGTTTTGGCCACGCATCACGCCGTCGCGAATCAATGCCTGCCCGACGTTAGGCGGGTTGTTGCCGCCGGGCAGTGGCAAGTCGGCGTCGCCCAGGGCAATGCGGCCGTCAGCACGCATCATTTGGTAAAACATCAAATCGCCTTCGTCGCCACGCAGTTGGTTGTCGAGCACGTCAGACCACCGTTCGGCGTCGCCTGGCCCCGAGCGCTGAACCTGTTGGGCCATGGTTTCGAGTTGGAAAATCAGGTTGCGATCAAAGGGCTTGCTGGCTATGTTCTGCGCCACCCACCACGTCAGCGCCAACGACAGTGGCCAGAGCAAAAGCAGCGGGGTGAGCATCCAGTCAAGAATTTCACCAAACAGGCTGCGCTGCTCGCGCTGAAACAAGCCGCGCCCCGCCTCGCCCACCACGGCGGCGCTATTCGACGATTTTTTCAAGACAGTAGCCCAAGCCGCGAACGGTTGCAATGCGAACCGGGCCTTGCTCGATCTTCTTTCGCAAGCGGTGGATGTAGACCTCAATGGCGTTGTTGCTCACCTCTTCGCCCCATTCGCACAAACGCTCGACCAACTGGTCTTTGCTAACCAATCGGCCTACGCGCTGCAGCAACACCTCAAGCAGGCCCAGTTCGCGTGCCGAGAGCTCAATCATCTTGCCATCCAAGCTGGCCACACGCCCGCTTTGGTCGTAGGTGAGCGGGCCGTGGCGAATCACGCTGCTGGCGCTGCCCATGCCGCGTCGCGCCAAGGCGCGTACCCTGGCTTCAAGCTCAGCCAGCGAAAACGGTTTGGCCATGTAGTCGTCGGCGCCTAGGTCAAGCCCTTTGACGCGGTCTTCCACGCCATCGGCGGCGGTCAAAATGAGCACCGGCAAGCTCGAGCCACGTGCGCGCAGCCGCTTGAGCACCTCCAGCCCGTGCATTCGGGGCAGGCCCAGGTCAAGAATCAGCAAGTCAAACGACTCGCCGGTGAGCAGCGCCGCATCGGCCTCGCTGCCCGAGGCCACGTGGTCGGCCACTGCACCGCTGGCGCGCAGGGTACGCAGCAGGCCGTCGGCCAGCACGGTGTCGTCTTCGGCAATCAAAATGCGCATGGTCAAGCCCTTGTTACCAAGTAAACAACTGAGGCCGATTATGTGGCCTCACTGCCGTAAGCCTCCAGACCCAAGGCCACCACCGTGGCCATGTCCTGGCCCACCAGCTCACGAAACTCGGCCTCGGCCAGCCGCACCGCACGCTCAAAGCCGCTCAGCCAGGCCAACCCGACCTCGGTAAACACGATGCGGCGGGCGCGGGCGTCATGCGGGTCGGGTAGTCGTTGCACCAGGCCCCAGGCCAGGCATTGGTCCACCAGTTTGCCCATGGCTTGCTTGGTCATGCCCGCGGCGTGCGCCAGGTCGTTAAGGCGTGCGCCGTCCAGCGGCAGGTGGCGCGTGATGTGCACATGGGCCGCGCCCACCTGCGCCCGCGCCGCCAGGTTAGACAGGGCCAGCGGCACCTGAGGGTCGCGCGCCATTAACTCGAGCACGCGCGCGTCAAACCGCCTCAGCGCATGCCCCATGAGGCGACCCAAGTGGGTCAAACGCCAGCGGTCGGCGCCCAGCGCGGCGCCCCCCGGATGCACCGTGCGCGGTAACGACAAATGGACCATGTGACAAATGGTAAACCAAGATGACCAAAAAATCGATATTTTTAAAAGTATCGCGTATAGAATTCTGGACAAGCATCCATGCTGTATGGATGTACAGATTGGCCGCCAGGCCCCAACGTAGGAGGACTTCTGATGGACGCACCCGTAAAAGGCGTGAACACCGAAAAAGCCAAGGCCTTGCAGGCGGCTTTGTCGCAAATCGAAAAGCAGTTTGGCAAGGGCACCATCATGCGCCTGGGCGCGGGTGAGCCGATTGAAAACATTCAAACCGTCTCCACCGGCTCGCTCAGCCTTGACATTGCGCTGGGCGTGGGCGGCTTGCCGCGCGGCCGGGTGATTGAAATTTACGGCCCCGAGTCGTCAGGTAAAACCACCCTTACCCTGCAAGTGGTGGCCGAGATGCAAAAGCAAGGCGGGGTGTGCGCGTTTGTTGACGCCGAACACGCGCTTGACACCCAGTACGCGCAAAACCTGGGCGTGCGTTTGGAAGACATGCTGATTTCGCAGCCCGACACCGGCGAACAAGCGCTAGAGGTGGTGGACAGCCTGGTGCGCTCGGGCGCCATCGACCTGATTGTGGTCGACTCGGTGGCCGCGCTCACACCCAAGGCCGAACTCGAAGGCGACATGGGCGACTCGCTACCGGGCTTACAGGCGCGGCTCATGAGCCAGGCGCTGCGCAAGCTTACCGCCACCATTAAAAAAGCCAACTGCACGGTGATATTTATTAATCAAATCCGCATGAAAATTGGCGTGATGTTTGGCTCGCCCGAAACCACCACCGGGGGCAACGCGCTTAAGTTTTATGCCTCGGTGCGGCTTGACATTCGCCGCATTGGTTCCATTAAAAAAGCCGACGAGGTGCTGGGCAACGAGACCCGCGTGAAAGTGGTTAAAAACAAAGTGGCCCCACCGTTTAAGACCGCTGAATTTGACATCATGTATGGCAAAGGTATCAGCCGTGAAGGCGAAATCATTGACCTGGGCGTGAACTACAACATCGTGGACAAGTCTGGTGCTTGGTACGCCTACAACGGCGAAAAAATTGGCCAAGGCCGCGACAACACGCGCGAGTTTTTGCGCGAAAACCCCGAGCTGGCGCGCGAAATCGAAAACAAAATTCGCCAGGCCGTAGGGGTGGCCGCGCATCCAGCGCCAACCGATGACGTGCTGGCGGACGAGGCGGTACTTGAGGACCAAGACTGACCCCGGCGACCCTGCGCCGCCGTGCCCAACGCCGGCGCAGGTGCGGGCACGCGCGCTGCGCTACCTGGCCGCGCGTGAGCATACCCGCCACGAGCTGCAAACCAAGCTCGCGCGCGTGTGCCCGGACGCCGCGCTGATTGCGCAGGTGGTTGCCGAGTTGGCTGCGTTGGGACTGCAAGACGAGGAGCGTGCCGCGCACGCCGTGGTGCGCGCCCGCGCTGGCCGCTTGGGCCGGGCGCGGTTGCGTTTGGAGCTGCAACGGCGCGGCGTGCCGCCCGAGCTGGCGCAGCAAGCGCTTAGCCAGGCCAGCGACACCGAGCATCAACGCGCCCACCAGGTGTGGCACAAACGCTTTGGGGTGGCGGCGGCCGACGCCGCTGGCCACGCCAAGCAGTGGCGCTTTTTAACCGCACGCGGTTTTGCACCTGAGGTGGTGCAGGCCGTGCTGCGTGCCGCAGCGCGCGAGGCTGCGGCTTAGGCCTCGGTCATCAGCAACAAGTTTTGCACCGCCGCGCCGCTGGCGCCCTTGCCCAAGTTGTCCAGTTGCGCCACCAGCAGGCAGTGGCCGTGACGGTCGGCGTCGCACACCCACAGCACCATGTGGTCTTGGTTGGCAAGGGCATCGGCTTGTAGCTTGTGGTTGTCGGGTTGGCGCTGCACCTTAACCCATGCGCTGTTGGCGTAGTGGGTGGCTAGGGCGTCTTCAATGTCCGCGGCGCGGGTGCGTGGCCCGAGCCAATCCAAATGCAGTGGCAGTTGCACCAGCATGCCTTGGGCAAAGTTGCCCACCGCTGGGGTGAACAAGGGGCGGCGTTGCAAGCCGCTCCAATGCATGATTTCGGCGATATGCTTGTGCGCCAGGCCCAGGGCGTACATTTCGTGCGGCGCGGCTTGACCGGTTTGGTAGGCCTCAATCATGGCGCGGCCGCCACCGGTGTAGCCGCTGACCGCAGGCAAGCACACCGCGGCCTCAGGAGACAACAAACCCGCGTCAATCAGCGGGCGCAACAGCGCAATGGCCCCCGTGGCGTAGCAGCCTGGGTTGCTCACCCACTGCGCCTGGGCGATGGCTTGGGCCTGTCCGGCACACAACTCGGCAAAACCATACACCCACCCTTGGGCGGTGCGATGTGCGGTGGAGGCGTCGATCACCCGGGGGGCGGGTTGCCCTTGATCGCGCAGCGCTTGCACCTGGGCCACGCTGGCGCGGGCGTCGTCGTCGTGCAGGCACAAAATGGCCACGTCGGCTTGGGCGAACAACGCCTGTTTGGCTTGCGGGTCTTTGCGCTGAGCCGGGTCGATGGAGAGCAGCGAGAAACCGGGCAGGTGCTGCAGGCGCTGCCGTATGTGCAGCCCGGTGGTGCCGGCCTCGCCGTCAATGAATACCCGCATGCGCGCTCCTTAGGGACAAGTGCCGCAGCCTGCTGGGCACAGCGCGGCCGCGGGCGTCAGCAAAATGCAAACAAAGTCATGATACAGTCAGGGTCTACCCTAGTGCGAAAGCGCATGTGCGTTGTCGCAGCCTAGCAACGTTTGCATTACATACCAGAGACCCAGCATGAAAATTCACGAGTACCAAGGCAAGGAACTGTTGCGCCAGTACGGCGTGCCCGTGCCGCGAGGGGTGCCTGCCTTTAACCAGCAAGAGGCGGTGGAGGCCGCGCAAAAACTTGGTGGTCCGGTTTGGGTGGTCAAAGCACAAATTCACGCCGGTGGGCGTGGCAAAGGCGGCGGCGTTAAGCTCGCGCGCTCGGTTGATGAGGTGAAACAACTGGCTGGCGACATACTCGGTATGCAGTTGGTAACGCACCAAACCGGCGCGCAAGGGCAAAAGGTTCGCCGTTTGCTGATTGAAGAAGGCGCTGACATTCAAAAAGAGTATTACGTGGCGGCGCTTACCGACCGCGCCACGCAAAGCGTAGCCATGATGGCCTCGAGCGAAGGCGGCATGGACATTGAAGAGGTGGCCGCCAAAACGCCTGAGAAAATCATCAAGGTGTTTGTCAATCCGCTGCAAGGCCTCACCGAGGCGCAAGCCGGTGAATTGGCCGACGGCATTGGCGTACCCGCAGGCTCGCGGGCGCAGGCCATGGAGGTGTTTCAAAAGCTCTACACCTGCTACATGGAAACCGACGCCAGTTTGGCCGAAATCAACCCCCTGATTTTGGAAGGCGGCGGCACCATTAAGGCGCTTGACGCCAAATTCAACTTCGACAGCAACGCCTTGTTCCGCCACCCCGAAATTGTGGCCATGCGTGACCTGGACGAAGAAGACGCGGCCGAAATCGAAGCCTCTAAGTTTGACTTGGCCTACATCAGCCTAGACGGCAACATTGGCTGCTTGGTTAATGGCGCGGGCCTGGCCATGGCAACCATGGACACCATCAAACTGTTTGGTGGCGAGCCCGCCAACTTTTTGGACGTGGGCGGTGGCGCCACGCCCGAGAAGGTGACCGAGGCCTTCAAAATCATGCTCAAAAACCCCGACGTCAAAGCCATTTTGGTTAATATTTTTGGCGGCATCATGCAGTGCGACACCATTGCCAACGGCGTCATTGCCGCGTGTAAAGCGGTAAACCTTAGTGTGCCGCTGGTGGTGCGCATGAAGGGCACCAACGAAGAACTGGGCAAGCAAATGCTGGCCGATTCGGGGTTGCCCATCATTGGCGTATCCACCATGGCCGAGGCCGCTGAGCGCGTCATGGCTGCCACCCAAGCGGCCTAAGGCCGGTTGCGTTATTTGAGTTGAAAGAACACCATGTCGATACTGATTAACAAAGACACGCGCGTGATTACCCAAGGCATCACGGGCAAAACAGGGCAGTTTCATACCGAAAAGTGCCAAGACTACGCCAACGGCAAAGCCTGCTTTGTGGCCGGTGTAAACCCCAAAAAAGCTGGCGAAAGCATTTTTGGCATTCCCATTCACGCCAGCGTGGCCGAGGCCAAGGCGGCCACCGGGGCCACGGTGTCGGTGATTTACGTGCCGCCAGCCGGCGCGGCCGCGGCCATTTGGGAGGCGGTGCAAGCCGACTTGGACTTGGTGATTTGCATCACCGAGGGCATACCGGTGCGTGACATGCTGATGGTGCGCAACCAAATGAAGGCCAAAGAAGCCGCCGGTGGCAAAAAAACCTTGCTGCTTGGCCCCAACTGCCCAGGCCTCATTACCCCGGATGAAATCAAAATCGGCATCATGCCTGGGCACATCCACAAAAAAGGCCGCATCGGTGTGGTGTCGCGCTCGGGCACACTAACCTATGAAGCGGTGGCGCAGCTTACCGAAATTGGCCTGGGCCAGTCCAGCGCGGTGGGCATTGGCGGCGACCCCATCAACGGCCTCAAGCACATCGACGTGATGCAGGCCTTTAACGACGACCCCGACACCGACGCCGTGATCATGATTGGCGAAATTGGCGGCCCCGACGAAGCCGACGCCGCGCGCTGGTGCAAGGCGAACATGAAAAAACCCGTGGTGGGCTTTATTGCTGGCGTTACCGCCCCCGCGGGCAAACGCATGGGGCACGCTGGCGCGCTGATTTCTGGCGGCGAAGACACCGCCGATGCCAAGCTGGCCATCATGGAGTCGTGTGGCTTTACCGTCACGCGCAACCCCTCCGAGATGGGTAAGCTGCTCAAAAAGTTACTCTAAGCGACCCGCGCACAAAGGCATTCGGTGGATTTTGAGTTTTTTATGCACGCGCCATTTTGGGTGGCGGTTGGGCAAATTATTCTCATTGACATCTTGCTCGGCGGTGACAACGCCGTGGTGATTGCCTTAGCCTGCCGCAACCTGCCACCCAAGCAACGTGCCGCCGGCATTTTGTGGGGCACGGCTGGCGCCATTGGCTTGCGGGTGGTGTTAATTTTGTTTGCGCTGGTGCTGCTGTCGGTGCCTTACCTAAAAATTGTGGGGGGCGCGCTGCTGCTGTGGATTGGCGTCAAGCTGCTGCTGCCGCATGACGACGGTCACGGCGAAATCAACGCCAGCGACCGCCTATGGGGCGCGGTGCGCACCATCATCGTGGCCGATTTGGTTATGAGCCTAGACAACGTGATTGCCATTGCCGGGGCGGCTGAGAGCGCCGGGGGCGATCACAAGGTTCCATTGGTGATTTTTGGCCTGGTGGTAAGCATTCCCATTATTGTGTGGGGCAGCCAGTTGGTGCTTAAGCTCATGGACAAGTACCCGATCATCATTACCGCTGGTGGCATGCTGCTGGGCTGGATTGCCGGGGCCATGGCCATTACCGACCCGGCGGTGCTGCCGTTTGTGCCCACCCAGCAGGGCTTGGGCAGCTTGCCCGTGGTTGACGCCACGTGGCGCTACGCCGCTGGGGCCTTGGGGGCGGCGTTGGTGTGGGTGGTGGGTGCTGCCATTCGGCGGCGCGCTGCCGCATAAAAAAACATTCGTTTAAGCGAACAGGGAGGAGAGTCATGCATGTCACCACCCCAAGCCAGGGG
>JAYPEA010000040.1:0-16113 GCA_038125525.1 Burkholderiaceae bacterium | reverse complement strand
CTGGCACCACGCCTAAGCCCACGCGGCAGCAGCACGTTGCCGTAGCGCACACGAATCAGCCGGCTCACCACATGCCCGACCGCCTCAAACATACGCCTAACCTCGCGGTGCCGACCCTCGGCGATGGTCACGCGGTACCACACGTTGGCGCCTTCGCCGCCGCCGTCGCTCATGCGTAAAAACTGTGCCACACCATCGGGCAGTTGCACGCCATCGAGCAAGCGCTGTTTGGCCTCGGGGGTCAGCTTACCCAGCACCCGTGCCGAGTACTCACGCTCCAGGCCAAACCGGGGGTGCATCAGTTGGTTGGCCAAGTGCCCCGAGTTGGTGAGCAGCAACAGGCCTTCGGTGTTGATATCCAAACGCCCCACGGCCTGCCATTTGCCGCCCCCCACGCGTGGTAGGTTACGAAAAACGGTGGGGCGGTTTTGTGGGTCAGCGCGGCTAACAACCTCGCCGGCGGGTTTGTGGTACGCCAGCACACGGGCACGGGTTTCGTGCACCTGATGCCGCACCACGCGACCTGCAACCTTAATGATGTCCGCCGGCGCCACCCGTTGCCCGACATGGGCCGCCTTACCGTTAACCGAAACTTGTCCTTCGGCGATCAGGCGCTCCATGTCCAGGCGCGACCCCATACCCGACTGCGCCAATACCTTATGCAACTTGGGTGTCGGATCGTTTGATGCCAGCACGCGCGGCGCTTGGCGCTGTGGGTCACGGCGTTCAACCTTTGGCTTAGGACGCGACGGGCGCGGGTTGCTGCGCGGCTTGCGGCCGCTGGGCTTAGAGGTTTTGCGCGTTGCCATCTTCGCCCTCCTGCGCCACTGCAGTTGGCGATGGGTTCGCCTCGTCTTGGGCCAACGCCAGCAGTGGGCCAGTCTCCACCGCCTGGCCCAATGCGTCGTCGTCAATTTCGGGCAACGCGCTCAGTGATTCCAGCCCCAGGTCGTCAAGAAACTGCCGAGTGGTGGCCAACAAGGCCGGGCGCCCCACGGTCTCGCGGTGGCCAATCACCTCCACCCAGCCGCGGTCTTCCAGTTGCTTAATGGTGAGCGAGTTCACCGTCACACCGCGTATGTCCTCAATGTCGCCGCGGGTCACGGGCTGTTTGTATGCAATGATGGCCAGGGTCTCCAACGTGGCCCGGGCGTACCGCGGTGGCTTTTCCGGGCGCAACTTATCCAAGTAGGGCTTGAGATGGGGCCGGCTCTGGAAACGCCAGCCACTGGCCACACTCACGAGTTCAATGCCTTTTGCGCCCCATTCGTCCTGTAGGTCGGCCAACAAGTGGCGCAGCGTATCGGGCCCTACGGCCTCGTCAAACATGTGGGCCAGCGTCTTTAGGGTCAACGGCTCCCCCGCGCACAACAGGGCGGTTTCAATTATGCGTTTGGTGTCTTGGGTATTCATGCGCAATCGGCGTAGAAGGGGCATTGTAGTCAAGCCCCAGCTCGGCTAGGGCGTGCATCAAGTCCTGAGGCACAGGCGCGTGCCAGGTCATAAGCTCACCGCTGGTGGGGTGCAGCAGTTGCAACTGCACCGCGTGCAAGGCCTGCCGCTGCATGCCCAAAAGCGTTTTGCCACCGTACAGTGCGTCGCCCACCAAAGGGTGGCCGGCGTGGCGCATGTGCACGCGAATTTGATGGGTGCGTCCGGTGTGCAGCTTACACGCCCACAACGACTGCCCAGCGGCGCTGCCCACACAGATGGCATGGGTTTTGGCCGGGCGCGCACCCGGGGCGGCGTGGTCCCATACCGCCATGCGCAAGCGCTGGCGTGGGTCGCGGCCAATCCACCCCTCCAGCGTCAAGCGCTGCCCCGGCGTGGCGCTGCCATGCGCCAGGGCGACGTAATCGCGGCTGACGCTGCGCTGGGCGAGTTGGCGCGTCAGGCTCTCCATGGCCAAGCGGCTGCGCGCCACCACCATTAGGCCAGTGGTGTCTTTGTCTAAGCGATGCACAATACCAGCGCGCGGCAATTCGGCGGCAGCTGGGTCACGGTGCAACAGGCCGTTGAGCAGCGTGCCCTGCCAGTTGCCCGCGGCCGGGTGCACCACCAGCCCGGCTGGCTTGTTCACCACGCACAAAGCGGCGTCTTGATGCACCACCTCAAAAGCCACAGGCTGCGGCGTAGCTGGCATGGCCGCTGCCGGCGCCCGCCACTGCATCGCCACCTGCTGGCCCACTTTTAACTTGGTCGCCGCGCGGCTGCATGGCACGGCATCAACGTCCACGGCACCGTCGGCAATCAACCGGCTCAGGTACGCGCGTGACCACTGCGGCATCCACACCGCCAATGCCTTGTCCAAGCGCTGGCCGTGCCAGGCCGCGTCCACCACCCACGCGAGCTCGGCGGCGTCGTCATCGGCATCGGGAATGCTGTCGTACACGGTGGATCAACCAAAGTAGGCGTTGCATGCAGGCCATGGACGGACGCGGCCCACGGCCAGTCGATATACTTAGGGCTAACTCGTAATCCAATGCGCTGCCACTCGGCACCAACCCCAGCCAACCACGCGCCCGCCATGACACGAATCCTTTCATTTTGCCTCATCGCGGCCTTTGCCACCTTGGTGGGATGTGCCTCCGGCCCCAAAAAAGACGAAACCGCCGCCTGGGACGCGCAACGTTTGTACGCCGAGGCGCAAGATGAACAAGCCGCTGGTAACTTAGAAAAAGCCAGCCGTTACTACGAAAAACTTGAGGGCCGTGCCGCTGGTACGCCACTGGCCGAGCAGGCCATGCTAGACGCCGCGTACATGCACCACAAGGCAGGCGAGTCGGGCGAGGCCCTGGCGATTTTGAATCGCTTTGAATTGCGCCACCCCACCAGCCCAGCCACCGATTACGCGCTGTACCTGCGCGGGCTGACGACCTTTAACGACAACTTGGGATTTTTTGGCTTGCTTAACCAACAAGATCTGAGCGAGCGCGACCAAAAAGCCGCACGCGATTCGTTTGAAGCGTTTCGGGCGTTGGTGGTTCGCTTTCCTCAGTCGCGCTACGCCGAGGACGCACGCCAGCGCATGCAGTACATTGTGAACTCGTTGGCGCAGTCTGAAATCAACGTGGCGCGCCACTACTATCAGCGCCAAGGGTACGTCGCCGCCATCAACCGGGTGCAAGAAGCGATCACCAACTACCCCAAGGCCCCAGCGCTTGAATTGGGGCTTTACATCATGGTGAAATCCTACGACGCGCTCAACATGCCCACGTTGCGCGATGACACCCAGCGCGTGCTGTTAAAAAGCTACCCGAAAACTCCCTACCTCAGCGAGGGTTTGCCTGACCCGTCGCGTCCATGGTGGCGGCTTTGGTGAGTTCAACCAACCAAGCCTGAAGCGCCTCGGGCGGCGCCACGTGCCTGTGAATCGGCATGGCGCGGCGCAGGCGGGCACCGTAACTTTGGCGTTGCAAGCGCACATCGCCCACAATCAATAACCCTTTGTCTGATTCGGTTCGAATCAATCGTCCGGCACCTTGCTTAAGCGCCACAGCGGCCGCTGGCAACGCGTGCGCAGCAAATGGTGACAACCCCTGCGCCCGTGCCCGCTCACCAAACGCGCGCACCAGCGGGTCATCGGGCACGGGAAACGGCAGCTTGTCGATCACCACCAGTTGCAATGCCTGGCCTGGAATGTCCACGCCCTCCCAAAATGACATACTGGCCACCAATATTGCGCCGCCAGCCTGCCCCTGATGCGCGGCAATGAACTGCTCCACCAACGCCTGACGCGAGACTTCGGTGGGCGTGAGCACCACGGGCGCCATCTGCGGCGCGTGCACGTGTTGTGCAAACGTATCGCGCAGCACCTGTGCCATGCGCTGCATGGCCCGCAACGACGTCGTAAGCAACAGGGTGCGCCCGCGCAACTGCAAAGTCAATGGCGCGACCAATTGGGCAAGTCGCTCGCTATGCAACGGGTCTGAGGGCAAGGGCAAGTCTTGCGGCACCCAGTACGCCGCCTGGGTGTCGTAATTAAATGGGCTGGGCACCTGCAGCACCTGGGCCTGATCAATACCCAAGGGTGCCCGAAACCAATCGCACTGGGCATCCTCCCCCAACGTGGCAGAGGTAAAAATCCAACTGCTTGGGCCATCAATGGCCTCGCGCGCGGCATCGTCTAAAGCACTGCGCGCATCCAGCGGCGAACGCGTCATGCGCCAGGTTCGGCCTACCTCCAGCCAGCGCACCGCATCGGCTTGCATGGGTTGGCGCAAGGCCTGCCAGCGTTGTTGCCACGCCATCAAGCGCTCGTGTATGCGGCGCAAATCCGGCGCATGATCGGTTAATGGCTGCACGCAGGCGCCAAGCGCCGCCACGGCTTGCTCAAGCGACTCGCATGCGCCAAACCACACCGCAGGGGCCAACCCATCGGGCACCTCGTCGTACCACCAAGTGCGCGTGCCTGACCCACCGGCCAGTAAACCGCCGAAGGCCTTGGCCGCACGTTCCAAATGCTGACACAGCGCCGGCCAATCGGCCACACCGCGGGCGTGCTCCAGACCCACCGATAACGCATCACGCGCCAGTTCGACGCACTGAGTTTGGCTGATTTGTTGCCCCAAAAACTCAATGCCAATCTCATTGAGTTGGTGGGCCTCATCAAATACCACGGCGTCTACACTAGGCAACAATTCAGCCATGCCCGCTTCGCGTACCGAGCGATCAGCAAAGTACAAATGGTGGTTAATCACCACCACGTCGGCAGCCAGCGCCTCACGCCGCGCCGTTTGCACGTGGCATTGGCGAAACGCTGGGCACGCGCTACCTAGGCAGTTGTCCCGCGTTGATGTGATGAGCGGCCAAGCCCGCTGGGCTTCGCGTGGCTGACTGATTTCAGCTAAGTCTCCGGTGCGAGTGCGCCCAGCCCAGCGCATCAATTCGGCGGCCCACCCCTGCAAACCCGGCAAGGCAGCCACGGCGCTGCGGTGCAGAGTCAGCCGGTGCGGGCAGAGGTAACTTGCGCGCCCCTTGAGCAAGGCGGCGCGAACCGGCAGGCCCAAGGCCATGCTCAGACGCGGCAAGTCTCGGCCAAACAGTTGGTCTTGCAACGCCTTGGTTGCCGTGGACAACAGCACGCGCTTACGCGCCATCAACACGGGCACCAGGTACGCGTAGGTTTTACCCACCCCGGTACCCGCCTCAACCACCAACGTACCGCCATCGTCCAACGTTTGTGCCACGGCCTCGGCCATCGCTTGCTGGCCAGGGCGCTGCTTGAACGCCGCATCGGCGCTTGCTAATCCACCATCTTGCGCAAACGCCTGTGTCACCCGAGCACGCCAGCCTGGCCACGTTGGCGTCATGTCAGCCGGGTGTCCACGCGACGCCTGGCTTCATGCAAATAGGCGTGCCCTTGCATCTCCGTTAGGCGCGAGACCGTGCGCGGAAACTCATGCGCCATCGGCCCTTGCCGGTACAGCGCCTCAGGGGCAACAGCCGCGGACATCATGAGTTTGACGCGTCGGTCGTACAACACATCAATTAACCACGTCAGGCGCCGCGCCTCGCTGGCGTGGCGCACCTCAAGCTGCGGCACCCCACTGAGCAAAACGGTATGAAAACGGCTGGCGATTTCCAGGTAGTCATTTTGCGACCGCGCCGCGCCGCACAGCGCCTTAAAGTCAAACCACACCACACCGTCGGCGCGTCGCCTCGCACGCAGCTCCCGCCCCTCAACGTGCAACACCGGGTCCTCGTCGCCCCCGGCACGCAATTGGTCAAAAGCAGCCGTCAAGGCGCCCTCAGCGGCATCGTTGAGCGGTGTGAGGTACATCGGCAAGCCGTCTAGGGTTTGCTGCCTGTAGTCTGTGCCCGCATCCACGCTCACCACCTGCATGCGTGACTTGAGCAGTTCAATGGCGGGCAATATCCGGTCGCGATGCAAGCCGTTGGGGTACAAATCATCGGGGTGAAAGTTTGACGTGGTGATCATGCTCACGCCCTCGTCAAACAGGGCTTGCAACAAGCGGTGCAAAATCATGGCGTCGGTGACATCGGCGACGTGAAACTCATCAAAGCACAGCACGTCCACGCGCTTGGCCATGCGCTGGCCCAGCGCCTGTAGCGGGTTGACAGTGCCTTGCAACCCATGCAGCTCGCGGTGCACCTCGCGCATAAACTCGTGAAAGTGCAGGCGCAGCTTGCGCTGCCCAGGTAAGGCCTGCATCAGCAAATCCATCAAAAAGCTCTTGCCACGCCCCACCCCACCGTGCATATACACACCGCGTAACGCCGGGCGTTGGCGCCAAAACATCCAACGCCGCTGCCCTTTAGCAGCGGCCTCGGTGTAATCAGCCAAAAAGCGCGCCAGCTCGTCAATGGCGGCAAGCTGCGCCGGGTCAGACCGATACCCGCGCGCTGTCAACGCCTGCTGGTATAGGTCGGGTAAGGTCAAGGTGTGGCGCTAAAAATTAAGCGCACGCTTGTCCACAGCCAAGGCCGCTTCTTTGGTGGCTTCAGACAGCGTGGGATGCGCGTGGCAGATGCGAGCCAAGTCTTCGGCACTGGCACGAAAACTCATGGCCACCACTGCCTCGGCGATCAACTCCGAGGCCATGGGACCAATGATGTGCACGCCCAACAACTCATCGCTGTCGGCGTCGGCCAGCACCTTAACCATACCCGTGGTGTCGCCCAGGGCGCGCGCGCGACCATTGGCCAAAAACGGAAAGCTACCAGCCCGGTACGCGACGCCGTCAGCCTTAAGCTGGCGCTCGGTGCGCCCCACCCAGGCAATTTCTGGGCTGGTGTATATCACCCACGGAATGGTGGCCATGTCCACATGCCCGTGCTGCCCCGCCAAACGCTCGGCCACGGCCACGCCTTCTTCCTCTGCCTTGTGCGCCAGCATGGGGCCACGCACCACATCGCCCACGGCCCACACACCGGGCAAGTTGGTGCGGCAGTCGGCGTCTACCTCAATGGCACCTTTGGCGTCGAGCTTAAGGCCCACCGCCTCAGCGTTTAAACCCTGCGTGTTGGGCACACGGCCGATGGAGACAATCAGTTTGTCTACCTCAAGGCTTTGCGCCTCGCCTTTGGCGTTGCGGTACGCGAGCGTTGCGCCCTTGCGCGTGGTTTTAACGGTGTCAATTTGTACGCCCAAGTGAATCGACAGCCCTTGTTTGGCAAAAACCTTAAGCGCCTCTTTGGCAATTTGCTCGTCGGCCGCACCCAAAAATTCGGGTAACGCCTCAAGCACCGTAACCTCCGCGCCCAGCCGTCGCCACACCGAGCCCATCTCAAGCCCAATCACACCCGCGCCAATCACCCCGAGGCGCTTGGGTACGGCCCCTACCCGTAGGGCACCGTCGTTGGAGAGTACCGTTTTTTCGTCAAAGGGCAAATCAGGCAGCGCGCGCGCACTCGACCCAGTTGCCACAATCACTTGCTGCGCTTGCAGTGTGACTGGCTTGGCGCCCTTGACCTCGATGTCGTACCCCTCACCATGGGCCGCGGTAAAGCTACCCAGGCCGTGAACAAACGTGACCTTGTTCTTCTTGAACAGATACAAAATTCCATCGTTGTTTTGCTTCACCACCTCGTCTTTGCGCGCGAGCATGCGCGAGACGTCCATACTCACTCGCGTGGCGCTGATACCGTGCTCGGCAAAGTGGTGGTTGGCCTGCTCAAAATGCTCCGACGACTGCAACAACGCTTTGGATGGAATGCAGCCAACATTGGTGCAGGTACCGCCGGGGGCTGGGCCCCCTTGGTCGTTTTGCCAGGCGTCCACACAGGCGACTTTAAAGCCCAACTGCGCGGCACGAATCGCCGCCACGTAACCGCCTGGGCCCGCGCCAAGCACCACCACGTCAAATACTTGTTTTGTCATGTGTTGTATCCGCCCTTAAATACCAAACAACAGTCGAGCCGGGTCTTCAAGGGCGTCTTTCATTGCCACCAAGCCCAACACGGCCTCACGCCCGTCAATGATTCGATGGTCGTACGACATCGCCAAGTAATTCATGGGGCGCACCACCACCTGGCCGTTTTCTACCACCGCACGGTCTTTGGTGGCGTGAACCCCCAAAATCGCCGACTGAGGCGGGTTAATGATTGGCGTCGACAGCATGGAGCCAAACACCCCGCCATTCGAGATTGAGAAAGTGCCGCCCGTCATGTCATCTAGGCCAAGCTTGCCCTCTTTGGCCTTGGCACCGAATTCGGCAATTTTTTTCTCAATGTCGGCAAATGACATTTGATCGGCGTTGCGCAAAATGGGCACGACCAAACCTCGTGGCGAACCCACCGCAATGCCAATGTCAAAGTACCCGTGATAGACCACATCGTTGCCATCCACACTGGCGTTGAGCACCGGGTACTGCTTGAGCGCGTGCACCGCTGCTTTAACAAAAAAGCTCATGAAGCCCAACCGAACCCCGTGCTCTTTTTCAAACTTGTCCTGAAAACGCTTGCGCATATCCATTACTGGCTGCATGTTGACCTCGTTGAACGTGGTCAAAATGGCGTTGGTGGCTTGCGACTGCAGCAAGCGCTCGGCCACTCGTGCACGCAAGCGGCTCATGGGCACGCGCTGCTCGGGACGGTTACCCAAATCAGGCGCCAAGGTGTTAATTTGCGGCAGCGCACTGGTGGGCGCACCCGTTGGGATGGCAGGGGTAGGTGCCGCCGGCGCCTTGGCACCGCCAGCCACGGCTTGCAGCACATCGCCCTTGGTGATGCGACCGTCTTTGCCTGTACCTGCCACCGAACCGGGCGCCAACTGGTGGTCTGCCATTAACTTGGCCGCTGCTGGCATGGCAACGGCGGCATCCGGCGTCACTGACGCTGCCGGGGCCGCAGGAGCCGTCGGCGTTGTCGCCGCCGCAGGAGCCGCCGGCGCCGCCGCACTGGGCTTGGCCTCGGTGTCGATTCGGGCAAGCAACTGGTCGGCCAACACCGTCGCGCCGTCACCCTGAATCAATTCAACCAACACGCCAGCGGCAGGGGCGGGCACCTCAAGCACCACTTTGTCGGTTTCAACTTCAATCAAAATTTCATCTGCACTCACCGCCTCGCCGGGCTGCTTTTTCCACTGTAAAAGGGTTGCCTCGGCAACCGACTCGGACAGCTGGGGGACCTTTACTTCAACTATTGCCATGATCTCGTTCCAATATGGGGTATCAAACACGCGCCCGGCCCAATGCCGCCGGGCACCAACGCGTGGTTCACTTGGTTAGGACAAAACCCTTGAGCTTGCCAAAGGCCTGCTCCAGCAGGGCTTTTTGTTGCTCCTGATGCACATCGGCGTAGCCCACAGCCGGTGAGGCCGAGGCCTGGCGGCCAGCGTACGCCAGCTTTTGCCCTTGGGTCATGTTTTCGTGAATTTGATGTTGCACAAAAAACCACGCGCCCTGGTTTTGCGGCTCGTCTTGGCACCACACCACCTCGGTGGCGTTAGCGTAGCGCTTGAGCTCAGCGGCAAACGCCTTGTGTGGAAACGGGTAGAGCTGTTCCACCCGAATCACGGCCACGTTACGCGCCGCAAGCTCCTCGCGTTTTTTCACCAAATCGTAGTAAACCTTTCCCGAGCAACACACCACGCGCTTGACCTTACTGGCGAGTTTGGCGATCGCCGGGTCAAGCTCAGGTATGACCGTCAAAAACTTACCCTCGGTGAACGCGCTCAAGGGTGAGGCTGCGTCTTTGTGGCGCAGCAAGCTCTTGGGGGTAAAGATAATGAGCGGCTTTCGCAATGGGCGCACCATTTGCCGGCGCAACACATGAAAGATTTGGCTGGCCGTGGTGGGCTGCACCACCTGCATGTTGGCGTCTGCCGAGAGCTGCATGAAGCGCTCGAGCCGCGCCGACGAGTGCTCAGGGCCCTGCCCCTCGTAGCCGTGCGGCAGCATCAGGGTAATGCCGTTAACCCGTCCCCACTTCACCTCACCCGAAGCAATGAACTGGTCAATCACCACCTGCGCGCCGTTGGCAAAATCGCCAAACTGCGCCTCCCAAATCACCAGCGTGTTGGGGTCATTCGAAGCGTAGCCATACTCAAAACCAAGTACCGCCTCTTCCGACAAAATCGAGTCGATCACAACGTACGGCGCCTGCCCCTCGGCGACATTTTGTAGCGGGACGTAGCTGCCCTCGTCAAATTTTTCTCGCTTCTGATCGTGAATGACCGAGTGCCTGTGGCTAAACGTGCCACGTCCACAGTCTTCACCCGATAACCGAATCGGGTAGCCCGAGGCAACCAACGACGCAAACGCCATGTGCTCACCCATGCCCCAGTCCACGGCCATGTCCCCGCGTCCCATGGCGGCACGATCTTGGTACACCTTGCGCACCAAAGGGTGTGGCGTAACCGATTCGGGTATGGTGGTGATGCGCTCAGCCAGTCGCGTCCACTCAGCAAGCGGTATCGCGGTATCGGCTTGGTCTGTCCAAGCTTTGCCCAAGAAAGGCGCCCAGTCGACCGCGTAGGTGCTTTTGAAATTGGTGAGCACCGGCTCTGCCGTGTGCCTGCCCTCGTCAAGGGCCTGACGATAACTCTTCACCAAATCCTCGCCCAAGCTCTCGCCCAAACCTTGCGCGGCGAGTCGGTCAGCATAAAGCTGCCGCGTCCCCGGATGAGCCGCGATGCGTTTGTACATCAGCGGCTGGGTGATGCTAGGGGTGTCTTGTTCGTTGTGCCCCAATTTACGAAAACACACAATGTCCACTACCACGTCTTTGCTAAACGTGGTGCGAAACTCAAGCGCCAAGCGCGTGGCAAGCACCACGGCTTCGGGGTCATCGCCGTTGACGTGCAGCACAGGCGCCTCAACCATTTTGACCACGTCGGAGCAGTAAAGGGTTGAGCGGCTGTCGCGCGGGTCTGAGGTGGTAAAGCCGATTTGGTTGTTGATAACCAAATGCACCGTACCACCGGTGTGGTAGCCCCGCGTTTCAGCCAAAGCCAGTGTCTCCATCACCACGCCTTGGCCGGCAAACGCCGCATCGCCGTGCACAATAACGGGCAAAACCTGCCGACCCTCAGGGTCACCGCGCCTATCCATGCGCGCCCGCACCGAGCCCTCAACCACAGGGTTCACGATTTCAAGGTGCGATGGATTGAAAGCAAGGCTTAAGTGCACCGGCCCACCAGGGGTAGGCACATCGCTGGAGAAGCCTTGGTGATACTTCACGTCCCCGCTTGGTAGATCCTCAGGCGCGGTGTGATCGAACTCAGCGAACAGACTTTTGGGCATTTTGCCCAGTGTGTTCACCAACACATTCAGACGGCCACGGTGCGCCATACCAATCACAATTTCTTGCACGCCTTGCTCACCGGCTCGCTGAATCAGTTCGTCCATCGAGGCAATAAAGCTCTCACCGCCCTCCAGCGAAAAGCGCTTTTGCCCAACGTATTTGGTATGCAAAAAGCGCTCCAGGCCCTCGGCCGCGGTCAGCCGCTCGAGCAAATGAGTTTTTTGCTCAGGACTTAGGCTGGCCTTGGCACGAATCGATTCAAGCTTTTCTTGCCACCAGCGCTTTTGGGTTTGGTCGGTGATGTACATGTACTCGGCGCCGATGGTGCCGCAGTAGGTCTCACGCAATGCGTTGAGCAAATCGCGCAACGACATGGTGTCACGCCCAAAAAAGGTGTTGGACGTGTTGAAGATGGTCTCAAAATCGGCGTCAACCAGGCCGTAAAACGACGGCTCGAGTTCGGGAATGGGTTGACGCTCGGTGCGTTTGAGTGGGTCCAAATCGGCCCAACGGCTGCCTATGTTGCGGTACGCAGCAATCAACTGTTGCACTGCGTTACGCTTGCGGCCAAGTTCGGAGTCCGCGTTGGCTTGTACCACCTGGGTGGTGCCCTGCTTGGCGAGTTCGGCGAACGCGCTGATTACGGGTAGATGCGCCTGATCTCGGCTGTCTGAGCCGTCAACCGCCGGCAGGTGCTGCAAGGCGTCAAAGTAACTTCGCCATTCATCGGGTACGCTGCCCGGGTTATCGAGGTAGTTCTCGTACATCTCTTCGACATACGGGGCGTTGCCGCCAAACAAATACGAATTGTTCTTGTACGCGATGTACAAGCCACCTTTTTCATTACTCATGCGCGGACTTCCTACCCCCTGCAGGGGGATACGTCTGGTGAACAACCCTCCGCGACACGGCTACACCGAATGGCGGATGCGAAATAACCTTTAAGGTCGACGTCTATTGTGCCACCAGAGGCCGCAAACCATCAAACCCAAACGAAAAAGTGTGGTGTGCGCGCAAAAAACGGGGCGAACTTGCGCTTAGGCCAAGACGCTGTCTTCGTCCAGACCGATGGCCACGGACGTACACACGGAGCGACACAAGCCCACGGCTTGTTGACTTTGCACGCGGTAAATCACGCGGGTACCTTCCTTGCGTCTGGCCAAAATACCGGCTCGGTAGAGCACATTGAGGTGCTGGGATAGGTTGGGTTGGGTGGTGTGGATTTCTTTGAGTAAGTCCGTTACAGACTTCTCCGTCTCGCACAGCGCCGACAAAATCCGCAAACGCATGGGCGTGGCCAACATGCCAAACAGCTCGGCGGCGCGGTCAAACACCGCGCTCTCGCCCTCGTCCACCTCGGTGGTAATTGCTCGCCCTGACCCCATCGTTGGCGCTCCCGTTGCATCAGCCTATAACCATATTCTATCTGGTTTCTGAAAAAACGGGGGAAATCTATGCAAAAGGTGTATCAGGCCCCCAAGTGGCGCCTGATTTGCTCTAACGCGGTTGGGTCATCAATGGTGGTGAGGTCGCCGGGGTCGCGTCCTTCGCACAGCGCCTGGATTGCGCGCCGAAGCAACTTGCCACTACGGGTTTTGGGCAACAAGGTCACAAACCGAATGCGGGCTGGCCGGGCCACTGCCCCCAGTTGTTGCTCAACGACCTTCATCAACTCTCCTTCGAGTTGCAGGGCTTGCTGAGCGTCCTCGGCCACGCTGGCGTCTTTGAGCACGGCAAACGCCATGGCCACCTGCCCTTTGAGTGAATCGGCCACCCCCACCACCGCCACCTCGGCCACGTGCCCATGACTGGCGATACTTTCTTCGATTTCCCGCGTCCCGAGGCGGTGTCCGGCCACGTTGATTACGTCGTCGGTGCGGCCCAGGATGTAGTAAAAGCCATCCGCGTCGCGCACGCCCCAGTCAAAGGTGCTGTAAACCTCTTGCCCAGGGACACTGCGCCAGTAGGTGTCAACAAAGCGCTGGTCATCCCCCCACACGGTTTGCATGGCCCCGGGGGGCAAGGGCCCCTTAATGGCAAGCACGCCTTTTTGGTCGGCCCCGTTGAGCGGGGTGCCGTCCACCTCGCTCAACAACTGCACGTCAAAGCCATACACCGGTTTGCCTGGCGAGCCCAGTCGCGTGACACCGGGCTCAATACCTTGGCATACGGTCAAAATAGGCCAACCGGTCTCGGTTTGCCAATAGTTGTCAATGATGGGCCGTCCCAACGCCTGCGCAATCCATGCCGAGGTGGGTTCGTCCAGCGGTTCGCCAGCCAAAAACAAAGCCTTAAGCGAGCTGAGATCGTACTTTTGGATGAAATCGGTATCGTATTTTTTGAGTACCCGAATCGCCGTAGGTGCGCTGAACATGGCGGTTACCCGGTGCTTTTGCACCAACTCCCACCAAATACCGGCATCGGGTCGAATCGGCAAGCCCTCGTACAAAATGGTGGCCATGCCCGCCAGCAAGGGGCCGTAAACAATGTAGCTGTGGCCTACCACCCAACCAATGTCACTGGTTGAAAAATAGGTCTCGCCCGGCTGCCCCATGAAAATCGTCTCCATGCTGGTGGCCAGGGCCACGGCGTAACCCCCGGTGTCACGTTGCACACCCTTGGGTTTGCCGGTGGTGCCGCTGGTGTACAAGATGTAGCTGGGGTCGGTGGCGTCCAGCCATGTCACGGGCTCATCAAGTACCCCCGGCAGCGCTTGCAGGGCCTCGGTGTAACGCACGTCACGGCCGGCAACCCAGTTCATGGGCGCCAGCCCACGGTCGGTGAGCAGCACACACGACGGTTTGTGCGAAGCCAACGCAATGGCCTCGTCGAGAAGCGGTTTGTAAGGCACCACCTTACCCGCACGCGAGCCAGCGTCGGCGCTGACGATGACCTTGGGCGCGCAATCGTCAATTCGGCTGGCCAAGCTGACACTGGCAAAACCCCCAAACACCACCGAGTGAATGGCGCCCATGCGTGCGCAGGCCAACATGGCAAACACAGCTTCGGGCACCATGGGCATGTAAATCAATACCCGATCACCCTTAACAACGCCGTGCTGGCGCAGCACCGCGGCCATGCGTTGCACCTCGTGATGCAACTGCGCAAAGGTGTAGGTGTGCTCGGTGTTGGTCTCGGTAGATACGTAGATCAGCGCCGCTTGTTCGGGGCGCGACTGCGCGTGCCGGTCCACCGCGTTGTAGCACAGGTTGGTTTGCCCGCCCACAAACCACCTGGCAAAAGGTGGCTCAGAGTAATCCAGTACCGTGTCATAGGGTCGATGCCAATGAATGCGCTTGGCTTGCTCGGCCCAAAAGGTCTCGGGCTGTTCGATGGACTGCTGGTACCACTGGGCAAACGAGGGCATCGGGAACTCCATGTTGCGGCAAAAAGACTGGCCCTATTTTGCCCCCTGGCCTTGCAAACCGCTGACAGCCCCAAGTGCCCCCGCCAAATCAGCGCCGTGCTGGGGGCAAATCGGTGCAACTGCCGTGCGCCACCTCGGCGGCCATGCCAATGGATTCACCCAACGTGGGGTGAGGGTGCACGGTGCGCCCAATGTCAACGGCGTCGGCGCCCATTTCAATGGCCAGGGCCACCTCGCCAATCATGTCCCCGGCGTGGGTGCCCACCAGCCCGCCCCCGACGATACGGTGCGTTTGTGCATCAAACAGCAGTTTGGTAAAGCCCTCGTCGCGACCGTTGGCAATGGCACGCCCCGAGGCCGCCCACGGAAATAGACCCCGTGTGACCTTAACGCCCTGCGCCTTGGCCTGCGTCTCGGTCAAGCCCACCCAGGCAATCTCGGGGTCGGTGTACGCCACGCTGGGAATCACCCGCGCGTCAAAGGCCCGCGAGGCTAGGGCCGCGTCGCCCAGGCGTTCGCCAGCGATGACTTCGGCGGCCACATGGGCTTCGTGTACGGCCTTGTGCGCCAGCATGGGTTGGCCCACGATGTCGCCGATGGCAAAAATATGCGGCACCGAGGTGCGCATTTGCCCATCGACCGGCACAAACCCGCGCTCGGCAACGGTGAGGCCTGCGGTCTCGGCGCCGAGTCGGTGCCCGTTGGGCGTGCGTCCCACGGCTTGAAGCACCATGTCGTAAGTGGCTTGGCTGGTGCTGCCATCGGCAGCTTCAAAGCCCACGGTGATGCCTTTTTTGCCCGCCTTAGCCGACACCGTGCGCGTGCCCATGCGGATGGCATCGAACCGATGGGCATTCATTTTTTGCCACACTTTCACCAAGTCGGGATCGGCGCCGGGCATGAGTTGGTCCAACATTTCCACCACCTCGAGCCGGGCCCCCAATGTGCTGTACACCGTACCCATCTCCAACCCAATGATGCCGCCGCCCACGATCAACAACCGCTTGGGCACCGACTCCAAACCAAGCGCGCCTGTGGAGTCAATAATTCGAGGGTCGTCAGGAAAAAATGGCAGTTTCACAGGCTGGGAGCCCGCCGCAACGATGGCGTAGCGAAACGACAGGCTTTGTTGCTCGCCAGTGGTTTGTTTGCCAGGCCCATCGGTGGTATCAACGGCCAACGTATGCGCCGAGGTGAAACGGGCCACGCCCCGGATGGACTTGACTTTGCGCATGTTTGCCATGGCGGCCAAGCCCCCAGTGAGTTTGCCCACCACCTTCGCTTTGTGCTCGCGCAGTTTGCTCAAGTCGACGCTGGGTTGGCCAAATGTGATGCCCCACTGCGCCATGTGGCTGGCCTCGTCCATCACCGCGGCCACGTGCAGCAGCGCCTTAGACGGAATACAACCCACGTTCAAGCACACCCCGCCCAGCGTAGGGTAACGCTCGACCAGCACCACCTTGAGGCCGAGGTCCGCGGCGCGAAAGGCCGCGGAGTAGCCACCAGGCCCGCCGCCAATCACAACCACGTCGCAATCG
>JAYPEA010000039.1:0-17282 GCA_038125525.1 Burkholderiaceae bacterium | reverse complement strand
CCGATTTGGCGCCACTGCACCACGCCGTCTTGCACCCCCACCAGCGGCCGCGCCAGCAACCACGCCAGCCATGGGCTGGCGGTCGTGGTTGGAGCGGCTGGCGCGGGCAACGCCAACCCCAGCACCGACCACGCCTGGTTCTTCCGCTGCAAGGTCAGTTCGGGGGCGCGCACCTCAACGGCGGCCAACTCCAGCCGCAACAGCGACCACCAGCTGGCCCTGATGCGTATTTCGGCTGCCCGCGGTGCACCGGCGCCCTGGCCCAACACCACCTGTTGCAGCACCAACTCGGGCAACACGGCTTGGGTGTTGGCCACCACGCGCTGCACTTGCACCGGCACACCCAAGGCCCAACTGGCCAAGGACTGCATCGGCCCACGCCATTGGTCAAGACGCGGCACAATCAGGTGCAGGCCAATCATCCACAACACCGCCACCAGTGCCCACCAAGCCAGCAGCAACCCAGCCAACCAAGTGGCAACCCGCGCCAGCATGGGCCACATGCCCACGGCGGTGGTGGTTGGTGTTGTTTGCATAAACCGACATTATGGACGCCAGCGCCCCCGTTGATGCCGCCGCGCACAGCCGATTTGTGCAGCGCGTGCGCCGCCGCCACGCCGCGTGGCTAACGCTGCTGCCGCCTGGCCTGCCCAGCGTGCAAGCCTTGGCTCAAGCGCACGCCACGCTGCAGCAGCAAGCGCTTGATGGCGACGCCAGCCTGCGCGTGTTGCGCCAGTTGGTGCTGGAGCGGCTGGCTCAACTCGATTGCGACGGCCAAGCGTCACTGGCCGAAGTCATCGCCACCATGAGCCAGTGGGCCGAATACGCCGTGCAACACGCCTACCACGCCACCTTGGCCGAGCTTGTGGCGCGCCACGGCACGCCGCACAGCGAACACGGCGCAGCGCAGCTGTGGGTGATTGGCATGGGCAAACTCGGCGCGCGCGAGCTCAACGTCTCTAGCGATATTGACCTAATTTGCGTCTACGACCACGACGGCCAAACCAGCGGCACCGCGCACGGCAAAGGTATTGGCAACCACGAATTTTTTAGCCAATTCGTCAAACGCCTGGCCACGCGCCTGGGCGACATCACCGAATACGGCCAAGTGTTTCGCGTTGACCTGGCGCTGCGCCCCAACGGCAACTCGGGCCCGGTGGCGGTGTCGTTGGACGCGCTGGAAGAATATTTTCAGGTGCAAGGGCGCGAGTGGGAGCGCTTTGCCTGGCTCAAAAGCCGCGTGGTCGCGCCAAGCCCAGGGCAATTGCACAACAGCGTACAGGGGCTGCGCAACGCCGTATCGTCGTTTGTGTATCGGCGCTACCTCGACTACAACATTTTTGACGCGCTACGGCACCTGCACCGGCAAATTCGCCAACACGCGCAACGCCGCGCCGCTGGCCACCCCGAGCGCGCCAACGACGTCAAGCTCTCGCGCGGGGGTATACGCGAAATCGAGTTCATCGTGCAACTGCTGCAAGTGGTGCGCGGCGGCCAATTTCCCGAGCTGCGCACCCGCCCCACACGCAGCGCCCTGCAGCGGGTGGCGCGCGCCAACCTCATGCCCCAAGCCACGGCCACGGCGCTGGACGAGGCCTACGCATTTTTGCGCCAGGTCGAGCATCGCCTGCAGTATCTTGACGACCAACAAACCCACACCTTGCCCACCAACGACGACGACCTGGCGTGGCTGGCCCGGCGCATGGGGTTTGCCACCTTTGGGTTGTTTCAAGACGCACTGGACACACACCGCGAACGCGTGGCCGAGGAATTTGACAGCCTGCTCGGCGGCGAACCCTGCGGCCACTGTCAAGGCCATGCCGCGCCCGACTTGGAATCGGTGCTGCCTGAGCTTGGGGCCGAATTACGCACCAAGCTGCAACCATGGCTTGACTCGCCGCGCGTGCGCGAGCTCAAACCCAGCGGCCAACAACGCCTGGCGTTGTTGCTGCAACGCACCAACGCTTGGCTGGACGAGGGGCGCATCGACACCCAGGCCGCGCTGCGTCTAACCGACTGGCTTGAGCCTTTGCTAAGGCGCGAGAACTACCTGGCCTTGCTGCAAGAGCGTCCGGCCGTGCACGAACGGCTGTGCCACCTACTCGGCGCGGCGCGCTGGCCGGCACGCTACCTCATGCGCCAACCTGGTGTGATTGACGAACTTGCCGACCCCAACTTGCTCAACCAACGCTTTGATGGCCACGCGTTTGCCCAAGAGCTGGCCTCGCGACTGCATGGGCTGCGCACCGGCGAAGAAGACAACGAAGAGAACCTGCTGAACCTGCTGCGCCGTGGCTACCATGCCGAGGTATTTCGCACCTTGGCGCGGGACGTGGAGGGTTGCTTAAGCGTAGAGCAAGTGGCCGATGACTTAAGCGCACTCACCGACACCGTGCTGACCGTGGCGCTGCAATGGTGCTGGCAAAAGTTCAAACGGCGCCACCGCGCGCACCCCCGCCTGGGCATCATCGCCTACGGCAAACTCGGCGGCAAAGAACTGGGCTATGGCAGCGACTTGGACATCGTGTTTGTATTTGACGACGAGGACGACAGCGCCGCGGACCGATACACCGCACTGGTGCGCAAGCTCATCAGTTGGCTCACGGTAAAAACCGGCGAAGGCGACTTGTTTGAAGTCGACACCGCGCTGCGGCCCAACGGCAACTCGGGCTTGCTGGTCACGCGCTTAGAGGCCTACGCCGAATACCAACAGCAACGCGGCAGCAACACCGCGTGGACGTGGGAACACCAAGCCATCACGCGGGCGCGTTGGGTGGTGGGCGATGGCGACATGCAGCAACGCTTTGAAGCGGTACGCGACGCGGTGCTGCGCGCCCCGCGCGACCCGGCCAAATTGGCGCAAGAAATCGTCGCCATGCGCCGGCGCGTGGCCAGCAGTCATTCGGTTGGCGCTGGGCGCTTTGACCTGAAACACAGCCCCGGGGGCATGGTGGACGTGGAGTTTTTGGTGCAGTACCTGGTGCTGGCCCACGGCAACACCCAGCCCGCGCTGCGGCCCAACATGGGCAACATCGCGTTGTTGCAGCGCGCCGAGGACGCCGCCATGCTGCCGCCCGGGCTGGGCCGCGCCGCGGCCGATGCTTACCGCACGCTGCGCCGCTTACAACATCGTGCCCGGCTTGATGAAGCCAGCACCCAAGTGGCACCAGAGGCGCTGGCTGAGGCGCGCCAAGCCGTGGTGTCGGCCTGGGCCCATTGTTTTGGCGCGGCGTGGTGCGCTGACTAAGCCAGCGATTTACGAAATCGGTTGAGCTCTTGCACGCTACGAAAACTTTGCTCCAGCAGCAAGCTCAAGTTGTGCAATATCCGCTCAACCACTTTGTTCTCCCAACTCGCATCAAACTGAATCTGCTGGTCCAGCCAGCGTTCCAGCCACGCCGGGTCGGGTAAACGGCTTTGTACCGTGTCGCGCGGAAACAATTGCTTGTTCACGTGCAAATTGGTGGGGTGCAAGGCTTGCGCTGTACGCCGCGCGCTGGCCATGAGCACACCAATTTTGGCAAACGCCTGGCGCGCTTCGTTGCCAAACTGCTCGATGGCACGACGCATGTAACGCAAATACGCACCGCCGTGGCGCGCTTCGTCTTGCGACAAGATGGTGTAGATGGCCTTAATCACCGGCTCGGTGTGCCACTGCGCAGCGCGCCGGTACCAGTGGTTGAGCCGAATCTCGCCGCAAAAGTGCAGCATCAGCGTCTCCAGCGCCGGGGCCGGCTCAAACTCAAACCGCACCTCGTGCAGTTCGGCTTCGGTGGGCGCCAAGTCGGGGCGAAAGCGGCGCAGGTAGTCGATTAACACCAGCGCGTGCTTTTGCTCCTCAAAAAACCACACCGACATAAAAGCCGAAAAATCGCTGTCGGCGCGGTTGTCGCGCAAAAACATTTCGGTCGCGGGCAACGCCGCCCACTCGGTGATGGCGTTCATTTTGATGGTTTGCGCCTGCTCGTCGGTCAGCGCCGTGGGGTCAAATTGGCCCCACGGAATGTCCTCGGCCATGTTCCAGCGCACCGCTTCGAGTTGTTTAAATAAGTCGGGATACAGCATGCATTTTTTGTTGTGAAGCGGTTGCAAAAAAAATCAACGTCGTCGAAAGCGACGCGCCACGGGCAGCGCCAACGCCACCAAAGTAATTTTGAGCGCATCGCCAAGAATAAATGGCGTCAACCCCATGGCCAGCACGGGCTTATCCCAGCCCACCACGTGGCCAAGCCACGCCAAGCCTGGAACATACAACACCACCAAGCCCAGCAACATGGCCAACCACGCACGGCCAAACGACTGACCCCAGCCGCGCTGCGACAGGCTACCCACCACGGCCGCAGCAGCCACAAAGCCCACCAGGTAACCGCCCGTGGGGCCCATGAAAGCCGCGGGGCCTGCGCTACTCACAAACACCGGCACCCCAGCCAAACCCAGCGCGAGGTACGCCAACACCGTCTGCACCGCTTGCCGCGCACCCAGCGTCATGCCAATCGCTGCCAATGCCATGACCTGCAACGACATGGGCACCGGCCAAAACGGCACCGACACCTTGGCACCCAGCGTCAGCAACAACACCCCGGCTGACACGACAAGCAATGGCTTAACCCAAGTTTGGGTCAACGGCGTGGCCCGCTGGGGCGCGCCGGACGGATCCACCGGTATTTTGGTATCGACTCGCATTTCAACTCCCCCTTCTAACTAGTGGTCCAAAGTATACGTACGAATGCCCCGTCTGCCCGGGCGCGACAAACAATAAAGCCCCTGCACCCAAACGGGCTCGCGCTCGCTGTAACGCAGCGCTCCCTGTTGGTATGGCACACTGTTGAGGTTTTGCAATAGATTCACCAACAGATGAGACGTTTTGCATTGATTTTTGTGTGGCTTATGGCGGCCACCGCAGGGGCCGCGCAGGCTTCGTGCCCCAGTTTGCTCAACCACCGCTTTGCCCGGCTGCAAGACGGCGCCCCGCAATCGCTGTGTGAATTTCAAAACAAAGTGTTGTTGGTGGTCAACACCGCCAGCTTTTGTGGCTTCACGCCACAGTACGAGGGGCTAGAGAAGCTTTACGCTGAAAAGAAAAACGACGGCTTGGTGATTTTGGGTTTTCCCTCCAACGACTTTAACCAAGAAACCGGCACCAACAAGCAAGTGGCCGAGCTGTGCTTTAACACCTACGGTGTGGCGTTTCCGATGTTTGAAAAAACCGTGGTGCGTGGCGAGCAGGCCAACGGCTTTTACCAAGCGCTGCGCCAGGCCAGCGGTACCGCACCGCTTTGGAACTTTCACAAGTACCTCGTCAGCCGCGACGGCACCCGCGTGCAGAGCTTTAACAGCCTCAACAGCCCTGACGGGCGGGCGCTGCGTCGCGCCATTGAAGCCGAGCTGGCCAAACCTTAAGCCTTGCCGCACCTGCCATGAACGCGCCACTGCCACAGCTAGCACTAAACCCTCAACGACCGCGCGTGGTGGTGGTGGGCGCGGGTGTGGCTGGCTTAACAGCGGCGTACCAGCTGCGCCACCACGCCGACGTCACGCTGCTTGAGGCCGCCGAAACCTTTGGCGGCCACAGCCACACAGTGGACGTGACGCTGCCCGACGCGCGCGGCCAGCCCGTCACGCATGGCGTGGACACGGGGTTTTTGGTCATGAACCCGCGCACCTACCCCGGCATGCTGGCGTTGCTCGACGAGTTGGACGTGGCGGTGGCACCTTCGGACATGTCGTTTTCGGTGCAAGTGCCCGGCGCCGGCCCGCGCGGTGGGGTGCTGCAATGGAGCGGGCACAACCTGCGTAGCGTGTTTGTGCAACCGTCCAACCTGTTGCGGCCCAAGTTTTGGGCCATGCTGCGCGACTTGTTGCGATTTAATCGGTTGGCCACGGCGCTAGCCACCGCCGCGCACGCGCCGGCCGAAATGGCCATGCCGCTGGGGCAATGGCTGCAAGCCAAGCGGCTGGGGCAACCGTTTGTGCAGTGGTACCTGCTGCCCATGCTGGGTTGCATTTGGAGCTGCCCCACGCGCCAAATGCTGGCGTTTCCGGTGGCCACGCTGGTGCGTTTTGCGCACAACCACAACCTGCTGCAAATCAGCAACCGGCCACAGTGGCTTACCGTGCGTGGCGGCTCGCGCCGCTACGTGCAGCGCATGGTGGCGGCCTTAGACGACGCCCGCAACCACTGGCCGGTGCAGCGTGTGGTGCGAGACGCCGACGGCGTGCACGTGCACGGCCCGCGTGGTGTTGAGCATTTTGACTACGCCGTGCTGGCCTGCCACAGCGACCAAGCCCTGGCCATGCTGGAGCAACCCAGCGCCGCCGAGCGCGAAATTTTGGGCGCCATTGGCTACCAGCCCAATCGCGCGGTGCTGCACACCGACGCCTCGGTGCTGCCCAAGGCGCGCTCGGCCTGGGCCGCGTGGAACTACCACGCCAGCGACGCGGCACAAAACGAGCCGCGCGTGTGTTTGCACTACCTGATTAACCGGCTGCAACCGCTGCCCTTTGCTCAACCGGTGGTGGTTTCGCTTAACCCGCACGGGCCCATTAACCCGCGCTGCGTGCTGGCCGAAATTGACTACGCCCACCCCATCTTTGACCAAGCCGCCATTGCCGCGCAACCCCGCTTGGGTACGATTGAGGGCGTGCAACGTACCTTTTACGCCGGGGCTTGGACGGGCTACGGCTTTCACGAAGACGGCATGCAGTCCGGCGCGCGCGCGGCTCAGGCGCTGCTGCAATGGCATGGCCAGGCTTTGCCCGCGCTGGCATGAACCAGCCGGCGGTGGGTTTTGGCAGCGTGCGCCACACGCGCCTGGCACCTAGACATCACCGGTTTGCCTACCGCAGTTGCTTTTGGTGGCTGCCCATGCGCAGCTTGGCGCACCACGCGCACCCGCTGCTGGCGCGCAACCGCCGCGCGTGGCTGAGCTTTTACGACGCCGACCACGGCCAAGGTGGCGACGACGCCTTGCACTGGCTAGATGCCACGCTGCATGCCCACGGCATTGACGACGCCCACGGCGAAGCCTGGCTCATGACCTACCCCCGCGTGGCGGGCCGGGTGTTCAAACCGGTGAGCTTTTGGTTTTGCCAAACCCGTGGCGGCGCGTTGCGCGCCGTGGTGGTGGAGGTGAACAACACCTTTGGTGGGCGCCACACGTACGTGTTACCGCAGCCTCGCTTGGGCCACTGGTGCCACACCGACAAAGCCTTCCACGTCTCGCCGTTTAATCAAGTGCAAGGGCATTACCGTTTTGTTTTTGGCGCACAAGCTAACACCGGCACCGGGTTGGACCACGCCGCGCGGGTACTGGCCCGCATCGACTACCACACCCATCTGGGCTGCATCCTGCAAACCAGCCTCAGCGGCCGCTTGCAGCCACTGACGCGCACCACGTGGTGGCGCACCGCGCTGGGCTACCCGTGGCAAGGTACCATGGTGTGGCTGCGAATTCACTGGCAAGCGCTGCGGCTATGGCTCAAGCGCGTGCCCTTTTGGGGCAAAAATCCGGCCCCGCCGTCCGCACCCCAACGCCAAACCCCATGACCCACCCGCCCATGCGCCTGCCCGCTGCCGCCCGCGCCATGCTGGCCATGCTGCAGCGCATGCCGCACGGGCAACTTGCGCTGCACCTGCCAGGTGCCAGCCAAGCCATGCGGCTGGGAGACGACATGGACGAGCACGCCAGCTTGCGCGTGCATGATTTGGCTGTGTTTGGCCAAACCCTGCGCCGCGGCGACATTGGCTTTGCCGAGAGCTACATTGCCGGGCAGTGGGACAGCCCGCAACTGGCTGACTTGCTCACGCTGCTGGCGCGTAACCACCATGCCCTGGCGCAAGCCATTTACGGCAGCCGGCTGGGTGGCTGGCTATACCGCTTGCGCCACGCGCTGCGCCGCAACACGCGGCACAACAGCCGCAAAAACATTCATGCCCACTACGACTTGGGCAACGCGTTTTACCAGTTGTGGCTAGACGAAACCATGACCTACTCATCGGCCTGGTTTGAAGAGCCCGAGGCCACGCTGGCGCAGGCGCAACGCAGCAAAATCGCGCGTGCGCTGCATGCGGCCCAGGTGCAGCCGGGCAGCCGTGTGCTAGAAATTGGCTGCGGCTGGGGCGCCCTAGCCGAACAAGCCGCCGCCGAGCAAGGCGCGCACGTCACCGGCATCACGCTGAGCACCGAGCAGCTGGCCTACGCGCAACAACGGCTGCAACGCGCCGGGCTGGCCGCCCAAACCGAGCTGCGCTTGCAAGACTACCGCGACACCGCCGCACAACACGCCGCAGGCAGCTTTGACGCGGTGCTGTCGATTGAAATGATCGAGGCCGTGGGCCAAGCCTACTGGCCCACTTACTTTGGCGCCATTGCCCATTTGCTCAAACCCGGGGGCTTGGCCTGCGTTCAAGTTATCGTCATCGACGACGCGCTGTTTGACCGCTACCTCAAAGAGACCGACTTTATCCAGCAGTACATCTTTCCTGGCGGCTGCTTGCTCAGTCGCACCGAGGTGGCCCGCCAAGCCCAACGCGCGGGGCTGACGGTTGAGGACTCGTTTGCCTTTGGCGCGGACTACGCGCGCACGCTGGCGCAGTGGGCCCAGCGCGTTACCGCGCAAGAGCCGGCCATTCGCGCCTTAGGCTTTGACACCCGCTTCATGCGCACCTGGCTGTTTTATTTGGCGTACTGCGAGGCGGGGTTTCGCGCCGGCACCACCGATGTTTTACAAGTCACCCTACGCAAGCCCTAGCCACGGGCTTTGGCGCGCCGGCGTGCTGGCCGCGCCGCTGGCGCTGGCGGGCTTGCCGCTGTACGTGCTGCTGCCCGAGCACTACGCGCGCCAATACGGCGTGCCGCTGGCTAGCCTTGGTCTGTTGCTGCTGGCACTGCGCGGCGCCGACGCCATCACCGACCCATGGATTGGCAGGTGGCTGGACCGGTGGTTTGCGCGCGGCCACGCCGGCGTGTGGCGCTTAGGGGGCGTGGCCGTGCTGCTGCTGTGGCTGGGCTTTGCCACGGCCTTTGCCGCGCCGGCCCACTGGAGCACGCCGGCCTTGTTGGCCTGGGCGGCGATTAGCGTGCTGGTGGCCACCGCAGCCTACAGCCTGCTTACCGTGGCGCTACAAGCCTGGGGCGCCCGCATGGGCGGCGACGCGGCGTTTCAAGCCCGCGTGGTGGGCTGGCGCGAGGGTTTTGCCCTGTTGGGCGTGATGGTGGCGGTAAGCCTGCCGCCCTTGGCCGGGTTGCCCACCACCATGCTGCTGCTGGGCGCGGCACTGGTTGCGGCGTGGTGGGCTTGGCGCTTGGCACCCACGGCCGCACCCACCGCTACACCCACGGACCACGCGCCCCACCCGCCGGCCGCGGCCGACTTGGCGGCACACGCGCGCGTGCAGTGGCACAGCCCGGCATGGCGCGCGCTGCTGGCCACCCATGCCTTGAGCGCGCTGGCCGCGGCGCTGCCGGCCACCTTGGTGTTGTTTTTTGTGCGCGACCACGTACAAGCCAGTCCAGGTCAAGAAGCTGGCCTGCTGGCCTTGTACTTTGTCAGTGCCGCGCTGGGCGTGCCGGTGTGGACGCGCCTGCTGCCCCGCCTTGGCTTGGCGCGTGGCTGGGGCCTGGGCATGCTGCTGGCGGTGTTGTCGTTTGCCTCGGCGGCGTGGCTGCCGCAAGGTGCCTGGCTGGGCTTTGCCCTCATTTGTGTGGGCAGCGGCGTGGCCCTGGCCGCTGACATGGTGGCGCCCCCAGCACTGCTGGCGCTGTGGCTGGCGCGCAGTCAACCCCACGCATCCAACCACGCGGCGTACTTTGGCTGGTGGGGGCTGGTTAACAAACTGGCCCTGGCGCTGGCTGCCGGCATTGGCCTGCCCTTGTTGGGTGTACTGGGCTACCAACCCGGCACCAGCGACACGCGCGCCCTAGCCTGGGTGTACGGGGCGCTGCCCTGCGTCATCAAACTCGCCGCCGCTGCTTATTGGTGGCGCACCGGAATCAGGAGAATCGCATGACCCTTATCCCCTCGCATTGGCTAACCCGCGCCTTGGCACTCACGCTTGGCGCGCTGCTGCTGGGCTGCTCGTCACCGCGCGTCGAAGACTACAGCAACGACCGGCCCCGGCTGGACATGCGCCGCTACTTTAATGGCACGCTTGACGCCTACGGCATGTTTCAAGACCGAAGCGGGCGCGTGGTTAAACGCTTTCATGTGCTCATGCAAGGCAGCTGGGAAGGCAACCAAGGCGTGCTGGACGAGCGCTTTACCTACGCCGACGGCAGCACCGAGCGCCGCGTGTGGCGCCTGCAACTGCAAGACGACGGCCGCCTCACCGGTGGCGCCGACGACGTGGTGGGGCAGGCCAGCGGCCGCGTGGCCGGCAACGCCTTGCAATGGGCCTACACCTTGCGCCTGCCGGTAGACGGCACGGTTTACGAAGTGCAGTTTGACGACTGGATGTTTTTGCTTGACGAGCGCGTCATGCTTAACCGCGCCGTTATGAGCAAGTGGGGCTTTCGCTTGGGCGAGGTTACGCTGAGCTTTGTCAAACGCGCACCCTAAGCCCCACCCATGTGGCCCCTGCCCCCCATGAACCCACCGCTTGCCCACTGGCAGGGCAAACACGTGTGGCTGGTGGGTGCCTCCTCGGGCATTGGCTTGGCCTGCGCCAACGCCCTGGCCCAAGCCGGGGCACGGGTGGCGGTGTCGGCGCGCAACGCACAAGCGCTGCAGCAGTGGTGCAGCCAACACCCGGGCAGCCTGGCCGTGCCGTTTGATGTAACCGACGCCCCGGCCACCGCCGAGGCCGCGCAACAGGTGCTGGCCCAATACCCGGCGCTGGACTTGGTGGTGTACTGCAGCGGGCACTACCAGGCGCAACGCGCCACCGCGCTTGACCCCATGCAAGTGCAGCGCCACATGGACATCAACTACCTCGGCGCCGTGCGTGTGCTGCACGCGGTGTTGCCGCGTCTGCTCGAGCAAGGGCACGGCCACGTTAGCCTGGTTAGCAGCGTGGCGGCGTGGCGCGGCCTGCCACTGGCACTGGCCTATGGCCCCAGCAAGGCCGCGCTCAGCCACTTGGGCGAGGTGTTGTACCAAGACCTCAGGCCACTGGGCTTGGGCGTGAGCGTGGTGCACCCAGGCTTTGTACAAACGCCGCTTACCGCCAACAACCGGTTTCATATGCCTGGCTTGATGCAGCCCGAGCAAGCCGCCCAGCGCATGCTGCGCGGCTGGGCCAAAGGGCGCATGAACATTCACTTTCCCAAACGCCTGAGCTGGGTCTTGCTGCTGCTGCGCGTGCTGCCCGCGCGCTGGGCCATGGCCTTGATTCACCGCACCACCGCAAGCTAACGCCATGCCCGCTCCACACGCCAGCCCACCCCTGCAAGCCCTGGTGCAGTGGTTTGAGACGCTCAGCCCACAAAGCCTTGAGCAACTGCCCACCCACTACAGCGACCAGGCCTACTTTAAAGACCCCTTTAACGAGGTGCGCGGCCAGCAGGCCATTGCGCGCATCTTTGCCCACATGTTTGCCACGCTTGATGCGCCGCGCTTTGTGGTAACCGAATGCGTGGAGCAAGCCCACGGCGTGATGCTGCTGTGGGATTTTCACTTTCGCCCGCGCGGCCAGCGCCACGCGTGGTGCATACGCGGCGCCTCGCACCTTAAGCTTGACGCCAACGGCTTGGTGCACTGGCACCGCGACTACTGGGACGCCGCCGAAGAGCTCTACGCCAAACTGCCGCTGCTGGGCGCCGTTATTCGCGCGCTGGGGCGGCGCCTGCAAGCGCGCTAGGCTTGGGCCTGGGTGCTGGCAAACGACTCGCGCGCAAGCAAACGCTGATGCAAAGTCGCCAAGCGTGGGCGTGTGCCACGCCAGTCCACCTGCGCGAAGCGCAAATCCAAATAGCCCAGCGCACAGCCCACCGCAATGTCAGCCAGCGACAACGAATTGCCGCTGCAATACGCACCGCTTAGGCCGCGCTCCATCGCGTCAAGTCCACGGTCCACCTTGTGCATTTGGCGCGCCATCCACGCCGGGCTACGCTGCGCCTCGGTGCGCCCCGGCCACGTGGCCTCAAGCCGCGCCAGCACCAAGGCCTCCATCACGCCGTCGGCCAGCGCCTCCCAGGTTTTTACCTCGGCGCGCTGGCGTCCACTGGGCGGTATCAGCCGCCCCACCGGCGACAAGCCGTCCAGGTACTCCACAATCACGCGCGAGTCAAACAACGCCTCGCCCCCCTCAAGCACCAAACACGGCACCTTGCCCAGCGGGTTCATGGTGTCAATGGTCGTCTCGCTGGCCCAAATGTTTTCGTCGGCGTAGGTAAAAGCCACTTTCTTCTCGGCCAACACCACGCGCACCTTGCGCACAAAAGGGCTTGCCGCCCAGCCTATTAGCTTCATGGGTTTCACGTCCTTAATTGCCACGCCCGGCGTGGTAAGCCGCGATTGTAAAAAGGGTAGGGCACCCCCAAACCCTACAATAGTCGCCTAGGTTTTTCTTGCCGCCCACCATGACCCCCACGCCCAGCCCGCCCAGCGCCATCACCGCTTTGTCCCCCCTTGATGGGCGCTACGCCGGCAAACTGGGCGACCTACGCGCCATCATGAGCGAGCACGGCTACATGAAAGCTCGCGTGCAAGTTGAAATCACCTGGCTGCTGGCCCTAACCGAAGCCGGCCTAGCCGAATGCCCGGTGCTGCCCGAAGCCGCGCGCGCCTACTTGTTGGGCGTCATGCGCGGCTTTAGCCACGCCGACACCCAAGCCATCAAAGCCATTGAGGCGCGCACCAACCACGACGTGAAGGCCGTGGAGTACTGGCTGCGCGACCAACTGCACGCGGCCACGCTTGATCCTGCCAACCGCGCCGCCTTGCAAGGCGTGGCCGAATTTGTGCACTTTGCCTGCACCAGCGAAGACATCAACAACACCAGCCACGCGCTGCAACTGCAAGCCGCGCAGCAGCAAGTGGTGCTGCCGCTGCTCAAGCAAGTGCAACAGCGCTTGCGCGCGCTGGCCACGCAACACGCGGCGCAGCCCATGCTCTCGCGCACCCACGGCCAAACCGCCACCCCCACCACCGTGGGCAAAGAATTTGCCAACTTTGTGGCCCGCCTTGACCACGCCCTTGCGGCCATTGCCCAGTGGCAGCCACGCGCCAAAATGAACGGCGCGGTGGGCAACTACAACGCCCACGCCTGCGCCTACCCCGACGTGGATTGGCCGGCCTTAGCCCAACGCGTGATAACCCAAGCCGCGCCCACGGCCCAAACCCCGCCGGGGCAAGCCTTTGGCCTGGGCTTGGCGTTTGAGCCCTACAGCACACAAATTGAACCCCACGACAGCATGGCGCAGTGGTTTGACGCGCTGGCGCGCAGCCACACTATTTTGATTGACTTGTCCCGCGACGTATGGGGCTACATCAGCCTGGGCTACTTTAAGCAACGCCTCAAAGAAGGCGAAATCGGCTCGTCCACCATGCCGCACAAAGTCAACCCCATTGACTTTGAAAACGCCGAGGGCAACCTCGGCCTGGCCAACGCGCTGCTGGGCCACCTCAGCAGCAAGCTGCCAATCTCGCGCTGGCAGCGCGACTTGTCCGACAGCACCGTGCTGCGCAACATGGGCGTGGCGCTAGGCCACGGCGTGCTGGCCTACCAGTCGCTGCTGGTGGGGTTGAACAAACTCGAAATCAACCCCGAGGCACTGGCCGCTGACTTAGACCACGCCTGGGAGGTGCTGGCCGAGCCGATTCAAACCGTAATGCGCCGCTACGCTGTGCCCGAGGCCTACGAGCAACTCAAAGCCGTTACCCGGGGCAAGCAGGTTAGCCGCGACGACTTGCACGCGCTTATCAAACAACTGCCGATTCCGCCGGCCGAGCAACAACGCCTGCTGGCCCTTACCCCAGCCAGCTACATTGGCCTAGCCGCCGACTTGGCACGCCGGGTGTAACCCCACTTAGGCCGGCGCGGCCTTGGCCGGCTGGCCACCCTGGGCCTCCACCGCGCGCTCGGCGTAGCGCCCAAAGCGCCAGGCGCTGCCTTCTTGCGTAATGCGCCGCCACACCGCGCGCTTGGCCGCAGGCGTCATCGAAGGCCAATGCTGCACCTCGTTAAAGCCACGGCCGCAGCCTTTGCACACCTCGTCGCCCTGGCTGGTTGAACAAATCGCAATGCACGGCGTATCGGGCGTGGTGTCGTACCACGCCAGCCAAGCCTCGCGTGCGGCTCGTGGCATGCTGGCCTCGTCGGCCTCGCTTTCGCGGTAAAAAACCAGCAGCGCGTACACCTCGGCCAAGGCACGCAGCGGCGCGGCCAGCGCCACGCCATCGGGCGAGGGGCTGATGCGCCGCCAGTGGTTAATGGCGGCCTCAATGTCGGTGATGTGTATGCCCGCCATGGGCGCTATTGTGCCTGTTGCTGCGCCCATGCCTGCGCCATGGCCGCACGACGGGCCAGCACCACGTCGGCCTCGTGCGGCTCACGCTGCGCCGCCTTGGGCAGCAACCGCTGCGCGGCATCCAGCCGTTCAAGCGCCTGCTGCCCCTGGCCGCGCGCCCACTGCAGTTCGGCCTGCGCACGCAAAGCCGCCAGCGGCAAGTCAAGCGCGGCCTGGGCGCGCGCCATGGCCGCCCACACCAATGGGTCGGCGGGATGAGCCGACAACCACGGCCGCAACACCGCCACCAGCTCGCGCGCCATGCCCACTTGCAGCGCGGCCTCGGTGGCGTCCAGCCACAGCGCCCGGTGCGCCCCGGCCAAGGCCCGTTGCACCATGGCTTGCACCTGCTGCTGGGCAACCTGCGGCAGGCGCGCCGGCGCCTGCGCCCACAACCGCAGCTGCAAGCCCAGCACCGCGTCGGCTTGCGCCGAGCCCGTTGGCAACGCGGCGGCCAACTTTGCCAACAAGCCCCACGCCACGGCCACCTGCTGCCCCTTGGCCGCGGCCAACGCCGCACGCCACGCCTGCACCTGCGCCGCCTCGTTAAGCGGCACGGTTACCCGCTCACCTTGCTGCTGCCATGCCTGCCATTGCGCCGGGTTATCGCTAATGGCCACCTCGGCCCGCGCCTGCATCCATGGGTGCCACGCGGCGCTGGGCAAAGCCGGCATGCTTACCCCGGCCCACCCGCCTGGCGCCTGCAAGCCCGCCACACGCGCGCCGGCTTCAGCCACCCGCTCGGTGCCCAGCGGATGGCTGCGCAAATACGCAAACGAGCCGTCGTCGTTTAACCGATTGGCCTGCTGCAACAACGCCAGCATTTGCCCCAACGCCTCGGGCTTGTACCCCGCCGCACCCAACACCTGCTGCCCCAGCCGGTCGGCCTCGCGCTCCATGTCCCGGCCAAAGTTCAGCCCACTTTGCGCGGCCAATGCCGGCGCCCCCGCCATGGCCGCCTGCGCCGCGTTGGTGTTGCTGCCCGCTGCGGCCACCCCAATCAGCAACGCCGCCACCCACAGCGGCATGTTGCGCTGCTGCTGCGCCAGCATGCGCGCAATGTGGCGCTGCGTTACGTGGGTTAGCTCGTGCGCCAGCACCGAAGCCAACGCATCGGCGCTGGGGCTGCGCGCCACCAGCCCCACGTGCACCCCCACCACCGCCCCCGGCATGGCAAAGGCGTTAAGCGACGCCTCGCGAATCGGCAACACCCGCCAGTGGTAGCGCGGCGCCACCTCGGGCGCCACCAGGCCCAGCCCCTGCGCCGCGGCCCAAAGCGGCGCCCACACCTGCGCCAAGTAATCGGCAAGCCACGCATCGGGCAGCACCGCGTCGCGCCGCCACAACTGCGCATACAACCGCTGCCCCAACTGCGCCTCTTGCCCCAGCGTCAGCGCGCCATCGTCACCCAACGCCGGCAGCCCCACCTGCGCCCACACCAACCCGGGCAACAGCGCGCCCAGCACCAGTACCCGCCGCCAGCGCGGCGTATCATGGGTCTTCATTTGTTTTTTGTTTTGGGTGCGTTGCCACACCATGTCAAACACTCCCCTTACCCATTTTGACGACCAAGGCCAAGCCCACATGGTAGACGTGGGCAACAAAGCCCACACCGCCCGCGTGGCCGTGGCCGAAGGCCGCATTGTCATGCATGCCAACACGCTGGCCCTGATTGCCCAAGGCCACGCCAAAAAAGGCGACGTGTTGGGCGTGGCCCGCATTGCCGGGATTCAAGGCGCCAAACGCACCAGCGACCTGATTCCGCTGTGCCACCCGCTGGCGCTTACTCGAGTAACGGTGGACTTTGCGCTAGAAGCCGAGCCACCAGCCGTGCGCTGCCAAGCACGCGCCGAGACCACTGGCCCCACCGGCGTGGAAATGGAAGCCCTAACCGCCGTGCAAGTGGCGCTGCTCACTGTGTACGACATGTGCAAAGCCGCCGACCGCGGCATGACCATTACCCACGTGCGCTTGCTGGAGAAGCAAGGCGGCAAAAGTGGGCATTGGCGCGCGAGCGACAACAACCCCTAACCCCCACGCCTAGCATGGCGCCCACCTCATTGCTAACCCTCTCTTAGGCTTAACTCACATGACGCAATACAAAATCTGGATGCAGGGCGCCACCGACCGCAACGCCCACATGCCTTACATACGCGAGCTCGAGGCGCACGTTCGGCGCATACTCGACCCGCAGTTTGACTTTAGCTTTAACACCACCACGCCGCCGGCCACCACCACGCACGCGGTAACCGAATTTCGTATGGCGCGCAACTTCATGAAAAACGCCGTGCACGCCCAAGCCCAAGGCTACGCGGCCATGGCCATCTCGCATTTTCAAGACGCGGGCTTGGCCGAGGCCAAGTCGCTGGTGGACATTCCGGTGCTGGGCCTGGGCGAAACCACCATGATGCACGCGTGCACGTTGGGGCGTAAGTTTGGGCTAATTACCATCAACCCCATTTTTATTCCCTGGCACGAAGACCAAGTGATTCGCTACGGCCTAACCACGCGCTGCGTGGGGGTGCGCGCCGTGCCGTGCAAAGTGGCCGACTTCATGGACGCCTTTTCAACCGACGAGGGCTACGCGGCGCTGGCGGCCAAGTTTCAAAAAGAAGTTGACGTGCTGCTGGCCGCGGGGGCCGACGTGTTGGTGCCCGCTGGCGGCCTGCCCATGATGATGTTTGGCGGGCGCCAAACGCACCGTAAGGTACAAATACAAACCGACGGCGCGCCCATCGTCAACGGCATCACCGTGTTGCTTAAAGCCGCCGAGGCCGCGGTGCGCATGAAGGCACTGGACGACTTGGCCGTAAGCCGGCGCAGCAACTACGTGCA
>JAYPEA010000038.1:0-17359 GCA_038125525.1 Burkholderiaceae bacterium | reverse complement strand
CTGGCGGTGCTGGTGGTGTGGCTGTTTTTGCGCGATTGGCGTGCCACGCTGGTGGCCGCCGTGGCGTTGCCGTTGTCGGTTATTCCGGCCTTTGTGGGCATGGCATGGCTGGGGTTTTCCATCAATGTGGTCACGCTGTTGGCGCTGTCTTTGGTGGTGGGTATTTTGGTGGACGACGCCATTGTTGAGGTGGAGAACATCGTGCGCCATTTGCGCATGGGCAAAACCCCCTACCGTGCCGCCATGGAGGCAGCCGATGAGATTGGTCTGGCCGTAATTGCCACCACCTTCACCTTAATTGCCGTGTTTCTGCCCACGGCGTTCATGAGCGGCATTGCTGGCAAGTTTTTTAAGCAATTTGGCTGGACCGCCTCGCTGGCGGTGTTTGCTTCACTGGTTGTCGCACGCATGCTTACCCCCATGATGGCGGCATACATGCTCAAGCCAATCGTTGACAAGACCCACCACACCCCCCGGTGGATTGAGGTGTACCTGAGGGCTGCGCGCTGGGCTACCACGCATCGCTTAAGCACCATGGTCATGGCAACCGCGTTCTTTTTTGGCTCGGTGGCGTTAATTCCGCTGCTGCCCACCGGGTTCATTCCACCAGACGACAACTCGCAAACGCAGGTATACGTTGAACTGCCACCGGGGAGCACACTTGCGCAAACCCTTGCCAGTGCTGAGCGTGCGCGTGCCTTAATTACGCAAGTTCCCGAGGTGCAAAGCGTGTACACCACCATTGGCGGAGGAAGTGCAGGCACCGACCCATTCGCCAACTCAGGCGCGGCCGAGGTGCGCCAAGCCACGCTAACCGTGCAACTGCTACCCCGCGGTGAGCGCGAGCGCAAGCAAGCCATTGAACAACGGCTACGCAACGCGCTGCAGCAGCTGCCCGGCGCGCGCACCAAAGTGGGGCTGGGTGGGTCAGGAGAGAAATACATTTTGGTGCTCAGCGGCGACGACGCCCGCACCTTGCGCGTGGCGGCACGCCAAGTTGAGCGCGAATTACGCACCATTGACGGACTGGGCAACATCGCCAGCAGTGCCAGCCTGGAGCGGCCCGAAATCACCGTGCGGCCCGACTTTGCCCGTGCCGCCGACTTGGGCGTGACCAGCGCGGCCATTGCCGATACGCTACGCGTGGCCACGTTGGGCGACTACAACGCCGCCTTGCCCAAACTCAACCTGTCGCAGCGACAAGTGCCGATTGTGGTGCGGCTGGACGACAGCAGCCGACAAGACTTAGCGCAATTGCAACGCCTCATGGTGCCTGGTGCGCGCGGGCCCGTGATGCTGGGCCAAGTGGCGGATTTGCAATCGAGCAGCGGGCTGGCGGTGATTGACCGCTACGACCGCCGGCGCAACATTCGCTTTGAAGTTGAACTCTCGGGTAAACCGCTTGGCGACGTAACGCGCGAGGTCGGTCGCCTACCGTCCATTCAAAACTTACCGCCTGGTGTGGAAGTGGTGGAAGTGGGCGACGCCGAAGTGATGGGCGAGTTGTTTGCCAGCTTTGGGCTGGCCATGATGGTGGGCATTTTGTGCATTTACATCGTGCTGGTGTTGTTGTTTAAGGGCTTTTTGCACCCCGTCACCATTCTGGCGGCGCTGCCGCTGTCACTGGGTGGTGCATTTGTGGGGCTGCTGCTGGCTGACAAGAGTTTTTCCATGCCTTCACTCATCGGGCTCATCATGCTCATGGGCATTGCCACCAAAAACTCGATCTTGCTGGTGGAATACGCCATTGAAGCACGCCGTGGCAAGCCAGCCACCGACGAGTATCCCGCCGTACCCGGTATGACGCGCTGGGATGCGCTGATGGACGCGTGCGCCAAGCGGGCCCGCCCGATTGTGATGACCACCATTGCCATGGGCGCCGGCATGATGCCGATTGCCTTGGGCTGGTCGGGGGCTGACACCAGCTTTCGTTCGCCCATGGCCATTGCGGTGATTGGCGGCTTGCTCACCAGCACCGTACTGAGCTTGTTGGTGGTGCCGGTGGTGTTTACCTACCTGGATGACTTGGGGCAGTGGTTTGCGCGGCTGTGGCGCAGGCGGCTGCCAAGTCCCAGCCAGCCCAGCCACAGTTCTTAAAAAACACCAGCTCGCTGCTGGGCGCAGGGCGCTGCGCCCAGCGCGGGCCGTGGCTGAGCACCTCGGCCAATGAGGGCATAGCAGCCACGTCCAGGCCAGCTTGCAAAAAATCGCCGGCCTCGTGGTCGGCGTCGCGTGTGTCCACCACCAGCGTGCCCACCTGAGCCGCCCAGCGGCATACGGCTGCGTCCCACTCCACCATGTGCGGCGTAAAGGCCCCCACCGCCGCGACAAACGCCTGCGGGTGCGGCCGGTGCCGCGCCACCACGGTTTGCGCACTGGTGCTGGTGACCACAAATTGACTTTGCTCCAGGGCCGCGGGCAAATCGTGCACCACCTGTGCCGGCTTGCCCAGCGCCAAGGCCGCCTCAACCAGCGCCTGCGCACTGGCAGTGCGGCGTGAGTGAATCCAGCACTCGGTCACGTCAGCGCCCTGCACAAAGGCCTCGAGGTGCGACCTACCCTGCACCCCGGCCCCAATGATCAACAACGGCCCACGCCGCCCCGGCGCCAAGGTTTGCGCCGCCAGCAGCGACACCGCAGCGGTGCGCCGGGCGGTGACGCGCGGCCCGTCCAACGTCATGCATAAGCGGCCATCTTGCGCCGACTGCAACAACACTTGCCCCTGAATCGCTGGCAGCCCACGCTGGGCGTTGGTGGGGACAAACGTGATCACCTTGGTCATGGCCCACTGTGCGTTGGTGGCCGGCATGACCAACAATTTGCCTGCCTCGGGCAAATCCAAAACCTGTCGCGGCGGCACGTGCACCGTGGCGTCAAGTACCACCTCGCGCATGGCTTGCGCCAACGCGGGGTAGCCGATGCCCTCAAAGACTTCGTTCAACGCCGTGAGTTTGCTACGTAAACAGTGAGGCGTAGCGCTGGCGCAGCACGTTTTTTTGCACCTTGCCCATCACGTTGCGCGGCAGTTCATCCACCACCTCAACGTGCTTGGGCACCTTAAAGTTGGCCAGCTGCGCCTTGAGCTCGGCCAATATGGCGTGCGGCTGCGGGTTGGCACCAGCGCGCGCCACCACCAGGGCCACACCCACTTCGCCAAAGTCTGGGTGCGCCACCCCCACCAGCGCGCTCTCGGCCACACCCGGCAGGTTGTTCATAAAGCCCTCTACTTCGGCCGGGTACACGTTGTAGCCGCCGCTGATGATGAGGTCTTTGTTGCGCCCCACGATGGTGATGTAACCCTGCTCGTCCATGCGCCCCACGTCGCCGGTTTTAAAAAACCCATCGGCCGTGAACTCTTCGGCGGTTTTTTCTGGCATTTGCCAGTAACCCTTAAACACATTGGGCCCGCGCACTTCAATGCCGCCGGTCTCGCCTTGAGGCAAGGGCTGGCCTTGGTCGTTGGTGATGCGCAGCTCAACCCCAGGCAAGGCAAAGCCCACCGTGCCGCCGCGCCGCTGGGTCGCGCCACCGTGGCGCGCGTCGGCCGCGTAGGGGTTGGAGGTGAGCATGGCGGTCTCGCTCATGCCGTAGCGCTCAAGAATGGTGTGCCCGGTTCGCTCGCGCCACGCGTTAAAGGTTTCGGTAAGCAGCGGCGCCGAGCCCGAAATAAACAAACGCATGCCCGCCGTGCTGGCCTGCGACAACGTGGGCTCGGCCAGCATGCGCGTGTACAGCGTGGGTACCCCCATGAACACGGTGGCGTGGGCCATGAGGCCAATGGCCGCGCGCGGCTCAAATTTGTTCATCCACCGCATGGGGCTGCCATTAATGAGCGCCCCGTGAATGGCCACGAACAAGCCGTGCACGTGAAAAATGGGCAGGGCATGCAGCAACACATCGTTGGGCTGCCAACCCCAGTAGATGCGCAGCACCTCGGCGTTGCTAAGCAAGTTGTGATGGCTGAGCATGGCACCCTTGCTGCGCCCGGTGGTGCCGCTGGTGTACAAAATCGCGGCCATGTCGTCAGGCTGAACCGGCACGCACACCGGCGTATCGGGCGCGTGAGCGGCGCGCTGCAGTAGGCTGCCGGTGCGGTCGTCGCCCAGCGTGACCACATGCCCCACACCCTGGCCAAACGCCAGCTTGCTGACCCAGCTGAAGTTTTGCGGCTTGCACACCACCACGGCGGGCGAGGCGTTGTCAATAAAGTACGCCATTTCGGCGCCCTGATAGGCGGTATTTAGCGGCAGCAGCACCAGGCCACTGCGCAGCGTGGCCAAGTAAAGCATGAGCGCTTCAACCGATTTGTCTACCTGCATGGCCACACGGCTGCCCGCAGGCAAATTAAGCGACAGCAACCAGTTCGCCATCATGGCGCTGCCGCGCTCAAGGTCGCGCCAGCTGTAATGCAAGTCGCCGTCGTACACGGCGGTGGCGTCAAGGTTAGCAGGAAAACCCGCGCGCAAATGCGCGTATAGGTTGGCTGAGTTTTGACTCATGTGTGTGTGTCCAAAAAATTATGGGTCGGTTTTAAGCAGTTTGGCCACGGTGGCACTGTGGGCCACTTGCTGTTGCCCAAAGCGTTCGTGGCGGTCTTGTACCTTGTCGATGTCGTACAGGTAATTCACCATCACCGAGCAAGACTGACGCAGCCCCTTGTCGGACAAATCGCCAGCAAAGTGGATACGCTCGAGTTGAGCACCATTATCCAGATGAAAACGCGCCACCGGGTCGGCCAGTGGCCGGTGGCTGCCGCGTACCAAAAACCACGCGCACAACGCACTAACGTCGGCCACCACCGCCGGCGTTGCCCCTACCACGTCACGCTCGTGCAGCGCCGCCCCACCCTGGCTGCGCCAAGCCTGCACGCGCGCATGGGCGTCGCGCAAGGCCGGTGGCAAGGCCAAGGGATCACTTTTTTCTAGCCAACGGGTAAGCCCCGGCACCGGCGAAAGCGTCACAAAGGTTTTAATCGAGGGCCACTCGCGCCCCAGTACCTCGGCCACGCGCTTGATTAAAAAGTTGCCCAAGCTCACCCCGCGCAAACCAGGTTGGCAGTTGCTGATGCTGTAAAACACCGCGGTGGTGGGTTTTTTGAGCGGGCTGGGCGCAGCCGACGCGTCAATTAGGGGGCCAATGGCACGCGGCACCTCGTCAAGCAGGGCCACCTCAACAAAAATCAGCGGCTCACCCGGCAGCTGCGGATGGAAAAACGCGTAGCACCGCCGGTCGGGCTGCAAACGCCGACGCAAATCGTCCCACCCGACAATGGCGTGCACCGCCTCGTGCTGAATCAACTTCTCCAGCAACGCGGCGCTGGCGTGCCAGCTCACCTCTTCTAATCGCAAAAACCCGGGGTTAAACCACGACTGCAACAGGTGCAAAAAATCGTGATCGACCACGCCAAGCGATGGGTTGTCACGCATGCACGCATGCAAGGCACAACGCATGGCCAGCAACACGGCCGTGCCGCCTTGTACACGGTTGATACGACGAATCAGCTCTTGCCGAGGAGCCTCGGCCGCTCGCGCCAGCTGCGCCACGTGGTCGTCGTTGGGGTCGTCCAAAAAGGCTTTGGCCGCAACCGACAACACATCAAAGTCGGGGGCAAAATCTTTGGCCAGCATGTCAAAAAATGCCGCATGCTGAGCTTGAGGCAGGGCTTGCCAGGCGGCAGTCACGTCTTCGGCCAGCTGCACCCAGTTGGCTTGCCCGTCTCCCGAGCACAACCTCACGCAAGCCTCGGTCAGGCGTCGTAAGCTGTTTTCTTGTCGGCGCAGTTGGATCCGACCAAGAAGCGAATCAAACAAGTTAACCTCCCATGAGCGTGCGCGGTAACCAAGTCGCAATGTCAGGGAAGAAGCATAACAACACAATCGCCACCACCATGCACAGCATAAACGGTATGGAGCCGCGCAAAATGGTGGTGAGCTTGACATCGGGCGTGATGCCATTGATAACAAAGAGGTTCAAACCCACTGGTGGCGTAATCAGGCCCAACTCCATGTTGATGGTAAGTACCACGCCAAACCAAATGGGGTCAAAGCCTGCGGCGGTAATCACGGGCAAAATGATGGGGGTGGTCATCAAAATAATTGCCGCCGGTGGCAAAAAGCACCCCAGCACCAACAGCATCAAATTAATGGCCGCCAACAGCACCCAGCGGTTGACGTCCATCTCGGCAATGGCCTGCGCCACGGACTGCGTGACCATGGACGATGACATGGCGTAGCCAAACAACACCGACATGCCAATAATCATGAGCAGCATGCCCGACTCGCGCAACGAATCACGCAAAATCGCCCATAGCGCGCTTGGGTGCCACATGCGGTACATCACCACCACCATCATTAAGCACAATGCTGCCCCCACACCCGCGGCCTCTGACGGGGTGGCAATGCCGCCGTACAGGCTGTAGATGACGCCCACAATCACCAGCAGCAGCGGCACCAACTTGGGCAGCAACTCAATGCGCTGAACCCAGGTGTACGCTTGGCCGGAGAACACCTGCGTGTTGCCGCGCCGCCAGCTAATAAACAACGCCCAAGCAATGAACAACCCAGTGAGCATGAGCCCAGGCAAAATACCAGCCAAAAACAAACCGCCGATTGAGGTTTCGCTGGCGATGCCGTACAAAATCATGGTGACGCTGGGCGGAATCAAAATACCCAACGTGCCGCCTGCGGCAATGGCACCGGTAGCCAAATCGGCGTCGTAACCACGGCGGCGCATCTCAGGTATGCCCATTTTGCCAATGGCCGCACATGTCGCTGGCGACGAACCTGTGAGCGCCGCAAACAGCGCACAGGCTCCGATGTTAGAAATAACGAGCGACCCCGGCACGCGGTACAACCAGCGCGCCAGCGCCTCGTACAAATCGCTTCCGGCACGGGACGAGGCCACCGCTGCACCCATCAAAATGAACATGGGGATTGACGCCAAGGTGAAGTCATCAAGCCCGGCAAACACTGTTTCGGGTAAAAAATTCAGCGCGTTCCAGCCGTCGTTCAAAAGCATAAATACAAGGGCCGTGCTACCCAAAGCAAACGCAATGGGCATGCCAGTGGCGAGCAAAACCAGCGCCACCACAAAAAACGCCACCCCAATCAGCGTGGGCGTCATGCCTCACCCCCTAACGAAAAGGGCGAATGTTGACCCTTGGCCAAGGCCCAAATATCCACCACGTACTGAAGGCATGTAAGCCCCATGCCCACGGGTAGCGCCAGGTAGGGTATCCACAACCGCGCGCGCCATATGGACGGCGTGGTTAGGCCCAGTTGATACGCCTCGTACCACCAATGCAAGGTGGAGTAAAAAAACAAGGCGCAAAATGTAAGTGCCAGCAACGACGCCACCCATCCCAGCGCGTGCCGCCCGTGTGCGCCGAGCATGAGTGGCAGCAGGTCAACGTTAACGTGGCCTTTGGTGAGCAAAATGTACGGCGCACCCAAAAAGGTGGCGGCAATCAGCGCAAAGGTGACAAACTCGGTTTGCCAAATTGACGACTGCCCGAGCACGGCGCGCACAAACACCATGTGGCAAACCACCAGCACCGACAGCACCAATAAGCCAGCGGCAAACACGCCACTGGCCATTGACAGTCGGGTCACCCATCGGTGCAGCCACGCCACGCGGTTGATCCTGCCTAGGCTTTACTTAACGGCCAGCGCCTTGGCGATCAATGCGTCACCGCCCGGCACCTTGGTGCCAAACGTTTTGTACGAGGTACGCTGCGCGACCGCGCGCCACTGGTCGGCTTGGGCTTCGGTTAGGCTAACCACCTGAACGCCAGCCTTTTTGTAGGCGGCGACGAGTTTTTCATCGAGCTTTTTGGACTCGGAGGCAAAGTACGCCTCAGCCTTTTTGGCCGCTGCCATCAGCGCTTTTTTCTGCGCGTCGTTGAGTTTGGCCATACTTTTTGACGAAATCAGCATGGGTTCGTACATGAACCACATGGTTTGGTCGCCAGGGGCAGTCAGGCATTTGAGCTGCTCGTACAAACGAAACGAAACAAAACTGCCCGATGAGGTGTCGGTGCCTTGCGCCACGCCCTGCTGCAACGCGTTGTACACCTCGTTGGAGGGAATGGACAGAATCGACGCACCGGCACCGCGCCACATCTCGGCAAAGGTTGCTCCGGCAGAGCGAATCTTTAGGCCATCGGCATCTTTGGGCTCAACAATGCACTTGTCTTTGCCACCAAAGGCGCCAGCCAGCCATGCATCGGCCAATACCTCAACCCCACCTTTTTTCATGATGGCGCGAATGTCGTCCATAAACGGCGAGGCGTTCACGCGCTGCGCGTGCTCGTGGTTTTTTACCAGGCCAGGCATTAACGTGGCGCCAAACTCCGGGTGAAAACCCGAGGCGTAATCCAGTGGGTACAGCGTCATGTCAATTTGGCCGGTGAGCATGGCTTTCCACTGCTCCTTGGCTTTGACCAAGCTGGCGCCCGGAAACACTTGAATGGTCAAACCCACATTGGCCGCGGCCACTTCGCGGGCAACCATTTGCACCATCTCGTCGCGCACGTCGCCTTTGCCACCGGGGAACTGGTGTGATGCCTTGAGCACCACATCGGCCTGTGCCCCCAGGCATACGCCGGCCAAAGTTAATGCAGCGAGCACACGCCGCTTAAACTGAGTCTTCATGGATGTCTCCTTGGAACGGCGGTTGCCGTTTTTTTTGTCAATGAACCGAGGGCGGCATCATAGTGCCAAGTCACGCTTTCGGCTAGCGGGCAAGGGATAATCGGCGTATGAACCCCAATCTTGCCGCCCTGCAGCCCTACCCGTTTGAGCGCTTGCGCCAGTTGTTTGCCCAGGTAACCCCAGCGGCGGCGTACCGCCCCATTAGCCTGGGCATTGGCGAGCCCAAGCACCCCACGCCCGAGGTGATTCGCCGCGCCGTGGCCGACTCGCTGGACCAACTGGCCAGCTACCCCGCCACCGCCGGCGGCTTGGCCCTGCGCCAAGCCTGCGCCAACTGGGTGCAACGCCGCTACGGGGTGGCGCTTGATGCGGCGCAGCACATCTTGCCCGTTACCGGCTCGCGCGAAGCGTTGTTTGCCGTGGCACAGGCCGTGGTGGACGCCTCGCGCCCCAACCCCGTGGTGCTGTGCCCCAACCCGTTTTATCAAATTTACGAGGGTGCGGCCCTACTGGCCGGTGCGCAGCCGGTGTTTGTGCCCAGTATGGCCGAACACGGCTTTGCCCACGCCTGGGACGCCGTGCCCGAGGCGGTGTGGCAACGCACCCAGTTGGTGTACGTGTGCAGCCCGGGCAACCCCACGGGAGCCATTACCAGCCTGGCGCAATGGGGCACGTTGTTTGAGGCCTGCCAGCGGCACGCAGCGGTGCTGGTGGCCGACGAGTGCTACAGCGAGATTTACTTTAACGACGAGCCGCCACTGGGCATGTTGCAGGCCGCGCAACAACTCGGGCGCGACTTCACCGGCTTACTGGCCGTCACCAGCCTGTCCAAACGCAGCAACGCGCCGGGGCTACGCAGCGGCTTTGTGGCCGGAGACCCAGGGCTGATTGGCCAATTTTTGCTCTACCGCACCTATCACGGCAGCGCCATGAGCGGCATGGTGCAGGCCGCCAGCGCCGCGGCCTGGGCCGACGAGGCCCACGTCGTGGCCAACCGCGCGGCGTATCAGGCCAAGTTTGACGCGGTACTGCCCTTACTCACGCCGCACATGCAGGTCACGCGTCCGGCGGCGGGGTTTTATTTGTGGCCGCAAATTCCGGCGGCATTCGGTGGCGATGACACCCGATTCGCGCAGGAATTGCTGGCTCAATACAATGTCACGGTGCTTCCGGGTCGTTACATCGCGCGCGAGGTCAACGGCCACAACCCAGGTGCCGGCCGTGTTCGCATGGCACTGGTGGCCGAACAGGCCGAATGCCTAGAAGCCGTGCAACGCGTGGCGGCCTTTTGTGCCGCCGCCTCGTAACTTTCACTTTTTACTGTTAGGGACCCCATGTCTGCTCAAACCCAACAACTCGCCTCCGTCATCAACGCCGCGTGGGAGCAGCGCAGCGAACTCTCCCCCGGTCAAGCCCCAGCCGAGGTGGTTGAAGCGGTAGAGCAAACCATTGCCCAGCTCAATAAGGGCGCGCTGCGCGTGGCCACACGCGAGGGCGTGGGCCAGTGGGAGACGCACCAGTGGATTAAGAAAGCGGTGCTGCTGTCGTTTAGGCTCAAAGACAACGACATCATGCGCGCCGGCGATCTGGGATTTTTTGACAAAGTGCCCACCAAGTTTGCCCACCTCTCGCGCGAGCAACTTGCTGCAACCGGTGTGCGCGTGGTACCACCGGCCGTCGCCCGCCGCGGCAGTTACGTGGCGCGTGGCGCGGTGCTGATGCCCAGCTACGTCAACATCGGTGCCTATGTAGACGAAGGCACCATGGTGGACACATGGGCCACCGTGGGCTCGTGTGCGCAAATTGGCAAAAACGTGCATTTGTCGGGCGGCGTGGGCATTGGCGGCGTACTTGAGCCGCTGCAAGCCAACCCCACCATCATTGAAGACAACTGCTTTATTGGCGCGCGCTCCGAAATTGTTGAGGGCGTGATTGTGGAAGAAAACAGCGTCATTAGTATGGGCGTGTACATCGGCCAAAGCACCAAAATTTACGACCGCGCCAGTGGCGAGGTCATATACGGTCGCGTACCCTCAGGCTCGGTGGTGGTAAGCGGCAGCCTACCCAGCAAAGACGGCAGCCACAGCCTGTACTGTGCGGTGATTGTCAAGCGTGTGGACGCGCAAACTCGCGCCAAAACCAGCATCAACGAACTGCTGCGAGCCTAGGGCGGCATGAGCGACACGCTGGACTTGCTCGAAGCCTTGCTGGCCTGCCCCAGCATCACGCCCGACGACCAAGGCTGCCAAGCGCTGCTGGCCCAGCGGCTGCAGCCGCTGGGCTTTACCTGCGAAACCCTAAGCTACGGGCCAAGCGACTTTCGCGTGACTAACCTATGGGCGCTGCGCGAAGTGGCCGGCGCACCGCTGCTGCTGTTTGCCGGACACACCGACGTGGTACCGACCGGGCCACTGGAGCGGTGGGGCTCTGACCCCTTTGTGCCCACCCACCGCGGCGGCAAACTGTACGCGCGCGGCGCCAGCGACATGAAAACCTCGCTCGCGGCCATGGTGGTGGCCACCGAGGCGTTTTGCCAGGCGCACCCGCAAGCGCCACTGTCGATTGGTTTTTTGCTTACCAGCGACGAAGAAGGCCCAGCCCTGCACGGCACGCGCGAGGTGGTCAACACCTTGCGCGAGCGCGGCATCAAGCCCCAGTACTGCGTGGTGGGCGAGCCCACCGCGGTTGAGCAAACCGGCGACATGATTAAAAACGGCCGCCGCGGCAGCCTAAGCGGCCGCTTAACCGTGCACGGCAAACAAGGCCACGTGGCCTACCCGCAGCTAGCGCGCAACCCCATTCACTTGGCCGCGCCAGCCCTGGCCGCGCTGTGCGCCACCACCTGGGACGAAGGCAACGCGCACTTTCCGCCCACCACGTTTCAAATCAGCAACATCCACGCCGGCACCGGCGCGGGCAACGTGATACCCGGCGAATGCGTGATTGACTTTAACTTTCGCTTCAGCACCGAAAGCACCCAAGCGAGCCTGCGCCAACGCACCGAAGCCATCTTGCAACAACACCAGGTGGCGCATACGCTGCACTGGACGTTGGGCGGCGAACCCTTTTTAACCCCCGTGGGCACACTGGTGCAAAACGTGCAAGCCGCTATTGCCGACGTCACCGGCCTTCGCACCGCACTGTCTACCACCGGTGGCACCAGCGACGGGCGGTTTATTGCCACCCTATGCCCCGAGGTGATTGAACTGGGCCCACCCAACGCCACCATTCACCAAGTCGACGAATGCGTAAACCTGCACGACGTGGAGCCACTGACGCGCATTTACCAGCGCGTGCTGGAGCGCCTGGCCGGTGTCGCCGGGGCATGAAGCCCACGCTTACCGCCGGCTGCCCCCTACACCACGCCATCGCCCACTGCAGCCAAGCGCTCACGCAAGCCGGCGTGGCGTTTGGCCACGGCACCACCAACGCGCACGACGAAGCCTGCTGGCTGGTGCTGTGGGCGCTGGGGCAGCCGCTGGACAGCGACCTACGGGGGCCACCGCTGGTCCACCATACCCTAAGCCCAGACGAGGCCACGCGCGTTGCGGCTCTGCTGGCCCAGCGTACCGAGCAGCGCCTGCCACTGGCCTACCTCACCGGTGAGGCGTGGCTGCAAGGCGTGCCATTTTTTATTGACGCGCGCAGCATCGTGCCGCGCAGCCTGTTGGCCGAGCCCCTAGCCGACGGTGTGTTTGACGATTGGCTGGGCCACCCCCCGCAACGCGTACTTGACCTATGCACCGGCAACGGCAGCCTGGCCGTGCTGGCCTCCTTGGCGTGGCCGCAGGCACACGTGGTGGGCAGCGACATCAGCACCGATGCCTTGGCACTGGCCCAGCGCAACGGCCAGCGCCACCACGTGCACCCCCGCATCACCTGGGTGCAAGCCGACGGCTTACCCCCCATGCCCAAGGCGGGCCTGGATTTGATTTTGTGTAACCCGCCGTACGTCAACGCGCAAAGCATGGCACAGCTGCCACCTGAATTTCGTGCCGAACCCACACTGGCGCTGCACGGCGGTGCCGACGGCATGGACTTTTTGCGCCGCGTGCTGCCCCAATTGGGCGCTTACTTGGCCCCACACGGCGTGTGCGCGCTTGAAATCGGCCACGAAGCGGAGCATTTTTTTGCTGCCTTCGGTGGGTTAGAGGCCACCACCCTGGCCACCAGCGGCGGCGAAGACGCCGTGCTGCTGCTGGAGGCAACGGCGCTACAAAACTGGGCACCGGCGTGCTAAGCCTAGAGCAAGTCACGCTGCGCCGAGGCACACTGGCCGTGCTGCAAGAGGCCAACGCGGTGCTGCACGCGGGCGAAAAAATCGGCTTGGTGGGGCGCAACGGCAGCGGCAAAACCTCGCTCTTTACCCTGCTGCAAGGGCAACTGCACGAAGACGCCGGGCGGGTAAGCGTGCCACCGAGCTGGCGCATGACCAGCGTAGACCAGCACCTGCCCAATGTGAACACCCCCGCCACTGACTTTGTGCTTGGTGGCGACAGCACCCTACAGGACGTGGCGCAACAAATGGCCCGCGCCCAAGGCGCCAACGACGGCAACGCCCTAGCCCTGGCCCATGCCGCGTGGGCAGACGCCGGCGGCTACGACGCCCGCGCCCGCGCCCAATCGCTGCTGCTGGGGCTGGGCTTTGCCAGCGATGCGCTGGAGCACGCCGTCAACAGCTTCAGCGGCGGCTGGCGCATGCGCCTGCAATTGGCGCGCGCGCTCATGAGCCCGGCCGACCTGCTGCTGCTGGACGAACCCACCAACCACCTCGACCTGGACGCCGTGCTGTGGCTGGAGCAGTGGCTGCGCCGCTTTGGCGGCACCATGCTGGTGATTAGCCACGACCGCGAATTTCTTGACGCCGTGACCACCGGCATTTGGCACCTCAGCCAAGGCCAACTCACTCGCTACAGCGGCGGCTACAGCGACTTTGAAGAGCAGCTGGCTGCGCGCCTTGCCCAACAAAGCGCGGCCCACGCCCGCCAGCAAGCGCACGCGGCGCGGCTGCAAGCGTTTATTGACCGCTTTCGCGCCAAAGCCACCAAGGCGCGGCAAGCACAAAGCCGCGCCAAGGCCCTGGCCCGCATGCAACGCGTGCCGCCGGTGCAGTTTGAGCACGGCCTGAGCTTTGACTTTCCTGCCGTGCAACGCCTACCCACCGAGCTGCTTAGCCTGCGCGAGGCGGCGCTGGGCTACGACAGCGGCGCGGCCGTGCTACCCAGCGTAACCTGCCGCCTTGAGCCCGGCATGCGGCTGGGCGTGCTTGGCGCCAACGGCCAAGGCAAATCCACGCTCATCAAATCGTTGGCCGGGGTACTGCCACTGCTGCACGGCCAGCGGCATCAGGCGCGCGAGCTGCGCCTGGGCTACTTTGCGCAGCACGAAATGGACTTGCTACGCCCTGACGAAAGCGCCCTGCAGCACCTGGCGCGGCTGGCCCGCGAACAAGGCGCCGATGGCAAAGAAGGCCTGCTGCGTGGCCACTTGGGACAATTTGGCTTTGGTGACGACAAGGTGTACCAAAGCGTGGGCTCGCTCAGCGGCGGCGAACGTGCGCGCTTGGTGCTGGCGCTGCTGGTGTGGCGCAAGCCCCAGGTGCTGCTGCTCGATGAGCCCACCAACCACCTGGACATGGCGATGCGCCAAGCCCTACTTGACGCGCTGCAAGGCTTTGAGGGCACCGTGGTGTTGGTCAGCCACGACCGAGCCCTGCTGCGCAGCGTGTGCGATGCGTTTTGGCTGGTGCAGCAACACCGCGTCAGCGTTTTTGAGGGCGACTTAGAAGACTACCAAACCCTGGTGCTGCAGCAGGCCAAAGCCCCCACCGCGGCAGTTGCCGCCACCCCTGTCCAACCCAGCACACCGCACGCCGCCCCCGGCGATACCACCGCAAAAAAAGCTGACCAACGCCGCGAAAAAGCCGCGCGACGTGCCCAACTGGCACGAGCCACCAAACCCTTTGAACAACAAGCCAACCAAGCCCAAACCAAGCTCGACGCCTTAGCCGGCGAGCGCGCGCACATTGAACAGGCCCTGCTGCAACCCCTGCCCACCGACACCTTGGTGGCCCACCACAAACGCCTCAAAGCCTTAGCCAACGAGCAACAACAAGCCGAAGACGATTGGCTGCACGCCATGGCCAACGTAGAAAAGCTCAAAGCCGAGGCCGGCGACGACTGATTTGCGATACTCGGGGCATGAACTTCGTGACGGCATTGTTTGGATGGTTGATACGCTTGGTGCTGGTGGCCGCGGCGCTGGTGTTAATTGTTGGCTTGGTGGCCGTGGCCACACTGGCGCTGGTGGCCAGTTTGGTGTGGTCATTGGTCACCGGACGCCCACACCCCGTGCGGGTGGTGTGGCAACGCATGCACCAGGCCCGTCAAGGGGTGTGGCAAGGCGCCACCCGCTACGGTGCGGGCCGCAGCCCAACTCAGGCCCCACCGGGTGATGTTGTGGATGCCGAGGTGCGCGAAATACCCGAACACAAAGGCCCGCCGTCTCAGGGCTAGGCCACCATGCACAGCATGCGCCTGGACAAATGGCTATGGGCTGCGCGGTTTTACAAAACGCGCATGCTCGCCAGCGACGCCATTGGCCAGCACCGCGTGTGGGTAGACGACGCGCCGTGCAAACCGTCGCGTGAACTTCGTGTGGGCAACCAGGTGCGTATAACCCGCGGGCACGACACCATGACCGTGCAGGTGCTGGGCCTATCGGCCCAACGCGGCCCGGCTCCGGTGGCCCAGCAGCTGTACGCCGAGACCCCGGCAAGCCAAGCGCAGCGTGCCATGGCACGCGAGCAACGCCGCTTAAGCCCCGAACCCGCGCACGCCATCAGCGGCGGGCGCCCCACCAAACGCGACCGGCGCGCCATGCAAAAAACCTGGGGCGACCGCTGGAGCGCCAGCGTCGAAGACTAGCGCGGCACCGGCGCCGGCGCCAAAAACCCTGCCTGATTCGGTGAGGTGGGCACACCCTGCGTGTCCTGATTCCACGGCAAGGCCTCGTCGTGCCAAATGTGCAGCTTGGGGCTAAGCTGCGCGCGCTGTCGCACGCAGCCCAAACGCAAAATCACGCTGGTTGCGTTTTCGGCTGCTGTGGCAAACAGCGGCGTACCGCAGTCGCCACAAAACACCTGGGCACGCTTGTTGCCGCTTTGCGCGGTTTTGATGTAGCGCTTGGGCTCGCCGTGTAGGTCAACGTCCTCAAGCATCACGGGTACCACGGCACGCATGGGCGCACCCGAGAGCACCTGGCAGTCGTTGCAATGGCACACCATCACCTTACCCGGGTCAATCAACGCCGTAAACGACACCTTGCCGCAATGGCAGGCTCCATCAATTTGCATGGAATAGGTTCCTTCTCTTGTTTGGATTTGAGCTACATCACACCCAGCGGTTTGCGGTATCCTGCTCGTGGGCGTCCGCCGAACACACGGTGGCCAAAGTCTAAACCACCATTTCAGAGAGGAACATCCATGATTGACCCCATCACCCTTAACGCGGCCGATGGTCATGCCTTTTCGGCTTACGTCGCCCGTCCCATAGAAAAACCCAAAGGCGCCGTGGTGGTGCTACAAGAAATTTTTGGCGTCAACGGCCACATCCAGTCGGTGGCCGACCGCTACGCCAGCGCGGGCTACCTGGCCGTGGCGCCAGCCATGTTTGACCGGGTGCAAACCGGTGTGTCGCTGGGCTACACCGGTCCCGACATGGACCAAGGCCGCCGCCTCAAGGCCGAGGCCGAGGCCCTACCCGCCCCTGGCGTGTTGGCCGACGTTCAAGCCGCCGTGAATTACGCCGCCAGTCAAAGTGGCGGCAAAGTGGGAGTGGTGGGGTATTGCTGGGGTGGCCTGCTGGTGTGGCGTAGCGCGGCCGAAGTGAAGGGCGTGGCGGCTGCCGTGGCCTACTACGGCGGCGGCATGACCGCAGGCAACGAACCCAGCCGTCAACCGCGCTGCCCCACCATGGCGCACTTTGGCGCGCACGATGCGCACATTCCACTGGACGGTGTACACGCCTTTGCGCACCAGCACCCCGAGGTGGAGGTACATATTTACCAAGCCGACCACGGCTTTAACTGCGATGCGCGCGGAAGCTACGACGCCACTGCCGCCAAACAGGCCAGCGAGCGAACGCTGGCGTTTTTTAAGCAGCACCTGTAGGGCTGTTCCAACAAACGTTGGAGGTTTAGAGATCCAAGCGACGAGTCAATAACCTAACCAAGGAGAGTCAAATGAGCACTTTTGTTCTTGTTCACGGTGCGTGGCACACTGGAGAATTGCTCGGTCCAGTGGCGGACGTTATTCGGGCAGCTGGGCACGAAGTGCACACACCAACGTTGGCAGGCAACCGCGAGGGTGACTCCAAGAGCACGGGCCTGTCAGAAGCCGTAGCCTCGCTCGTAGATTACGTCACTTCAAACAATTTGTCGGAAATCGTGCTGATCGGCCACAGTTATGGCGGCATGGTGATAACTTGCGCATGTGACGCGCTGCCGGAAGGCACAGTGAAACGCCTGGTGTACTGGAATGCATTTGTTCCAAATCCTGGTGAGTCGCTGAACGATATGGTGCCGCAAAACTACCGTGACTTGTTCAATGCAATCGCAGGTTCTGACGGTTCAGTGATGCTGCCGTATCCCATCTGGCGCGAAGCGTTCATCAACGATGCGGACGCTGAGTTAGCTCAGTCGGCATACGA
>JAYPEA010000037.1:15131-17451 GCA_038125525.1 Burkholderiaceae bacterium | reverse complement strand
TGTTTCCCAAACTGCGCGAGTGGTTGCTGCGAGGTCGGGACGAGGTGCTCAAGCCCAGCTCGGTCGACGCGCCCCCTGCACTGACGGAACAGACCGCGCGCGCGGTGGGTGACGAGGTGGTGCTGCGTGTCAGCGGTTTGTCCAAGTCGTTTGGTGGGCTCAAAGCGGTCTCCGATGTATCGTTTGAGGTCAAACAGGGTGAGTTGTTGGGCATTATTGGCCCCAATGGTGCGGGCAAGACCACCATGTTTAACCTGCTCAACGGGTTCATTCGCGCCGACGCGGGCCGCGTGGAATACGACGGATGCAACCTGGTCGGCATGGCGCCCAACAAGGTATGCGCGTTGGGCGTGGGGCGAACCTTTCAGGTGGTGCGTCCGTTCCCGCGCATGTCGGTGCTGCACAACGTGGTGGTGGGTGCTTACGTGCGAGAGACCGACGACCAAAAAGCGTTTGACGCGGCGCGTCAGGCCTTGGCGCGCGTGGGCATGCAAGCCTACGAGGATGTGTTGGCTGGCGGCCTTAACAGCTTGGAATTGAGGCTGATGGAAATTGCCCGGGTCCTGGCTGGCCGCCCCAAGCTGTTGTTGCTGGACGAGACCCTGGCTGGCCTGGGTGGTGAAGAGGTTGAGGTGGTCTTGGCTGTGATTGCGCGACTGGCCAGCGAAGGGCAAACCATCGTCATCATTGAGCACACCATGCAAGCCATGGTGCGGCTGGTTGACCGCTTTGTGGTGCTGGATCATGGCTCGGTGCTGGCCAGTGGTGCGCCAGAGGAGGTTACGCGAAACCCTGAGGTAGTCGAGGCCTACCTGGGCAAGAAATGGATGGAACATGCTAACCATTAACGGACTCCACACCGCTTACGGTGGCTTGAAGGCGCTTGATAACGTTACCATTGGCGTCGAAGCTGGCCAGTTTGTCGCCATTGTGGGCCCTAACGGTGCGGGCAAAACCACGCTGTTTAAGAGTATTTCTGGTACCGTCACGGCCGCGCAGGGCGACATTCAGTGGCAGGGGCAAAGCATCATGGCGCTCCCGGCGGCCAAGCGGCCCGAGTTGGGCATTGCGCACGTGCCCGAAGGGCGACAAATGTTCAAGGAACTCTCGGTACTTGAGAACCTAGAGATGGGCGCGCAAACCGCAGCCGCAAAACAGCAGTGGAGCCGCAATCTCGACCAAGTGCTGACCTTGTTTCCCGTGCTTGGGGAGCGGCGCAATCAGTTGGCTGGCACGCTGTCTGGCGGCGAGCAACAAATGGTTGCCATTGGGCGTGGTTTGATGTCTGCGCCGAAATTGCTTATGCTGGATGAACCCTCCATGGGACTGGCGCCAAAAATCACGGACATGATTTTTGAGCGTATCGAAGAGATCCACAAAAACACCGATATCGCCATTCTGCTGGTTGAGCAGCGGGTGGCAGAGGCGTTGGCGTCTTGTGATTACGGCTACGTGCTGCAGTCAGGGCGTATCGCGTTAGAGGGTACGCCCGAGACGCTGATGAAGGATGAGACCGTCAGAAGCGTGTACTTGGGGTTGTAGGTTTATTTGGCCAAAAAAGGAGACTTGACATGGCAAAAGTGACAAAACGACGCGTGCTGTTAAGCACGGTGGCCGCCTGTGCGGCCATGGTGGCTGGCGTGCAGCCGATTCAGGCGCAAGCCAAAGAGGTTGAGGTGGCGCTCATTGCGCCGCTAACAGGACCGTGGGCCCGCTCAGGCGACCTGATGCGCAAAGGTGCAGAGATGGCCATTGAGGACATCAACGCCGCTGGCGGCATCAAGGCGCTGGGTGGCGCCAAAATGAAGCTGCATTCGGTGGACGCCGGCGACAAGCCCGAGACGGCACGTAACGCCGCGCAGCGCATGATTTCGCAGTACCCTAACCTCTCGGGGGCTACCGGTTCATGGTTGTCTTCGTTTACCTTGGCCATTACTGAGGTAACCGAGCGCGAGCAATTGCCTATGCTTACGCTGTCCTTCTCTGGCCAAATTACTGACCGGGGCTTCAAGTACATCTTCCAAACCTCGCCCATTGCCAGCTCGATGTCTGAGGGTGGCGCCTCGGCGTTGATTGATCTGGGCCGTCGCGCCGGGGTTGACGTGAAGAAGGTGGCAATTGTTCAGGACAACACCGCTGCGCCCATGGGCTTTACCAAGCCCATGCGTGAAGGCGATTTGCTCAAGCGCCTGGGTGTAGAGAGTGTGTACACCGAGATCTACACGCCACCGCTGTCGGACGCCAGTGCACCAGTGCAAAAGCTGCGCCAGACCCGTCCTGATGCCTTGTTCCTGATTTTGACCCCCTTGTCGGATTACAA
>JAYPEA010000037.1:0-15031 GCA_038125525.1 Burkholderiaceae bacterium | reverse complement strand
GCCAGACCCGTCCTGATGCCTTGTTCCTGATTTTGACCCCCTTGTCGGATTACAAAATTTTCTTGGACAAGATGACCGAGATGGGCCTGGGCAAGGGCCGCTTGCCAGCGATGGGCAACAACGGCACCCTGAACTCGCCAGATGTGCTCAACATCATTGGCAAAGAGAAGATCGAAGGCATGATGAACATCTCGGCTAACCATGCAGGTAAAGGCATGGAGAAGCTAGCCGCCGAGTTCGCCAAGCGTAAGAACGAGCCGTGGATGGGGCAGGATCCTGCGTCTACCTACGGCGACATGTGGATCTTCAAAGAAGCCATGGAAGCGTGTAAGTGTTCGGATAAAGTTGGCGTCGCCAATGCAATCCGTAGTATGGACACCACCTCTGGCCCGGCGAAGTTCTTCCCTGGTGGCCGTGTGGCTTGGGACGAAAAAGGTCGTCGCAAGGGTGCACAGTTGGTGATTACGCAATGGCAAAACGGTGTCCCCGTGGTGGTGGCGCCGGCTGAGTTTGCCACGGCCGCTCCGATTTGGCCGAAGAAGTAAGGCAATGCCTCGAACGGGGTGGCGGCCTGCAGCGCCTCCCGTTCGGTTTAAGCTCACGGTACCTGGCCACGCGGCCAGGTACTTTTTTTTGAGGAAAAGACAAGCATGACAGCAACGCACACCACGGCACTGCGCATTCACCGCCACGGCGGCCCTGAGGTGTTGACCATAGAGGATGCGCCGCTGCCCCCCGTTGGCGCGGACCAAGCACTGGTGGCACAGCGCATCATTGGCGTGAACTACATTGACATTCAACATCGCAGCGGGCGTTACCCCATTGCCGAGTTTCCGGCCATATTGGGTGTAGAGGCCGCTGGTGTGGTGCAGGCCGTGGGCGCAGCGGTTCATGGCCTAAGCCCGGGCGACCAGGTAGCCTATATACATGTGCCCATCGGCGCTTACGCGCACGCGCGGGTGATGCCCGCTGAGCGTTTGATTCGGGTGCCGGGCGAGTTTGATTTGCCGCTGATTGGCACCACCATCAACCGCGCGCTGACGGCGCAGTATTTGGTCAAAGATTCGTTTGCCGTACGACCTGGTTGCACGGTGCTGGTGCACGCGGCCATGGGCGGTGTCGGCCAGTTACTGGTGCAGTGGGCCAAGGCGCTGGGTGCAAGGGTGCTGGGCACGGTGGGCAGCGAGGATAAGCGCCAGGCCGCCTTGGCCCTGGGCTGCGAGGCGGTGGTGTTGAGTACCGACGCCGACATGGTGGCCCAGGTGCGCGCGCTAACCCAGGGCGAAGGGGTGCACGCGGTGTACGACGGCATTGGTGGTGCCATGTTTGACCAATCGCTGCACTGCTTGCGCCCATGCGGCACGCTGGTGAGCTTTGGCACGCCGGCGGGGCCGATTCCGCCGCTCGATGTGTTTCGCTTGAATCAAATGGGCTCGTTGTACGTCACCAGCCCGTCAATATTTACCTTCATCAAGACGCGCAGCGAGCTGCAGCGCCGCAGCGACGAGGTGTTTGCCGCGTTGCGTGACGGCACACTCAAGGTGGCACCGCCTACGCTGTACCCGTTTGCCCAAGCGGCGCAGGCGCATACCGATTTGCAAGCCCGACGCACCACCGGCAGCCTGGGGCTGCAGGTGGATTGAGACCTTTCGGCTGGGTCAGGTGGCCATGAAATCCAGCTCGGGCATGAGGTAGCGTTTGAGGCCGGGGTAGTTCTCGATCATCGGGAAATGCCCCATGCCTTTCATGATGGTGCAACGCGACCCCTTAACCGCTTGAGCCACCGCTTCGGTCATGGCCGGTGTGGCCGAATAGTCGTACTCACCGGTAAGCAGCGTGACTTTGCACAGCGAGGTATCAATGCGCTTGATGGTCTCGCGTGCATCCCAGTCAAAGCTGTAGTAGTTCACATCACCGGCGTACACGCCGGGGCCGCCTTGGGCGTAGTACCACCAGTTTTCGCGTACCGCCGACTCGGGGCTGTCAGGCGCGCATAAGCCCATGGTGTAACTGGCGCACAATTCGCCGCCGTGCACCGCCGGGTGGTGCAAAAAGTCGTTGTAGCGCCCGGGCGCAAAAGCCGAGGACTCAAGTCCAATGATGCCGCGCAATTCGGCCCCGTGATCGGCGGCCATTTGCAGCACAATCGCCCCGGCCATGGAGCAGCCCATCAGCACCGGTTGCTCCAGCTTAAGGCTTTGGTAAAAGCCCCGCACCACCTGCGCGTAGTGCGTGGTGGTGAGTTTGTACTTCTTAAGCCACCAACCTTCAGGCGGCGTTGAGCGTCCGTGATACGGTAGGTCAAAGGCAATCACGCGAAAACGCGCGGTCACGTCGGCGTCGTTAAGCAAGTGCCGCCACTGCCGGCTGTCGGCCCCGGCGGTGTGCATGCACACCAAAGGAATGCCCTGGCCGGCCTCTTCAAAGTAAATTCGGTGCGCCTCACCGGCAATGGTGGTGTGGACGTAACGCCCTTGAATGGGTTCAATGGTTCCCATGAATCATGCCTCCCGCATCAGGTTCATCATGCGCTGCAAGGCGCGCGCGTTTTGCATGGCCACCAGGCCATCACCCTCAAGCACAAACTCAGGCACTCGCATGAGCATGGCAAAAAAATCGTTGTGCAGCGGCGGCGGCACCGGGCTGAGAAACTTCTGCCACGTCGCCAGCGGCGCGCGAAAACCAAACACCGCGCGCCCGTCAATGCGCGGCGCGGGCCGGTGGCTCACCAACTGCCCGCCAACCACCTGCAACACGTGGCGCGCGTCGTCTGCGGTCACGCCAAAGGTGGTGCTAAACCACTCGCCAACGGCGCCAAGCTCGGGGTCGGCATTGACGCGTTGCCGGTACGCGTCAAACCACGGATCAGATAAAAAAGCGTGTGTCATTCGGACGGTCTCCTGAGTTAAGCCACTGGGGCCACGTCAAGCCGCGCCACGATGCCCTGCAGGTCTTTGTGCGGGGCGGGGTATTTCTTCATCACCAGTGGGTCGTGGCCCGGAATCACGTGCTCCGGCGACGAGGCAAGGGCGTAGGCTTTGTGGTAACCCTCAATCATGTCGCCCACGTTGTACACCACCGGAAATGGCCGCTCGTCTTGCATGTTGGCGTAAAAGTGGCTGGCATCCGAGGCCAACACCACCCAGCCGCGCTCGGTGTGCACGCGCACCACTTGCAGTCCGGCGGTGTGCCCGCCCAGGTGGTGCACACTGATGCCAGGGGCAATTTCCTCGGCGCCGTCGTGAAACACCACCCGGTCGGTGTACAAACGCTCGACCATGGCCATCACGTCGCCCAGACTAAAGGGGTAGCGCATGGTGCGGTGGCACATGCAGCGGCCGGTGGCGTACTGCATTTCTTTGTCTTGCAGGTGGTATCGCGCGCCCTTAAACAAATGCGAGTTGCCGCAGTGGTCGTAGTGCATGTGGGTGATGATCACGTCCGAGATACTGTCGGCTTGCACCCCCAGCAGCCCAAGCCCTTCGCTGGGGCAGCGCAAAAAGCGCCGACCACGCTCGGCCGCGCCTTCGGCCGAGAAGCCCGTGTCCACCACCCAATGGCGCGTGGCACCCTTGATGAGCCACACATAGTAATCCAGTGGCATGGGCACCTCGTGCGCGTCGCCGCCGATGAAGTTGGCGCCGCTCATGCGATCGTGCTCGGCGTATTTGATGGCGTAAATCTCGTAGTTTTCCACGTTGTCTCCTGTTGGCTAGCGGGATGAGGCCACCCGAACAAACAGTTCAGGCAGCTGATTCTTTTTAACCTTGCCTGTCGTCGTCAACGGCAGCTCGCCGTCGCTGACCCAGACGATGTGTTGCGGCTGTTTGTAGCGGGCCAGTCGCTCTTGGCAGTGGCGGCGCACCGCCTCGGTATCGGTTGTGGCCCCGTTGCGCGCCACCAGCACCGCGCCCAGCACAAAATCATCGTTTTGCGCCAGCCCCGTGCAGTAGGCGGCCAACACCAAAGGGTGTTGCAGCAACACCTCTTCCACCTCAACCGGCGCCACGTTCATGCCGCCTACCTTAACCATTTCTTTAAGTCGACCACGAAAGTAAAGGTAGCCCTCAGCGTCGAGCCAGCCCAGGTCGCCGGTGCGAAAAAAGCCCTCCGCATCAAACGCCGCGCGCGTGGCCTCGGGGTCATTGTGGTAGCGCTTAAAGACGTAGCCCTTGACCCGAATTTCGCCTACCTCGTCGGCTTGGCACACGGTTTCGGTTTCGGGGTTGACGATGCGAACCGTCACCCCATCAAGCGCAGGGCCTACGCTGCGCAGCCGCCTATCCAGGGGCTCTGCAGCGTCGGTGACGTTGCAGTTGCCGTAGGTTTCGGTTAGGCCATAAATGTTGCAAATGTCACGGCAGCCGGCATCAACCAGACGTTGGATTTGCTCGGGGCTGCCGATGGTGGCGCCGCCGCGCAGGCTAGCGAGGCGTGCCGGGGTGTAGCCCGGCACATCCAGCAGGGCTTGGACCATGTTGGGTGTGCCGTAAAACAACGTGCAGCGCTCGCGCTCAATCAGCGCCAGCGCGGCCTCGGGGTCAAAGTGCGGCTGCAACACCAAGCAGCCGCCACGGGTGAACATATTGAACAAGGCGTTTTCACAACCCAGGCCCCAAAACAGCGAAACCGCCAGCCATAGCCGGTCGTGGCTGCTGTTGTGCTGGCGCGCGCCGATTTGCCACATGTTGGCTATCAGTGCGTCGTGCTGCAGCACCACGCCCTTGGGCAATGAGGTGGAGCCCGAGGTGTAGAGCAAAAAGCTGTCGTCTTCGGGGCGCACCGTGGCGCTGCGTTGGGCCAGTTGCTGCGCGGGCACACTTTGACCGCGTTGCTGCAGGGCGGCCCAGGTTAGGTCTGCGGGGGTAACGTCGGCGGGCGGCTCGCCCACCCACACCACCTCGTGCAGCGCCGGCAGCCCCTGCGCCTCGGCGCGCAAGGCGGCAAGCGACTGGGCGTAGTCGTGACGCAAAAAGCGCGGCTCGGCCAGCAGCGTGCGTGTGCCCGAGTGGCGCAGCACGTAGCCCAATTCGGGTGTGCTCAGCCAGGTGTTCACCCCCACCATGACCGCGCCAATGGCGGTGATGGCAAAGGCCGCCACCACCCACTCGTTGCGGTTGCCCATGCAAATGGCCACCCGGTCGCCGGCTTGCACGCCCAAGCCCAGCAAGCCGCGGGCACACTGGTTAACGGCCAGCTCGAAGTCGGCGTAGGTTAGGCGGGCGTTGGCGTCCACCAACACCTCGTGCGAGCCGAAGCGCTGCGCTTGCTCGCGCACCAGCGCGGGCAAGGTTTGACTGGCAGGAGGCATCAGGGGCATGGCGCAATCCGCACAACACAGCAACAGCCCCATTGTGAGAAGTTTGGCACGGCACCGCAGTCGCGCGCTTGATAGGCCAAACCTCCCCAAGGCTGGGCGCTGGCGGTACCATGCGGCGCATGACCACCCCGACTGAGCCAACCGCCCTGGGACGGTTTCGCGTTTTGGACTTATCGCGCGTGCGCGCCGGGCCCAGTTGCGCCCGAATTTTGGGCGATTTTGGCGCCGACGTGCTGCGCATTGAGCCCCCACCTGGGGTGGACCCCAACGAATCGATGTTTGCTGCCAACCGGGACAAGGGCGACTTTCAAAACCTTAACCGCAACAAACGCGCCATGACGCTGAACTTGCGTACCGAGGCCGGACGCGAGGTGCTCATGCGGCTGGTTGCGCGCAGCGACGTGCTGATTGAAAACTGGCGCCCTGACGTGAAGCAGCGCCTGGGGCTAGACGACGCGGCGCTGCGCCGCGTGAATCCCCGGGTGATTTTGGCCAGCATCGCCGGATTTGGCCAAACCGGGCCATACGCCACTCGCCCGGGGTTTGACCAAATCGTCCAAGGCATGGGCGGGCTGATGAGCGTCACCGGCCACCCTGAAGGCGGGCCGGTGCGTGCCGGGCTTGCCGTGGCTGACCTAAGCGCCGGTCTGTACGCGGCCATTGGCGTGTTGGTGGCCTTGCTCGAGCGTGAGCAGTCGGGGCAAGGCCAGTGGGTGCACAGCTCGCTGCTGCACGCGCAAATTGCCATGATGGACTTTCAAGCCGCGCGCTACCTCAACGAGGCCCAGGTGCCGCAACAAGAAGGCAACAACCACCCCACCAGTTCGCCCATGGGGTTATTTCAAGCCAGCGACGGTGCGTTTAATCTAGGCGTTACCGGCGAGGGCTTGTGGCAACGTTTGCTCGAGGTGTTGCAGCAGCCCGCCAGCCTTACCCAGGCGGGGTTCGCCACCGAGGCGCTTCGGGTACAAAACCGCGCGCCGCTCAATCAAGCGTTGCAAGAAATATTCAACCAGCACCCGGTGGCGCACTGGGTGGACGAGCTTAACCAAGCCGGCGTGCCCGCCGGGCCGGTGTACAACATGGCGCAGGTGTTTGACGACCCGCAGGTGCAGCATCTGGGTGTGGCGCAGGCCTTGCCGCGCGCCAGTGGTGGCCACACGCGCTACATTACGCAGCCCGTGACGCTGACGCGTACCCCAGCGACGGTGCGCGAGCCTGCCCCGGCCTGGGGCGAGCATACCGATGCGGTGTTGGCTGAATTGGGTTATGACGCGGCGCAAGTGGCGCGCTTGCGCGAACAGGGAGTCGTGTGATGACAGGAAGCATAGACCGTGAGCAACGTGACCATGTGGCGTGGTTGGTGATCAACGATGAAGCCAAGCACAACGCCATGAGCCTGGGCATGTGGCAAAGCTTAGCGCAGCACATGCAGGCCTTGGAGGCCGACCCGCAGGTGCGCGTGGTGGTGCTGCGCGGTGCCGGCAGCAAGGCGTTTGTCTCGGGCGCCAACATCAGTGAATTTGAGCAAGTTCGCGGGTCGGCGCAAGCCACCGAGTCGTACAACGCAGCCGTGGCGGCCGCGCAGTCGGCGCTGGCGCGCGCGCGCATGCCAGTGATTGCGGCCATTTCGGGCATTTGCTTTGGCGGCGGCATGGGCTTGGCGCTGAGTTGCGACATACGCTACGCCAGCCGTGACGCGCGGTTTCGTATTCCTGCGGCGCGCTTGGGCTTGGCCTACGCCTACGACGGGGTGCGTGCCTTGCTGCAGCAATTGCGCCCGGCTGACTTGGCCGAGGTGTTGTTTGCCGCAAGGATTTTTCAGGCCGAAGACGCGCAACGCGCGGGCATGGTTAACGCCTTATGTGACGATGTGTTTGGCCACGCCGAGGCCATGGCGCAAACAATCGCGCAAAACGCCCCACTGTCCGTGGCCGCAGCCAAGCGCGCCATGCGAGATATTTTGGCGGGGCACGCCGAAAGCGACGCCATGCGCGCCATGGCCGTGGCATGCTTTGACAGCGAGGACTACAGGGAAGGCCGACTGGCCTTTGCCGAAAAACGCCAGCCGGTGTTCCGCGGCCGCTAGGCCCGGCCAGCTCCGCCACGCGCGTGGTTACAGCTCAACCGTGTCAAAGTTGGCCGGGATGATGATCTCCAGCAACTCGCAGTCGTCTGAGTAGTCCAAGACCGTGTGCTTGATGCCTGGCGGCTGCGTCCAGCAGCTGCCCTCGCGCATTACCTGCGTGCCTTGGCCTTCGTATTCGCCCACCATCCAGCCCTTGAGCACGTAAATCATTTGAAAGTTCACCGCGTGGTAGTGGCGCTTAGAGACGTCTTTGGGCTTGCACGGGGGGATCAGCTTAATCACATGCGCTTGCACCGCGCCGGCGGTGGCCTGGGCAATGCCCAAGTCGCGGTACGCGGCGTATTTGCGCAGTCCTTTTTTGAAGTCCTGCCCCTTGTAATGTGAAATGACAAACGGCTGTTTGTCTTTCCATTGGGTGGTGGGTGGCGCTTTTTTGGCGCGAGCTGGCTTGGCCTGGGTTGTCGCTTTGGGGGTGGCGGGCATGGTCAGACTCCTTGGATTAGGCCGCACCTTGCGGGCGCAGCTCGATGAGGTCGGGGCAGCATGGGGCCTCGGTGCTTAGGGCGTAGCGCACCGCCTGGGCCACGTCTTGGGCAGTGAGTGGCGCAAAGCGTCGCGCCGCCAGCGAGGCCAGTACCTCAGGGTGCGTGCTGCTGGCGCGAATATCGGTATCCACCATACCCGGTGCCACTTCGGTTACACGCAGCCCCTGGCCTTGCAACTCCAAGCGCATGGCACGTGCCATGGCCGATAAGGCGTGCTTGGTTGCAGCGTACACCGAGGCCATACGAAACACCTCGCGCGCGCCGATGGAGGTCACGAACACCATGTGCCCCCGGCCACGGGCCACCATGTGCCGCGCCATCGCCTGGCTGATGCGAAACGCGGCCAGTACGTTGGTTTGGAACATCCAGGCGGTGTCCTCGTCGGTGAGTTCGAGCACCGGCGCGTAGCGCAGTACCCCAGCGTTGTTGACAAAGGCGTCCACGTGCGCGGCGGCTTCGGCCAAGGTGGCGGCAAAGTCGGCATCGTTCAAGTCACCGGCAAGAATTTGTACCCGCTGCGCGCCGGCCTCGGCTTGCAGGTTGCGCAGGGCGTCCTCGCGGCGTCCAGTGGCCAACACCTCGGCCCCGGCGCGCGCCAGGGTTAGGGCGGTGGCTCGGCCAATACCAGCGCTGGCACCTGTAACAAGCACGCGGCGTCCGTTGAGTGGCAGCATGGAGGGTCTCCTTAACGGTGAGCAAAAATCCTAGCACCATGCACGGGCGGTGACCATCGCGTCGGCGTCAGCCCATGTCACCCATGTGCAGGCGGCTCCGTCGGCAGTGATTGGTGGCGCGCCAACAAAATCAGAACCATTACCGCGCCAGCGGCGGCAACAGAAAAGAGCATGCGCTCAGAGGTCAAATCGATCAGCCAGCCTCCGGCCGCCGCATTAAAGGCCTGCCCACCAAACAGCGATAGTGCAAACAGGCTCACACCCAAGCCGCGCTGGGGCGACATTTCGGTGGCCTGCACCTGAATTTGGTTGTGCACCATGAACAGCCCGTAGCCTCCAATCACGCAAAATGGCAGCAACGTCCACCAAACAGGCAGCCAAGCCAGCGCCAAAAAGCTCAACACCTGCATGGCTGTACCGGCCAGCAGTAGATTTCGTGGTTGAAAGCGGGGCAACACCCATCGCGCGCTGCGCGCGTACAGCAATCCGCCCAAGCTAAAAAGTGCCACCATCGCGCCCGCCCCGCTGACACCCACATTGAGGTTGTGTGTTAGGTGACTGGGCAAAAAAGCTGCGGCGCCATAGGTCAGCGCCCCTTCAGTGGCGCCAATCACCAGCACCCGGCGCGCCCGAGGCATGCGACACAGGGCTGCGATGGCGCGCACGTGCTCGGCGGCAGCGCGCCACGGGGTGGTTCGCGCCATTAATGGCTCGGGCAGCGTGGGGCCTCGCCAAAGCAGCAGCCCGGCAATGGCCGCAAAGCCTAAAGCCAACAAAGCAAACGTGCCTCGCCACCCGGCCACGCTAACCAGCAAGCCACCCAGCCACTGGCCCGTCATGGCCCCCAGCACGGTCGCGCTCATGAGGCGCGCCAGCGTGGTTTGTCGTTCGTGCAGTGGCACGTGGTCGCCAATCCAAGCCAGCACCATGGGCACAATGCCACCGGCGGCAAAGCCCGCCAGCATGCGTGCCGCCAACAACGCTTGCAGCGTGGGCGCCAAGGCGCAAAGCGCCGCAGCCACGGCACAGGCCGCGGTGGCCAGGTGAATCACGCGGTATTTACCAAAACGGTCGGCCACGCCACCGGCAAACAGCTGCATCACGCCGTAACCTAAGGCAAAAGCCCCCAGCACTTGGGCGGCACTGCCCACGGAGACCTGAAAATCCTGCACAAACACCGGCAGCATGGGGTCACCCAGACGCATCGAAAACATGCTCACAAACCCGGCCAAAGCCAGCAGTTGCAGCGCGCGCGAAACGGCGTCTGGACTGGCCGGTGAGGTGGGGAGACTCATGGGTGAGGCGGCAAAAGGCGCTCAGCATAGCCCACTGGCCCAGCGCGGCCATGCACGTGGGTGACGCCGTGTGCCAAGGCGTGTGACTAAACTAAGCGGCTTGCCCTCGTCCGCCCGGAGTTGTCATGGCCAACCCTCGTCTGCCCTACCGTTTTTCTGATAGCGGCCCGGCCCTTAAGCCCGCCGCGGCTGGCCGTGTGCTGGTGCACTTGGTGGTCAACGTGGAGCACTGGGTGTTTGATGCAGCCATGCCGCGCACCATCATTACGCCGCCCCACGGCAAAGAGACCGTGCCTGATGTGCCCAACTTCAGCTGGGCCGATTACGGCATGCGCGCGGGTCTGCCGCGCTTGTTGCGCGCCATCACCGAGCGCGGCCTAACGGCTTCGACCAGCATCAACGCCGGCGTGATTGAGGCCTACCCCCAAGCCGCCGAGGCCATGCTTGAGGCGGGATGGGAGTTTATTGGGCACGGCGTGCATCAAAAAACCCAAAACGCCGCGGGCGATGAGGGCGCACTGGTGCAGCAGTCGCTGGACATATTGCAGCGCTTCACGGGCCAGGCCACGCGCGGCTGGCTCAGTCCTGGTCTACGCGAAACCCACGACACCCCTGACATTCTCAAAGCCCACGGCGTGCAATACGTATGCGACTGGGTGGTGGATGACGTACCCCAGTGGATGCAAACCAAGCACGGAGCCTTGCTTAGTGTGCCGTACAACCTAGAGGTGAACGACTCCATCATCTACGCCATTGAAAAACACGACTCCGAGCAAATGTTTGAGCGCACGGTGCGTACCTTGCGCTTGTTTGAGCGCGAGTCGTTGCACCACCCGCGGGTGTTTGCCATTGGGCTGCATCCGCACCTCATTGGCGTGCCGCATCGGTTTGAGTCGTTTGAGCGTATGCTCGATACGCTGATGGCCTCACCCGCGGTGGGCTTTGTGCAAGGCCGTGACATTTACGACTGGTACGCCGCGCAGGTGCCCGCCCCGTAATTTTTTTGGAGTCTTTATGGACACACAACTCAAGGGCCAGCGCGTGCTCATCACCGGCGGCTCAAAAGGTATTGGCTACCAAATTGCCCTGACCTTCGCGCAGGAGGGCGCGCGGCCGATCCTGGTATCGCGCACCCAAGCGTCCTTGGATGCGGCCGCTCAGGCCATTGAACAAGCCACCGGCATACGTCCCGAAGTGCAGGCCGCCGATGTCTCACAGCCCGGTGCGCCCGAGGCTCTGCTGGAGCAGGTGGGCGAGGTGGATGCATTGGTCAACAACGCCGGGGCTATTCCGGGGGGCGACATTCAGCAAGTCGACGACGCCACTTGGCGCCGCGCCTGGGACTTGAAAGTGTTTGGCTTTATTCACATGACACGGGTGTTCTTGCCTGGCATGGAGCGGCGCGGCCGTGGCGTGATACTCAACATCATCGGCCAAGCGGGTGCGGCGCCACGGGCTGACTACATTTGCGGCTCCACGGGCAACGCTGCGCTCATGGCCTTTACCTGCGCCATGGGAGGCGCCAGCGTACAGCACGGTGTGCGCATTTTTGGCATCAACCCAGCCCCCACGCGTAGCGATCGCATGGAAGGCTTGATGCGGTTTCAAGCCCAGCAACGGCTAGGCGACCCCGAGCGGTGGTTTGAGCTAACCAAAAACTTGGCCTTTGGCCGCCTGATTGAACCCGATGAGATTGCTAAACTGGCCGTTTTGTGTGCCTCGCCGTTGTGCGGCTACCTCTCGGGCACGGTCATCAACGTCGACGGCGGCATGCCGTACGCCACACCACGCTACTAACGCATCAACGAAGGATAAACCGGTGTCTGCTTTGGAATGGGATTACGCTTACCCCGAACTACGCGAAGGGGTGCGCAGTGTTGTGTCGCAATTTGACTCGCGGTACTGGCAAGAGGTGGACGAAGCCCGCGCCTACCCCGAGGCCTTTGTGCAAGCGCTAACCGAGGCCGGTTGGCTCTCGGCGCTGATTCCTGAGGCCTACGGGGGCTCTGAGCTTAGCCTCATCGAGGCCTCGGTGATCATGGAAGAAATCAACCGCGCCGGGGGCAATTCGGGCGCGTGTCACGGGCAGATGTACGTCATGGGCACCGTGGTACGGCATGGCTCTGAGGCACAAAAACAAGCGCTGTTGCCCAAAATTGCTGCGGGCGAGCTGCGCATGCAGTCCATGGCGGTGACCGAGCCCACCACCGGCTCAGACACCACCAAGCTGCGCACCACCGCCGTGCGTAAGGGAGACCGCTACGTCGTCAACGGCCAAAAGGTGTGGACCTCGCGGCTGCAGCACTCGGACTACATGCTGCTGCTGGCGCGCACCACGCCGATTGACCAAGTGGCCAAGCGCACCGAGGGCTTGTCGGTGTTTTTGGTGGACGTGCGCGAAGCGGTGGGTAAGTCAATCACGGTGCGCCCGATTCGCAACATGGTCAACCACGAGACCAACGAGATCTTCATCGACGGACTGGAGATTCCCGAAGAAAACCGTATCGGTGAAGAAGGCAAGGGCTTGCGCTACATCATGGACGGCCTCAACGCTGAGCGGATTTTGATTGCTGCAGAGTGCATTGGTGATGGGTACTGGTTTGTGGAAAAAGCTGCCGCTTACGCCAACGAGCGGGTGGTATTCGGCCGCGCCATTGCCAACAACCAGGGCATTCAGTTCCCTATTGCACGTGCACACGTCAACGTAGAGGCCGCCAGCCTGATGCGCTACGACGCGGCGCGGCGCTTTGACGCCGGCCAAGCCTGCGGCGCGCAGGCCAACATGAGCAAGCTGTTGGCGGCCGACGCCTCGTGGGAGGCGGCCAACGTATGTTTGCAAACCCACGGCGGCTTTGGCTTTGCCGCCGAGTACGACATTGAGCGCAAATTTCGTGAAACCCGGCTGTATCAGGTTGCGCCCATTTCAACCAACATGATTTTGTCCTACATCGGCGAGCACGTCTTGGGCATGCCCAAGTCGTATTAAGACACGCCTTGGGGCTCAGCCCGCAGCGGCGCTCCACTGCGCAGCCAGCGCCTCGCCCCACTGCAGCAAGTCGTGGTCTCGGCCGGGTGCGGCCAGGGCTTGCAGCGAAATTGGCCCCTCGGGGCCGATCGCCGGCAAGGCCAACGCAGGGCAGCCCAGCACATTGGCCAAGGCACACCAGTCGGCCTGATCAGCGGGCATATCCGCGCTGGCCAGGGGCGCGGTGTGTCCCAGGGTGGGCAGCAGCCACACGTCGGCGTGTTGCCACAGCACGGCGCTGCCCGCGCGCAGCGTAGCCAGCAGCTCACGCGCCTGTTGCACACGCAAGGCACCCGCGTGTTCGGGGTAGCGCAGCATCGCTTGCGTGGCCGGTGCCAGCCCAGCTAAGTTGGGCCCCAACTGGGCGCGCCAATACGCCAACCCATCGGCCTCGGCCACCAGCAGCGCGCGTCGGCGCAAGGCGCCGGCTTGCCACTGGCTGGCCCACGTTGGCGGCGGCGTAACCAGTGGCGTGCTGGCCCCCAAGGCCGCGCAGCCTGCTTGCCAGGCGTGTGCCACGGCCGGGGCCAGCACCGCGTCGTGCGGCAGCAACACGCCCAAACGCGGCGGCTTGTTGCTGGGGGTGGCGGCTGGGCTTGCGCCTAGCACTTGCCACGCGTGGCGCAGGTCGGCCACGTGGTGCGCCAGCGGGCCCACGGCGTCCAGCATGGGAGACAAGGGCACCACCCCGGTGGCATCGAGTGCACCATGCGTGGGTTTGAACCCCGCCAACCCCACGTACGCTGCGGGTATGCGCACCGAGCCCAGCGTATCGGTACCAAAGGCCAGCGCGCAAAAGCCTGCCGCCAAGGCCGCGGCTGCCCCGCCGCTTGAGCCGCCCACACTATGGCCGGGCATGCGTGGGTTGTCGCAGCGGCCATGGTGCGGATTGTCGGTGTGGCCGCCTAGGGCACACGCATCCATGTTGAGCTTACCCACCAGCACCGCTCCAGCAGCACGCAGTTGCCTCACCAGTGTGGCGTCGGCTTGCGGCATGCGCTCGCGCCACACCTCGGTGCCAGCCGTGCATGGCATGCCCACCACGTCGATGTTGTCTTTAAGTGCCACGGGTATGCCATCAAGCGCGCTAAGTGGTTGCCCCGCCGCCCAGCGTCGTGTGCTGGCCTGCGCCTGTTCCTTGGCCGATTCGTGCGCCACATGCAGAAAACTTCGCCAGTGCCCGTCGTGCGCGACGATACGCTGCAGGCAATCCTGCCATACGGTCAATGGGGTGCGCGTGCCGCGGGTGTAGTCGCGCTGCAACCCACTTACGGTGAGGTCAAGGCTTGGGTCGGGGATGGATAGCGAGGGCATGCGATGGGGCTGTGGGATTGGCTCACGCCACTCAGTGTACGCGCCGGTTCATGCGCGGCATGTTTCACATGTTCGGCGCACCTTTGGGTATACGCGTTGGTGGCTTGGGGCGGTGTAAGAGCCCCTTTTGCTGGCAAAGATTTCAGCAGACGGTACCATTTGGCCCGTTCCCAACCGTTGGCCGCGGATGGTGGGTGTTACGCCCGCCGCCGACGTGCTGTATTCGTTGACCCTTTATCTATACCGAGCCAATTCATGAGCGACTCTTTACTTGACAAGATTTTTCTTCAGGCGCGTACCGCCAACGGCTTTACCGACCAACCGGTATCCTTGGCGTTGCTGCAGCAGGTGTACGACTTGGCCAAAATGGGCCCGACCTCAATGAACACCCAGCCAACCCGGTACGTGTTTTTGACAACCCCTGAGGCTAAGGCCAAACTGATGCCAGCCCTAATGCCGGGCAACGCCGATAAGACGCAAAGCGCGCCGGTGACGGTGATTGTGGCCACCGACACGCGCTTTTATGAATTCATGCCTACTGTGTGGCATGTGGAGGGCGCGCAGGCCAACTTTGAGGCCAATGCTGCCATGGCGCAGGCCACGGCCACGCGCAATGGCACCTTGGGCGGCGCTTACTTCATGATGGCTGCGCGCGCTCTGGGATTGGATTGCGGTCCCATGAGCGGGTTTGACTTGGCCAAGGTCAACCAAGCATTTTTTGCTGATGGCCGCTATCAAACCAACTTTTTGATCAACCTCGGCTACGCCG
>JAYPEA010000036.1:0-17488 GCA_038125525.1 Burkholderiaceae bacterium | reverse complement strand
TGGCCGGCGAGCATGCTGCCAATCATCACCATGGTGGCGCCAAAGCGTATGCTTTTGGCGATGTCGCCGTGTTCGCGTATGCCGCCGTCGGCAATAATCGGCTTGGTGGCCACGCGGGCGCACCACTTAAGCGCCGAGAGCTGCCAGCCCCCGGTGCCAAAGCCGGTCTTGAGCTTAGTAATGCACACCTTGCCCGGGCCAATGCCTACTTTCACGGCGTCGGCGCCCCAGTTTTCTAGGTCAATCACCGCCTCGGGCGTGCCCACGTTGCCGGCAATCACAAAGCTGCTGGGCAGGTGTTGCTTAAGGTAAGCAATCATGTCGCGCACGCTGTCGGCGTGGCCGTGGGCAATGTCGATGGTGATGTATTCGGGCACTAGGCCCTCGGCCTTCAGCGTGTCCACCGTGGCGTAGTCGGGCGCTTTTACCCCAAGCGAGATGGACGCGTACGCCCCCTTGGCGTGCATGTCGCGCACAAAGGCCACGTTGTCCAGGTCAAAGCGGTGCATCACGTAAAAGTAGCCGTTTTGCGCCAACCACAGGCAAATCGTCTCGTCCACCACGGTTTTCATGTTGGCGGGCACCACCGGAATGCGAAAGCGCCGCCCGCCCAGTTCCACGCTGGCGTCGCATTCGCTGCGGCTTTGTACCCGGCATTTGCGCGGCAGCAAAAGCACGTTGTCGTAGTCAAATATTTCCATGGTCGGCATCCAATAAAAAAAACGACCCACAAAAAACCGGGCGGCAAGCCTGCTTGACGCCCGGTGGCCAATTGTAGGCTTTTTACAATGGTTGCCATGCAAAGCCATCCACCCGTCCAGCCCCCGTCGTTGCCCATGCTGGAGGGGCTTAACCCCGAGCAGCACGCCGCCGTTACCTTGGCCCCCGATGCGCACGCGCTGATTTTGGCGGGCGCTGGCAGCGGCAAAACCCGGGTGCTCACCACCCGCATTGCCTATTTGCTGCACACGGGGCAGGTGTCGCCCGGCGGGGTGCTGGCGGTGACGTTTACCAACAAGGCCGCGCGCGAGATGCAGGCTCGGCTCTCGGCCATGCTGCCGGTGAACACCCGCGCCATGTGGATCGGCACCTTTCATGGCCTGTGTAACCGGTTTTTGCGCGCCCATCACCAATTGGCCGGCTTGCCCGCCATGTTTCAAATTCTTGACACGCAAGACCAGCTCTCGGCCATCAAGCGCCTGCTCAAGGCCAACGGCGTGGACCCCGAGCGCCAGCCGCCCAAGGAACTGCAGTGGTTTATTGGCGGCTGCAAAGAAGATGGCCTGCGGCCCGAGCACATTGAGGTGCGCGACGCCGATACCCGGCGCAAGGTGGAGCTGTACCAGCTGTACCAAGCGCAATGCCAGCGCGAGGGCGTGGCCGACTTTGGCGAGCTCATGCTGCGTGTGTTTGAGCTGCTGCGAGACCACGAAGAACTGCGCGCCCATTACCAGCGGCGTTTTCGGCACATCTTGGTGGACGAATTTCAGGACACCAACAAGCTGCAATACGCCTGGCTTAAGCTGCTGGCCGGGCAGGGCAACGCGCTGTTTGCCGTGGGCGACGACGACCAAAGCATTTACGCCTTTCGCGGCGCCCGTGTGGGCAACATGCAAGACTTTGTGGCCGAGTTTGGCATTGGCCAGCCGATTAAGCTCGAAGAAAACTACCGCAGCGTGAGCAACATTTTGGATGCAGCCAACACCTTGATTGGCCACAACCGCCACCGCTTGGGCAAAAACCTGCGCACCCAGGCCGGGGCGGGCGAACCGGTGCGGGTGATGGAGGCGGGCACCGACTTGCTCGAGGCGCAGTGGGTGGTGGAAGAGCTGCGCGCTTTGGGCGGCGAGGGGCTGCGGCGCGACGCCATGGCCGTGCTGTACCGCAGCAACGCCCAAAGCCGAGTCATTGAAACCGCCTTGTTCAACGCCGGCGTACCCTACCGGGTGTACGGCGGGCTGCGCTTTTTTGAGCGGGCCGAAATCAAGCACGCCTTGGCGTATTTGCGCCTGCTTGAAAACCCGCACGACGACACCAGCTGGAGCCGGGTGGTGAACTTTCCGCCGCGCGGCATTGGCGCACGCAGCCTCGAGCAGCTGCAAGACGCGGCCAAAGCCCACGGCTGCTCGCTGCACGACGCCACCGACGCCGTGCCCGGTAAAGCCGGCACCAATTTGCGCGCCTTTGTGGCCCTGCTGGACGTGATGCGCGAAGCGCTGGCCACCCAAACGCTTAGCCAAACCATTGCCCACGTGCTTGAGCACAGCGGGCTGCTGGCCCACTACCAAACCGAGCGTGAGGGCCAAGACCGGGTAGAGAACCTGCAAGAATTGGTCAACGCCGCTGAGAGCTTTGTGACCCAAGAAGGCTTTGGGCTGGACGCCCCGGCCAACCAGGCCCCCGCCACGGGCGCCGCTGAAGGGGAGGAGACCACCGGCGAGGTGATGTCGCCCTTGGTGGCGTTTTTAACCCACGCGGCGCTTGAGGCCGGTGACAACCAAGCCGACGCCGGCCAAGACGCCGTGCAGCTCATGACCGTGCACGCGGCCAAGGGGCTGGAGTTTGACGCGGTGTTCATCACCGGCTTAGAAGAGGGCTTGTTTCCGCACGAAAACGCGCTGGCCGACTTTGACGGGCTGGAGGAAGAGCGCCGGCTGATGTACGTGGCCATTACCCGCGCGCGGCGGCGGCTGTACCTTAGCCACACCCAGCAGCGTATGCTGCACGGGCAAACCCGCTACCACCTGCGCAGCCGGTTTTTGGACGAAATCCCCGAAGCCGTCGTCAAGCACCTCACCCCCCGCGCGCAAGTGGCAGCGGGCAGCGGCCCCCGCCCCTGGTCAGCCGCCGGAGCCAACCTCGCGCCGTCGTGGTCGGCGCAGTGGCAAGCCCAGCCCGACCCCCAGCAGGCCAACGACACGCCCGCAGGCCCCACGCTCAAGGCTGGCATGCGGGTGTTTCATAACAAGTTTGGCGAGGGCGAGATTCGCCGCATTGAGGGCAAAGACGCGCAAGCCCGCGCCGAGGTGGCGTTTGCGCGTCACGGCGTGAAGTGGCTGGCGCTGGCCGTGGCCAAGCTCACGCCCATCGAATAAGCCGGCAGTCAGGGCAACGGCGCACGCGTCAGCGTCGATTCAATAGGCGCTGGCCGCCGCAACCAAATCGACAAAACGATGCAATTTGCTACAATAGTAGCAAGCGACCACGAGGAGCAAGCCATGGGTATGCCTGTACGCATCGACGACCAACTTTACGCACAAGCCAAGGCACACGCGCTGGCCGAGCGGCGCAGCATTGCCGGACAGGTCGAGTTTTGGGCCATGGTGGGCAAGGCGGCGCTGGACAATCCGGACTTGCCCATCGATTTTGTGCGTGACTTGTTGGTTGCCCGCGCAGAGGGCCCGGCGCTGGCAACGGCTTTTGTGCCGCAAGGTCGCCAGTAAATGGCGGGCAAGCCCGTGCAGGTGCTGCAAACTGCGGCCTTTGCTCGGGCCTACAAAAAGCTACAAAAAAACCAAAAAGCCGATGTCGATGATGCCGTGGACGCCATCCTTAACGCGCCGGGACAGGGCGAGGCCAAGCGTGGCGATCTTTTGGGTGTTTACGTTTATAAATTCAGAAGCAACAACCAGCTGATGCTGCTGGCTTACGAGTGGAATCCCAAAACCCGGCTGTTGCTTCTGCTGGGCAGTCACGAAAATTTTTATCGCGACCTCAAGCGATGACCATGCCACGGCCGGCCAGTCACGCCGGCTCAGTCGCTAGGGTGCGGGCGGCGGCGGCACCGCCTCTTCAAAGGCATCGAGGTAGGTAAAGTACACCGACACAAACAGCATGGCCGCCAGCAGCAGCGCCACGGGTGCGACCAGCATGCCAAAGGCGCCACCGCCCATGAGCAAGGTGAGCAGCGTTACGGCCACGCTGGCCGCCAAAAACACGCCCAGCCACGTCACGGCAAACACCAGCATGGCCGCCTTGTGCCGCCAAAACGCCGTGAGGCTAAAAAACAGGCTTTTGCCTGGCGAGACCTGGTGCCAAAACACCAGCGCTGGCGCATACCAAAACAGCGCCGACAGCGGCACGTAAAACAGCATCGAGATCCACGCGGCGAGCTGAAAGCCCGGGTCTTGCACCATCTCGGCGGTGATGTCGTGGCCAAACAGGTAAACCCCGGCAAAGGTGCCGCCGTCGGCCAGCATGGTCGCGGCGATGCTAAGCAAAAACAACACCGTGTACCAGCCGCCCAGTTGCAGCATGGCAAGGGCTTTGTCTTTGCCCTGGGTGAACGCGGCAAACAGCACCGAGGGCATGGGAAACTGCCCGCCCGCAGCCAAACGCGTGGCGTTCATGAGGCCCAGCGTGACGGCTGGCAGCACCACCAGCGCCGCCACGCTGCCCAGTGTGGGAATGTAGGCCAGCACCGAGGCCAGCCCAATAAACAGAAAAAACAACCCGCCCAGCGCCAGCGGCTGGCGCCAAAAGGTGCGCAGGCCCGCGCGCACCCACTGCACGCCTTGGCCGGCTTGGGTGGGCTTTAGGTGCATGCGGCCTCCTGCGGGGCGGTTTGGGCCAACGCCACGCGGGCACGCAGGCGTTGCTCAAGCGGTGCCGGGTCGTGCGGGGTGAGCAGCGTGGCCTCGCGCGGCAAATAAAAATCCCATAGCCGTGAAATCCAAAAGCGCAGCGCCGCGGCGCGTTGCATGGCCGGCCACAGCCGACGCTCGGCGGCGCCAAACGGGCAGGTGGCTTGGTAGGCGGCCAGCATGGCTTGCACCTTGGCGGGGTCGGGCGTGGCGCCATCGTCGCCGTTGCACCAGTCGTTGGCGCACACGGCCAAGTCAAACAACCAGGTGTCGGTGCCGGCAAAGTAAAAGTCAAACACGCCGGTGAGCACCTCGCCGTCAAACAGCACGTTGTCGCGAAACAAATCGGCGTGCACCGCACCACGCCGCAGGCCCAAGTAGGCGCCGCTGGCGGCCACGTGGTTTTGATACGCCAGCTCGTGGCGCAACAAGTCGGCTTGGTCTGGCCCCAGATGGGGCAGCACCAAGGGTGCGGTTTCGTTCCACCAGGCCAGGCCGCGCAGGTTGGGCTGGCGCAGCGCAAACGAGGCGCCGGCCACGTGCAGTTTGGCCAGCATGCCGCCCATGGTGGCGGCGTGGCTGGCTTGGGGCTGCAGGTTGCTTTGCCCGGGTAGCCGGTTGACCACGGCTGCCGGCTTGCCCGCCAAGGCGTGCACCAACCCGCCTTGGGCGTTGGCCACGGGCTTGGGCACCGGCAAGCCTTGCTCGGCCAGGTGGTGCATGAGCTGCAGGTAAAACGGCAGCTGCTCGGCGCTAAGCCGCTCAAACAGGGTGAGCACCCAGGCTTGCGGCTGCTCGGCGCTGCCGGTGGTAAGAAAGTAGTTGGTGTTTTCAATGCCCCCGGCAATGCCCTCGAGTGCAAGCACCGAGCCCAAGCCCAATTCGGCACACAGTGCCGCCGCCTCGTGGGTATCAACCGAAGTAAAAACCGCCATCGTGCGGGCATTGTAATGACGGACAATACCCCTTATGACCGACGACACACGCCGCTTGGTGCTGGTGGATGGCTCCAGCTACCTGTACCGAGCTTTTCACGCCATGCCCGACTTGCGCGCCGACCGCAACGACCGCGACAGCCTGCCCACCGGGGCCATTCGCGGCATGGTGAACATGCTGCAGGCGCTGCACAAGGCCCACCCCAGTGCCTACGCCGCTTGCGTGTTTGACGCCTCGGGCCCCACCTTTCGCGACGACTTGTACGCGCAGTACAAGGCCAACCGCAGCGCCATGCCCGACGACCTGCGGCGCCAAATCGAGCCGATTCATCAAGTGGTGCGGCTGCTGGGCTGGCCGGTGCTGGCGGTGCCGGGCGTGGAGGCCGACGACGTGATTGGCACCTTGGCCGCGCACGCCGCCGCGCAGGGGTTTGAGGTCATCATCTCAAGCGGTGACAAAGACTTAAGCCAGCTGGTCACGGAGCAGGTGGTGGTCATTGATAGCATGAACGGCAAACGGCGTGACGTGGCCGGCGTGCAGGCCGAGTTTGGCGTGCCGCCCGCGCGCATGGTGGACTTTCAAACGCTGGTGGGCGACAGCGTGGACAACGTGCCCGGCGTGCCCAAGGTAGGGCCCAAAACCGCGGCCAAGTGGCTGGGCGAATTCGGCTCGCTGGACGCGCTGCTGGCGCAGGCCAGCGACATCCCTGGTGCAGCGGGCAACAACCTGCGCGCCTCGCTTGACTGGCTGCCCACGGCGCGTGCGCTGGTGACCATCAAAACCGACTGCGAACTGGCTGGCGATTTGCCCGGCTGGCCGGCGCTGGATGGGCTTAAGCGCCAGGCGCCGCAGCACGACGCGCTGCAGGTGTTTTATCAGGCGCACGGTTTTCGCAGCTTGGCCGCCGGCAAGGGTGAGGCAGACGGCGGCGCGGGTACCCCCCCCAACGACGCCGCGGCCCCCAGCGCCGCTGCACCGCAAAGCGCCTTGCAAGGCGAGCCGCGTTACCAAACGATTGACACCCCTGAAGCGCTGGCGCAGCTGCTGGTTACGCTGCAACAGGCCGAGCTGGTGGCCTTGGACACCGAAACCACCCACCTTGACCCCATGCGTGCCACGTTGGTGGGCATCAGCGTGGCCTGGGCGGTGGGGCAGGCTGCGTACATTCCGCTGGCGCACGCTTACCCCGGCGTGCCCGACCAATTGGGGGTGGAGCCCGTGCTGGACGCGCTGCGCCCGTGGCTGGAGAGCCCCAACCACGCCAAGTTGGGGCAACACCTCAAATACGACCAGCACGTGCTGCAAAACCACGGCGTGATGCTGCGCGGCGTGGCCCACGACACCATGCTGCAAAGCTACGTGCTTGAGGTGCACCAGCCGCACAGCCTCGAGAGCCTGGCGCGCCGCCATGTGGGGCGCCAAGGCTTGAGCTACGAGGACCTTTGCGGCAAGGGCGCGCAGCAAATTGGCATTGACCAGGTGGACATTGCCCGCGTGGCCCAATACGCGTGCGAGGACGCCGACTACTGCCTGGACGTGCACCACGTGCTGTGGCCCAAGCTGCAGGCCGAGCCCGCGCTGCGCGACATTTACGCGTTGGAGCTGGCCTCGGCCCAGGTGCTGCAGCGCATCGAGCGCCACGGCGTGTGCATTGACGCGACCACCTTGCAGGCGCAAAGCCAAGCGTTGGGCGAGCGCATGGTGGCACTAGAGGCCAGGGCGCACGAACTGGCGGGGGCGCCGTTTAACTTGGCCTCGCCCAAGCAAATTGGCGACATCTTTTTTAACCAGCTTGGCCTGCCGGTAATCAAAAAAACCGCCAAAGGCGCGCCCAGCACCGACGAAGAAGTGCTGGAAAAACTCGCCGAAGACTACCCCTTGCCCGCCACCATTCTTGAGCACCGGGGCCTGGCCAAACTCAAAAGCACCTACACCGACAAACTGCCCGCCATGGCGCTGCCCCGCACCGGCCGCGTGCACACCCACTACGCTCAAGCCGTGGCCGTGACTGGCCGGCTCTCGAGCAACGAGCCCAACTTACAAAATATTCCCATTCGCACCGCCGAGGGTAGGCGCGTGCGCGAGGCCTTTGTGGCCCCGGCTGGGGCCTTGCTGGCCAGCGCCGATTACTCGCAAATCGAGCTGCGCATCATGGCGCACCTAAGCCAAGACCAGGCCCTGATTGACGCCTTTGCCCAAGGGTTGGACATTCACCGCGCCACGGCGGCCGAAATTTTTTCTGTATCGCCCGACGACGTAACCACCGAGCAGCGGCGCTACGCCAAGACGATTAACTTTGGGCTTATTTACGGCATGAGCGCGTTTGGCTTGGCGCGTAACCTGGGCATTGACAACGTGTCGGCCAAAAACTACATCGAGCGCTACTTTCAGCGCTACCCCGGGGTGCGCCGCTACATGGACACCACACGCGAGCAAGCGCGCGAGCAAGGCTACGTGCAAACGGTGTTTGGCCGCCGCCTGTACCTGCCCGAAATTCGCTCACCCAACGGCCCGCGCCGCGCCGGGGCCGAGCGCGCGGCGATCAACGCGCCCATGCAAGGCACGGCAGCCGACCTGATCAAACGCGCGATGGTGGCGGTGCAGCAGGCGCTGGACGCCGAATGCCCCGAGGTGGCCATGGTGATGCAGGTGCACGACGAGCTGGTGTTTGAGCTACCCGAGGCGCGTCGCGACTGGGTGCAGCAACGCGTGCCGCAACTCATGGCCCAAGTGGCCGAATTGCGCGTGCCCTTGTTGGCCGAGGTGGGCTTTGGCCTCAATTGGGAGCAAGCGCACTAACCCCGCCAAAAAAACTCGCCGCAACGCGGCCAACCCTCGGAGACAGACCATGCTGGACAAACCAAACGACACCCTGAACCACGCCTTCAACGATACCCAGAACGACACCCTGGCCCTCGTCGATGCCCAAGCCCACCATGCCCCCAACCGCCGCGCTGCGTTGCGCGGTGCGCTAGGGGTGGGTTTTGCGGCGGCCGTGTTGCCGGTGATGGCACAAAGCACCATTCGCACCAGCAGCGAGGGGTTGGATTCGGGCGAAATCACCGTCGTCTCAGACGGCGACGACATTCCCGTGTTTTTTGCCCGTCCCCAGGGCAAAACGGGCGTGCCCGTGGTGCTGGTGGTGAGCGAAATTTTTGGCGTGCACGAGCACATTGCCGACGTGTGCCGCCGGTTCGCCAAGCAGGGTTACCTGGCCTTGGCGCCCGAGCCATTCATTCGCCACGGCGACGCGCAAGGCTTTGCCCAAATCGCCACCCTGATCAAACAGGTGGTCTCTAAGGTGCCCGACGCGCAATTCATGCGCGACCTGGACGCTTGTGTGGCTTGGGCCCAGGCCAACGGCGGGGACACCCAGCGCCTGGGCATTACGGGGTTTTGCTGGGGCGGACGCCAAGTGTGGCTGTATGCGGCGCATCAGCCCAAGGTGCGAGCCGGTGTGGCATGGTACGGCCGCTTGGTGGGGCAGGCCACGCCCAATACGCCCAAGCAGCCGCTGGACGTGGCCGCGCAAATGAAGGGCCCGGTGCTGGGCCTTTACGGCGGGGCCGACACCGGTATTCCACTTGACACGGTGGATAAGATGAAACAAGCGCTGGCGCAGGCGGGACAGGCGGGCAACCGCGCCGCAGCCGATTCGGCTTTTGTGGTGTACCCCGAGGCGCCACACGCCTTTCACGCCGACTACCGGGGCAGCTACCGCGCCGAGGCGGCCAAAGACGGGTGGCGCCGGGCGCTGGCCTGGTTCGCCCAGCACGGCGTGGTGTAACGCGCAGCGGGCCGCTTGCCCGCATTGGAAGGGAGAAAGACATGTTGTGGGTGTGGATTACGCTTGGCGCGTTGTGCGCTGGGGTGCTAAGCGTGTGGCTGGCCGCTGGCCTGGCGTGGGGCGTGATGGCGCGCTTTAACCGAGACATGCTCAGCTTTGCTGCGGGCACGTTGCTGGCCACGGCGTTTTTAAATTTGCTGCCCGAGGCGCTTGAGATGCAGTCGCACGTTGAGGATTTGATGGCGTGGTTGCTGGGGGGCTTGGTGGTGTTTTTTTTGCTGGACAAAGTGGAGCTTTACCACCATGGGCACGAACACGGAAATGAGCACGGACACGGACACGGGCAAGACGACGACCGCGACCATGCCCACCACCATTTGCATCACCATGCGCACCACCATGAGGGCAAAGGCAGCTGGGCGGTACTGTTTGGCGATGGGCTGCATGCGTTTGGCGACGGCGCGCTGATTGCCTCGGCCTTTGTGGCCGACACCACCCTGGGCTGGCTAACCACGCTGGCGGTGATGGTGCACGAAATACCCCACCACATGGGCGACTTGGCGGTGGTGCGGCAAGCCTCGCGCTCGGTGCGCTCGGCGGTGTTCAAGGTTAGTTTGGCCGGCGGCAGCACGCTGCTGGGGGCTTGGCTGGCGTACGGCTTGCTGTTGCGGTTTGACGAGGTGTTGCCGCACCTGCTGGTGTTGGCCGCCAGCAGTTTTATTTACGTGGCGTTGGCCGACTTAATTCCGCAACTGCAGCGCCAGCTCAGCTTAAAACAAACCGCGCAACAAGTGGCTTGGCTGGGGTTTGGGGTGGCGCTGATTGCCGTGGCCGCGGGCCTCGCGCACAGTCACTAGGGCCGCAGGCTTAGCCGGGCGCGTCGCCGGTGGCGCAAGGCGCGTTGGCTTGGCGGCACCATTCGCTCCAGCTGCCAGCAAACAAACCGCCATGGCGCAGGCCGGCGAGCTCCATGGCCAGCAGGTTGGGCACCGCACTCACGCCGCTGCCGCACATCAATACCACCGCGTCGGTGGCGCCTTCGCCAAGTAGGGCGTGCCATTCCGCGCGCAGGGTCGCCGCGTCTTTGAACCGCCCCTGGTCGTTGAAATTTTGGTCAAACGGACGGTTCAGCGCGCCGGGCACGTGCCCGGCCACCGGGTCCAGCGGCTCGGTGTCGCCGCGGTAGCGTGCCGCGGCGCGGGCATCTACCAGCCGGTGCTGGCGCGATGGCCAGCCCGCGGCCACTTCATCCAGCGTCACCAATCGTGTTTGTGGCAAACCCAGGGCATAGGTGGCCGGTTTGGGGCTCCAGTGGCTTTCGCCTTGGGCCAGTTCGCCGCCCATGGCCTGCCAGGCGGCCAGGCCACCGTCGAGCAGCTGCACGTGGGTGTGGCCGCACCAGCGCAGCATCCACCACAGACGCCCGGCAAACATGGTGCCGTTGCGGTCGTAGGCCACGATGGCGGTCTCGGCCGTGATGCCACGGCTGCCTAGCCACTGGGCAAAATCCTCACGCGTGGGCAGCGGGTGGCGTCCGCCGCACGCCGTGGGCGCGCCGGCCGCTGCGCTGAGGTCGCGCGACAAGTCCACATGCTGCGCGCCGCTGATGCGCAGCTCGGCAAACATGGCGCGCCCGGCATCGGGCTGCAGCAGGTCGTAGCTTACGTCCAGCACCAACGGCGGGTGCGTGCTTTGCAGCTGGGTTTGCAACGCGTCGGCAGAGATGAGGGGTGAGGCAGCGTTCATGACGAGGTTGATGAGCGGTGTTGAGCCGCATTGTGCCGCGCCCTAAGCCAGGACGCCACCATGCCGCAGGCCACAATCAGCGCCATGCCCAGCCAGCTGTACCACGGCAGGGTGTCGCCAAACAGCCAAATACCAAACAGGCTGGCAAACACAATGCCGGTGTACTGCAAATTGGCCACCAGCATGGTGGCGCCGCTGGCGTAGGCGCGGGTAAGCGCGAGCTGGCCACCCGCGGCCAGTGCACCCACGCACAGCAACCACCACGCGCCGATCAAACCCGGCCACGACAAGCCTTGCGGCAGCGCCGCCACAGCGCCGACCAAGGCACTTCCCAACGAAAAATAAAACACCACGCGGGTGGCAGGCTCGCCCAAGCGGGTCAGCGCCGCGACCTGCATGTAGGCCAGCGCCGCACCCAAACCCGAGAGCAAGCCCACGGCGCTGGGAAGTGCTTGGTCGCTGGCCAATGTGGGGCGCAGCAGCAACGCCACGCCCACAAACCCCAGCAGCACCGCGCCCATCATGGGCCCGTGTTCGCGCCACACATCGGTGGTGCGACGCGCCAGCAGCGCGCCGCCCAGCACAAAGGTGGCCACCCAAATGCTGCTCATGTAATTCAGCGTCATGGCCGTGGGCAGCGGAATGTAGCCGATGGCATAAAACCAGCACGACAACGAAGCCGTGCCAATCATGGCCCGCCACGCGTGCATGCCGGGGTAGCGCGTGGCCAGCGACACCGAGGCGCGCCGCATGGCAAGGCCCAGCAACACCGTACCCACCAAGCCGCGGTACATCACCACCTCAAAAATTCCTACGTACTGCACCGCGTATTTGATGGCCACGCCCATGCTGGCAAACAGCAGCGCGGCCAGCAGCACCCAGCGCGCTTGGCGCGCGGCCAAATCGGGGAGTGGGTTCAAGGTGCGGTGGTGTGAGGGTAGGGCTAGAGTGGGGCAGCGGCCATGCGTGCGCGGTACCACTCGTGAAAGTGTTGCATGCCGTCTTCCATGGGGCTTTGGTAGGGGCCTGCTTCGCTGACGCCGCGTTGCGCCAGTGCGCGGCGTCCGGCGTCCATGCGCTCAGCGATTTCGTCGTCCTCAGCCGCTGTTTCCATGTAAGCCGCGCGTTGCGCCTCAACAAACTCACGCTCGAACGCCGCAATTTCTTCGGGGTAGAAAAACTCCACCACGTTCATGGTTTGGTCCACCGCTGTGGGGTAAAGCGTGGAGACGGTGAGCACGTGTGGGTACCACTCGATCATGATGTGCGGGTAGTAGGTGAGCCAAATGGCGCCGTGTTCGGGCAGGTGTTGGTCGCGGTAGCGCAGCAACACATCGTGCCATGTTTTGTAGGCCTCGCTACCTGGTTTGCCCAGGCTGCCTATGCCCACGGTTTGCACCGAGTACTCGGGTTTGAATTCCCACTGCAAATTGCTGCAGGCCACAAAGTTGCCCAAACCCGGGTGAAACGGCTCAACGTGGTAGTCCTCAAGGTACACCTCGATGAAGGTCTTCCAGTTGTAGTGGCAGGCGTGCATCTCAACGTGGTCCAACACGTACCCGTCAAACGACAGCGCCTGGCGCGGCCCCAAGTTGGCCATGTCGGCGTGGATGTCGCGGCCGTTGTCTTCGAACAGCAAACCGTTCCACTCGCGCAAGCCAAAGCGCTGCAAATGCAAACACGGGTCGTGGGCAAAGTGCGGCGCACCCAGCAGTTGGCCTTGGTTGTCGTACGTCCAGCGGTGCAGCGGGCATACGATGTTGCCCCCGGCATGGCCCTTGGCCGATGTGTTGAGGTTGCCCCGGCCTTGCAGCATCACGGCTTGGCGATGGCGGCAGACGTTGCTCATGAGCTCGATGCCCGAGGCTGAACGCACCAAGGCACGGCCGTTGGCCTCGTGCGCCAGCGCAAAGTAGTCGCCTACCTCGGGCACGGCCAAGGCGTGGCCCACGTAGCGTGGCCCGGTTTTAAACAGCGACTCGGTTTCGCGTCGCAGCAGCGCCTCGTCAAAGTAAGCGGAAACCGGCAATTGGCTGTGCGCCAGCGGGAAAGTTTGGCTCAAATCGGACACGGACGTCACCCCCTGCATGACCCCCAGCGCCGGGGGCAACCACCTTACGTGCGGCTGTCAAAACGACGCGGCCGCGACCTCCTTACGCTGCAATAAGCGAAAACCGCAATTTTAGCCCGCCCCCTCTACAATCGTTTCATGCCTGCCAAAAAACCCGCCATCCCACCGGCCGTTGAACCTGCGGCCGAGCCCGCCACCTACGAAGCCGCCATGGCCGAGTTGGAGCAACTGGTGCGCGGGCTGGAGACCGGGCAAATGCCGCTTGACGAACTGCTGGCGCAGCACCAGCGTGGCAGCGATTTGCTGGCCTACTGTCGCGTCCGCTTGGCCCAACTCGAGAGCCAAGTTGAGGTGTTGAAAGACCAGGCCGACGGCAAGGGCTCGGGCTCGGGGGCATGAGCGCATTGGGGCCGCCCCCGTGGGCCAGCACGCAACTGCCTGCGGTTGAAGAGGCGCTGAGCCAGTGGGTGCCCGGTGCAGCCACCGACGATTTGGCCCAAGCCATGCAACACGCCGTTTTGGGCGGGGGCAAGCGGCTGCGCCCCTTGCTGGTGCTGGCCACCGCCGAGGCCGTAAGCGGCAACGAGCTGCGCACGCTAGGCCGCACCGAGCGCGACGGCTTGCTGCGTTGCGCAGTGGCCGTGGAATTGATACATGCGTACTCGTTGGTGCACGACGACATGCCGTGCATGGACAACGACGTGTTGCGTCGCGGGCAGCCCACGGTGCACGTGAAATTCGGCGAGGCCGTTGCGCTGCTGGCTGGCGACGCGCTGCAAACGCTGGCTTTTGAATTGCTGGCGGGGGCCGACGCCAGTTGGCCAGCCGCAACCCGCTTGCATTGGGTGCAAACGCTGGCCACCGCGGCAGGCGCCGGGGGCATGTGCGGTGGCCAAGCCATCGACTTGGCCCATGTGGGGCAAGCCATGACCCAACCGGCTCTCGAGCACATGCACGCGCTCAAAACGGGGGCTCTGTTGCACGCCAGCGTCATGCTCGGCGCCATGGCGGGTGGGGCCAGCGCGCCGCAACTCGAGCATCTGTCGCACTTTGGGCGGCGCTTGGGACTGGCGTTTCAGGTGGTTGACGACGTGCTGGACGTGACCGCCGACACCGCCACGTTAGGCAAAACCGCCGGCAAAGATGAGCAGCACAACAAGCCCACCTACGTGGCGCTGCTGGGCTTGGACAAGGCCCAGCGTTACGCCGAGCAGGTGACCGATGAGGCCTTGCGTGCCTTGCACGCGAGTGCCTGCGCCGCCCCTGAGGCGTTGCAAGGCCTAGCCCAGTGGGTTACACGACGCCAACATTGATAGCATTGCACCATGGCCAACTTGCTTAGCACCATCAACGACCCCAGTGACCTGCGCCAACTGCGGCGCGAGCAGCTGCCAGCCTTGGCCGATGAGTTACGTGATTTTTTGCTGCACAGCGTGGCCTCGACCGGTGGGCACCTAAGCTCCAACCTAGGCACCGTGGAACTTACCATTGCCTTGCACTACGTGTTTCAAACGCCGCATGACCGGCTGGTATGGGACGTTGGGCATCAAACCTACCCGCACAAAATTCTCACTGGGCGGCGCGACCGCATGGGCAGCCTGCGCCAGTTCGGTGGCATCAGCGGCTTTCCGGTGCGCAGCGAAAGCCCGTACGACACCTTCGGCACGGCGCATTCGTCCACTTCCATCTCGGCGGCGCTGGGCATGGCCGTGGCGGCTGCGCAAAAGGGCGACGACCGTCACTGCGTGGCCATCATTGGCGATGGCGCCATGTCGGCAGGCATGGCCTTTGAGGCCATGAACAACGCCGGCGTGCTCGACGCCAAGCTGTTGGTCGTGCTCAATGACAACGACATGTCCATCTCGCCACCGGTGGGCGCACTCAATCGCTACTTGGCGCAGCTCATGAGCGGGCGGTTTTATGCCGCGGCCAAAGACGTGGGCAAACGCGTGCTCAAAAATGCCCCGCCGCTGTTTGAACTGGCCAAGCGGTTTGAAGAACAGGCCAAGGGCTTGGTGGTACCGGCCACGCTGTTTGAGAAGTTTGGTTTCAACTACATCGGGCCAATCGATGGGCACGACCTTGAGTCGCTTATTCCCACTCTAGAGAACCTGCGCCACCTGGAAGGGCCGCAGTTTTTGCATGTGGTCACGCGCAAGGGAGCGGGCTATGCCAAAGCCGAGGCCGACCCGATTGCCTATCACGGCCCAGGCAAATTTGACCCCTCGGTGGGGCTTAAGCCGCCGGCGCAGCCGGGCAAGCCCACGTTTTCGCAAATTTTTGGTCAGTGGTTATGTGACCAAGCCGAGGCCGACTCGCGTTTGGTGGGTATCACCCCGGCCATGCGCGAGGGTTCAGGCATGGTGGCGTACGCCAAGCGGTTCCCCAGCCGCTACCACGACGTGGGCATTGCCGAGCAGCACGCGGTAACCTTTGCCGGGGGCATGGCCTGTGAGGGGCTTAAGCCCGTGGTGGCGATTTACAGCACGTTTTTGCAGCGTGGCTACGACCAACTGATTCACGACGTGGCGCTGCAAAACTTACCCGTGGTGTTTGCCTTGGACCGCGCCGGTATTGTGGGTGCCGACGGCGCCACCCACGCAGGCGCCTTTGACATTCCTTACCTGCGTTGCCTGCCCAACATGGGCCTGGCTTGTCCGTCGGATGAGCGCGAATGCCGCCAACTGCTGTGCAGCGCCTTTGCTCAGGACAACCCCGTGGCGGTGCGTTACCCACGGGGCAGTGGCACGGGTGTTGATGCTGGGGCCGACTTAACGCCTCTGCCCTACGGTAAAGCGGTGTGGCAACGACAAGGCAGGGGCCTAGCGGTGCTGGCCTTTGGCACGTTGCTGCACGTGATTAAGCCGTTGGCCGAGGCCAACGACTGGTCGCTTGCCGATATGCGCTGGGTCAAACCGCTGGATGAAGACTTGGTGCTGCAAGCGGCTCGCACCCACCAAGGCCTGGTAACGCTGGAAGAGGGCGTGATTGCGGGCGGTGCGGGCTCGGCCGTGATGGAGCTGCTGCAAACCCACGGCCTGAACACCCCGGTGTTGCAACTGGGCTTGCCCGACCAATTCATTGAACACGGCGACCCGGCCAAGCTGCTTGCCATGATTGGACTCGACGCTGAGGGCATGATGCAGCAAATACGCGCGCGCTTTGCCGACTTGACGCCATCGGCTGCAAGCAGCCCTAACTAATCTAGGGTATACCCTATTTCGGGAAATCCACAGGGCGCGCCAAGTGCTCGGGTGTCGTTTCCTGCTCTATCATCATGGCTCTTATTTCAATCTCTGAATCGAGGAGTACACGAATGGATCGTCGTTCAATCATTACCACAGCAGGGGCCGTTGGCGCCGCTGGGTTGCTGGCTGCATGTGGCAAAGAGGAAGCCAAAGCACCCGCTGCACCGGCGGTACAGACTGGCGGCGAAAGCGTTCGCTGGCGTCTGGCGTCGAGCTTTCCCAAGTCCCTCGACACTCTGTATGGCGTGGCGGACGACATCGCCGAGTACGTGAGCGCAGCCACTGGCGGCAAGTTCACCATTACCCCGCACGCGCCTGGCGAGCTGATGCCCGCGTTTGGCGTGGTTGACGGCGTGCAGCAAGGCACCGTGGAGTGCTGCGTGACGGCACCGTACTACTTCTTTGGCAAGAGCCCGGCCTTTGCCTTGGGTTGCTCGATTCCGTTTGGTATGACCGCACGCCAGCGCTCGGCTTGGATGATGCAAGGCAACGGCGGCAAGCTGATGCAAGAGTTTTACGACAACTACAACATGGTGAACTTCCCTTGCGGTAACACCGGGGCACAAATGGGTGGTTGGTACAACAAAGAAATCAAGAGCATGGACGACATCAAGGGTCTGAAGATGCGTATTGGTGGCTTTGGCGGCACGATCATGAAGGCCATTGGCGCCAACGCGCTCAACATTCCCGGCGGTGAAATTTACCAAGCGCTTGAAAAAGGCACCATTGACGCCTGTGAGTGGGTGGGCCCGTACGATGACATTAAGCTTGGTTTCAACAAGGTAGCCAAGTTTTACTACTACCCCGGCTGGTGGGAAGGTGGCCCACAACTGGACCTGTTTGCCAACAAAGACGCGTTCAACAAGTTGTCTAAAGAGTACCAGGCGATTTTGCGTGCTGCGTGTTCGCAAGCTCTGTTGAACATGATTGCTAAGTACGACGCGCGGAACCCCGCGGCGCTGGCCCAGATTTTGGCCGGTGGCACGATTCTGAAGCAGTTGCCCAAGTCGGTGATGGACACCGCCTTTGCTGCGGCTAAGAAGAGCTACGCCGAACTCAGCGACACCAACGCCGATTGGAAGAAGATCTACGCCGACTTCAGTGCCTTCCAAAAGGG